>NZ_JBEXUX010000068.1:0-52825 GCF_040629175.1 Embleya sp. NPDC005971 | reverse complement strand
CCTGGTCAACGCCGACGACATCCAGATCAAGATGGCCCAGGGCGCCAAGCCCGGCGAAGGCGGCCAACTCCCCGGCCACAAGGTCCACCTGCACGGCGCACGGCGACGCCCCGCCCCCGACCGTCGAAATACCCGACAGGACACCCGAACACGGAAGGGCTCCAAGTGGACAAGACGGATGTCGACCGGCTGCGCAGGCTCGATCGCGACCACATGTGGTACCCGTGGACGCCGATGGACGCCTGGATGGCCGAGGACCAGTTGGTCGTCGAACGCGCCGACGGATGTTGGCTGATCGACCCGGACGGCAAACGCTATCTCGACGGCCGCTCCTCGATGGGGATGAACCTGCACGGGCACGGCCGCCCCGAACTCGTCGAGGCCCTGGTGGCGCAGGCCCGCAAGGCGGGCGAGACCACGCTCTACCGCGTCTCGCATCCGGCCGCGGTGGAACTGGCCGCCCGGCTCGCGGGCATGGCGCCGCCCGGATTGCAGCGGGTGTTCTTCGCCGAATCCGGGTCGACCGCCGTGGAGACGGCGTTGAAGGCGGCCTACGCGTACTGGGTGGCCAAGGGCGAACCGGAACGCTCCACCTTCGTCTCGATGACCAACGGCTACCACGGCGAGACCCTCGGCACGATCAGCCTGCGCGGCGTCAACACCGAACAGGTCGACATGATCCGCAAGACCTACGAGCCGTTGCTGTACCCCTCCCTGTCCTTCCACCAGCCCAACTGCTACCGATGCCCGATCGGCAGGACCAGGGCGGACTGCGCGATCGACTGCACGGATTCGCTGGAGGAGATCCTGGTCCGGGAGAAGGGCCGGATCGCCGCGGTCATCGTCGAACCCCGGGTCCAGGCCCTGGCCGGCGTGATCGCCGCGCCCGAGGGCCACCTGGCCAAGGTCGCGGAGATCGCCCGGCGCCACGGGGTGTTGCTGATCGCGGACGAGGTCCTCACCGGCTGGGGGCGCACCGGAGCGACGTTCTCGTGCGCGGCCGAGGGCGTCAGCCCGGACCTGCTGACCGTCGGCAAGGCGCTCACGGGCGGCTACCTGCCGCTGTCCGCCACCCTGGCCACCGAGGAGATCTTCGAGGCGTTCCGCGGCGGAGTGTTCCTCAGCGGCAGCACCTACTCCGGCTACGCGCTCGGCGCCGCGGTCGCGCTGGCCAGCCTGGACCTGTACGAGAAGGAGGACGTGCTCGGCCGCGCCCGAGCCCTGGCCGAAGTCCTCACCGAGGAACTCGAACCGGTCCGCCGACTCACCCACGTCGGCGATGTCCGCCAACTCGGGCTGCTCGCCGGCATCGAGCTGGTCGCCGATCGCGACACCCGCGAACTCTTCCCGCCCGGGGACCGCATCGTCGAACGCATCTGCACCCTCGCGCGCGACTCCGGCGTCCTGGTCAACGCCGTACCCGGCGACGTGATCACCATGCTGCCGTCACCCTCGATGAGCCCGGAGGACCTGCGCTTCCTCATCCGCACGGTGACCGAGGCCATCCGCGGGGTGACGGGCCCGTAGGCCCTGCCCGGCGGACGCCGGGACGCCCCTCCCTCCTGAGGAGTTGACGCAGTGACAGACCTGATGCGGGCGGCGATCATCCACGCGTGGGGAGGACCGGATCGGCTCCAACCGGGCCACATCCGGCGCCCGGTTCCCCGCCCGGGATGGCTCCGGGTGCGGGTCGAGGCATGCGCGCTGAACCACCTGGACATCCTGGTGCGACGCGGGCTGCCGGGCGTACGGCTGGAGCTGCCGCACGTCTCGGGCGGCGACGTCGTCGGGATCGTCGAACAGGCCACCGACGAGGTGGGCGAGAAACTCGTCGGCCGCCGGGTCCTGCTGGACCCGATCATCGGGCGGGGCATCCTCGGCGAGCACCACTGGGGTGGTCTCGCCGAGTATGTGGTGGCCCCCGCCGAGAACGCCATCCCGCTGCCCGACGACCGGGGCGACCCGACCCGGTTCGCGGCGCTGCCGATCTCCTACGCGACGGCGCACCGCATGTTGTTCACCCGGGCGCGCCTGCGGGCCGGCGAGACGATGCTGCTGTTCGGCGCCACCGGCGGAGTGGGCCTGGCCTGCGTACAGTTCGCCATCCGCGCCGGCGCGCAGGTGATCGCCTGCTCCGGTTCGCCGGACAAGCTCGCCCGACTGCGCGAACTCGGGGTCGGCGAGAGCATCGACGTCGGCCGGGAGGACGTGCGGGCCCGGGTCAAGGAGATCACCGGCGGCGTCGGCGTCGACGTCGTCGTGGACTACCAGGGCAAGGACACCTGGCCGACCTCGTTGCGGTGCGTGCGGCGCGGCGGCCGGATCGTCACCTGCGGCGCCACCACCGGGTTCGAGGCCACCACCGACCTGCGCTACCTCTGGTCCAGGGAAGTGGACATCCTCGGCTCCAACGCCTGGTCCCGGCACGACCTCGAAACGGTCCTCGAACTGGTCACCACCAAGGAGCTGGAACCGGTCGTCCACGCCGACTTCCCACTCTCCCGGGTCCGCGAGGCGGTGGCCGAACTAGAGGAACGGCGGGCGTTCGGGAAGGTCGTCGTCCGGGTCGACTGACGCGGGCTCCGTCGACCGCCGCAACATCACGTGAACTGGCCTCATCCATGGGGGACGTCGTGGCTGCTGTGTGGAAAACCGTGCTCCACCAACGCTTCTTGGAAAGGACACAGGATGCGTTGGCGATGCAGCGGAAAATCTGCGAACAACCCGCGGACGTGGTCGACGCCGTGTTCGCCGACCTGCTCGCCGTGTCGGCCGACACGGCGTTCGGGCGCGAACACGGCATCGGTCGGGTCCGCAAGGAACGGGAATGGAAGGACGCGGTCCCCATCCGCAACTACGACGAGCTGTCGCCATTCGTGAGCCGGCAACTCGCGGGGGAGCCGAACGTCCTCACCACCGACGACCCGTACGCCTTCCTGCGCACCTCCGGCACGACGGGCCACGCCAAGCTCGTGCCCACCACGAGCCATTGGCGCCGGAACTACCGAGGGCCCGCGCTGTACGCGCAGTGGGGGCTGTACTTCGAGTGGCTGGGCACCGAACGGCTCACCGGCGAGGAGTTACTCGACCTGTCCTGGGAGCCCGGACCGGTGCACGACCACCACCACGGCTTCCCGGTCTACAGCATCACCGAGCGCCCGCTGTCCGAGGAAGCCGGCGACTGGATTCCCCCGTGGTGCTCGGCCGACTGGTTCCCCCGCGACCCCGACGCATCCACGCTGGCCGAATCGCTGTACACCAAACTGCTGCGCTTGGCCGGACACGACCTGCAATTGATCGTCTCGGTGAACCCGTCCAAACTCGTGCTGCTCGCCGAGACACTGCGGCACAACGGCGAGCGGCTGGTGCGCGAACTGCACGAGGGCCGCCCCTCGGTTCGGGCCGCGGACCAGGCCCTCGCCCGCCGACTGGCCGAGGTGTTCGACCGCGCCGGCGGGCCGCGCCTGACCGACCTGTGGCCGAACCTGCGGCTGCTGGTGTGCTGGAACTCGGCCTCGGCCGCGCTGTACCGACCCTGGTTGTCCCAACTCGCGCCGGGCGTGGCGACCCTGCCGTTCAGTACCACCGGCACCGAGGGCATCGTCACGCTCCCGGTCGACAACCACCCCTCCGCCGGGCCGCTCGCGATCAACCAGGGCCACTTCGAGTTCGTACCGTGGCCCGACCTGTGCGACGGCAGCGCGCTGCCCGCCGACGCCCCCACGCTGGGCTACGACGAGTTGGAGGAGGGCGTCGACTACCGGCTGGTGATGAGCCAGGCCAACGGTCTGCACCGCTACGACGTGGGCGACGTCTACCGCGTCGCCGGTTTCGTGGGCGTCACACCACGCCTGGAGTTCCTCGGGCGCGCGGGCTTCCAGATCTCGTTCACCGGGGAGAAGCTGACCGAATCCGACGTCCACGTCGCGGTGACCAGGGTGCTGGGCGCCGGCCCCCGCCCCGACTTCTCCGGCATCCCCCAGTGGGGAACACCGCCGGGCTACCTGGTCGCGGTCGAATGGACGGACCCGCGGACCCCCCTGGACATCGCGACCGCCGGCCGCCGCATCGACGAGGTGCTGCAGGAGGTCAACGTGGAATACGCCGACAAGCGCCGCAGCGGCCGACTTCAGCCGCTGCGCGTCCTGCCGCTCGTCCCGGGCGCGTTCCTCAAGGTCAGCGAGCAGCGGTTCCGCAGCGGCACCGCGGGCGCCCAGATCAAACACCACTGGCTGCAACGGGACGCGGAATTCCTCACCACACTGCGGGAACTGGGCCTGGTGCTGCACCACTGCCCGGCGGAGGCGTGAGGTGAGGATCGGATTCGCCGCACCGGTCTCCGGCGGGTGGGCCGGCCCCGCCGAGATCGCGCACATCGCCCGCACCGCCGAACGGCTGGGCTACCACTCGCTGTGGACCTACCAGCGACTGTTCGGCGCGGTCGACGGCTCCTGGGGCGAGGCCGGCCGCAGCGTGCACGACCCGCTGATCACGCTGGCGTACCTCGCCGCGCACACCAGCCGGATCCGGTTGGGCGTCGCGGTGCTCGTGATGCCGCTGTACGCGCCGGCCGTGCTGGCCAAACAGCTCACCAGCCTCGACGTGTTGTCCGCCGGACGGCTGGACGTGGGCGTCGGCAACGGCTGGGCCGACGAGGAATTCGCCGCCGCCGGCGTGTCCGCGCACGGCGTGGGCCGCCGCGCCGACGACTTCCTCGCCTGCCTGCACGCGCTGTGGACCCGGGAGATCGTCGAACACGAGGGCCCGTTCTACCGGGTGCCACCCGTGCGCTTCGAACCCAAGCCGGTCCAGGCACCGCACCCGCCGGTGTTGCTGGGCGGCAACGCCGATGCCGTGCTGCGCCGTGCCGGGCGCCGGTGCGACGGCTGGATCGCGAGTGGCAGGACCGATCCGGCGTCCATCGGGCGTTCGATCGCGGTCGTTCGCGACGCCGCCGAACGGGCGGGGCGCGACCCGGACACGCTGCGGTTCGTCTTTCGCGCCCCGATCCGGCTGCGCCCGGACGGCACCGGCGGGCAGTCGCCGCTGGGCGGGCCCGCCGCCAAGATCAGGGACGATGTCGCCGCGCTCGCGGACACCGGCCTGACCGAGGTCTTCCTCGACCCGAACTTCGACCCCGAGGTCGGTTCCCCGGACGCCGATGCCGAGCAGGCACGCGACCGCGTCGAACTGCTGCTCGACGAACTGGCCCCCGAGCCCGGCCCGGCGCCCGCACACGGCGCGGCCCCCGACCACCGCGCAGCCCCCGAACACCGCCCGAAGGACACCCCATGCTGATCGCACGCATCGACACCGATCGCGGACCCCGGCCCGCCCTGATCGACCCGGACGCGCAACTGGCCCGGCTGCTGGACGGCGATCCGTTCGGCGAGTACCACCTCACCCGCGAGAGTGTGCCGTTGCCGCAGGCCCGACTGCTCGCGCCGGTACTGCCGAGCAAGGTGCTGGTGGCCGGGCGCAACTACGGCGATCCGGCGACCGCGACACCCGACCTGGTGATCAACCTCAAGCCCTCCACCGCCGTGGTCGGCCCCGGCGAACCCGTGCTGCTGCCCGCCGAATCGAGCGAGGTGCGCTTCGAGGGCGAACTGGCCGTGGTGATCGGCCGCCGCTGTCGCGACGTGCCGGAGGCGGACGCGGACCGGGTCGTGTTCGGCTACACCTGCGCCAACGACGTCACCGCATGGGACATCGGCCAACCGGGCGGACACTGGACCAAGGCCAAGAGCTTCGACACGTTCTGCCCGCTGGGACCGTGGATCCGAACCGACCTGGACCCCGCCGACGTCGCCGTGCGCACCGTGGTCGACGGCGAACTGCGGCAGGACGGCTCGACCAAGGAGATGATCCGGGGCGTGGCCGCAGTGGTGGCGCGGTGCAGTGCGCTGATGACGCTGTTGCCCGGCGACGTGATCCTCACCGGCACCCCGGCCGGCTCCGGAGCCCTGCACCCCGGCGATACCGTCGAGGTGCACATCGACGGTATCGGCTCCCTCGCCAACCCGGTGCTCGCGCACCCGGGCACCGCGTGAACTGGCCTGTCGGTAGGCGGTGATCGTCAACAGCGGCGTGAGTGGAGTGACTACACTGACACTGCTGGTGAGATCTTTGCGCCGCTGTTGATCCTGTGATCGTGTGATCCGTGAGGAGAGTTCCTGTGTCTGCATCCCTACCTGTCGGTGAGACCGAACGCATCGTCGTGGTCCCGGTAGGGACGACGTGCACCGACGCGGTGGCCGCGGCCAAGTTGCCGATGGCGGGCCCGAACGCGATCGTCGCCGTGCGCGACCGGGAGGGCGTGCTGCACGACCTGGACTGGACGCCGGACGTCGAGGTCGAGGTCGGGGCGGTCGCGCTGTCCAGCCCGGACGGCCTGAACGTACTGCGTCACTCCACGGCGCACGTGCTGGCGCAGGCGGTACAGGACCTGTGGGCGGAGGCCCGGCTCGGTATCGGCCCGCCGATCGAGAACGGCTTCTACTACGACTTCGACGTCGAGCGCCCGTTCCAGCCGGAGGATCTGGAGCGGGTCGAGAAGCGCATGCAGGAGATCATCAAATCCGGCCAGCGCTTTCAGCGGCGGGCGTTCCCGTCCCTGGAGGCCGCCAAGGCCGAACTCGCGGCCGAGCCCTACAAGCTCGAACTCATCGACCTCAAGGGCGACGTCGACACCGACGAGGTGATGGAGGTCAGCGGCGGTCAGCTCACCATCTACGACAACGTCGACGCCAAGACCGGCGAGGTGTGCTGGTCCGACCTGTGCCGCGGCCCGCACCTGCCCTCGACCCGGCTGATCCCGGCGTTCAAGGTGATGCGCAGCGCGGCGGCCTACTGGCGCGGCAGTGAGAAGAACCCGCAGCTCCAGCGGATCTACGGCACCGCCTGGCCGACCAGGGACGCGCTGAAGGCGCACCTGAAGATGCTGGAGGAGGCCGCCAAGCGCGACCACCGCCGCATCGGCGAGGACATGGACCTGTTCGCGTTCAGCAAGGAGATCGGCCGCGGCCTGCCGCTGTGGCTGCCCAACGGCACGATCATCCGGGACGAGCTGGAGGGCTGGGCGCGCCGCACCGAACACAAGCTGGGCTACCAGCGGGTGGTCACTCCGCACATTACGCAGGAAGACCTGTACTACCTCTCCGGGCACCTGCCGTACTACGCCGACGACCTGTACGCGCCGATCGACATCGACGGCGAGAAGTACTACCTCAAGCCGATGAACTGCCCGCACCACCACATGGTCTACAAGGCCCGGCCGCACAGCTACCGCGACCTGCCCTACAAGATCGCCGAGTACGGCACGGTGTACCGGTTCGAACGCAGCGGCCAACTGCACGGCATCATGCGCACCCGGGGCTTCACCCAGAACGACGCGCACATCTACTGTACGCACGAGCAGGCCAAGGACCAGTTCCTCGAGGTCATGCGGATGCACGCGGACTACTACCGGACGCTGGGCATCACCGACTTCTACATGGTGCTCGCGCTGCGCGATCCGGCGAACAAGGACAAGTACCACGACGACGAGCCGATGTGGGAGACGGCCGAGCGGATCACCCGTGAGGCCATGGAGGAGTCCGACATCCCGTACAAGATCGACCTCGGTGGCGCGGCACACTACGGCCCCAAGGTCGACTTCATGATCCGGGCCGTCACCGGCAAGGAGTTCGCCGCCTCCACCAACCAGGTCGACCTGTACACGCCACAACGGTTCGGGCTGACCTACCACGACTCGGACGGCACCGAGAAGCCCGTGGTCGTCATCCACCGCGCCCCGCTGGGTTCGCACGAACGCTTCACGGCCTACCTGACCGAGCACTTCGCGGGCGCGTTCCCGGTCTGGCTCGCGCCGGAGCAGGTCCGCATCATCCCCCTCGTGGACGAGCTGATGGACTACGCGACGGAGATCCGCAACCTCCTGCTGGACGCGGACGTCCGGGCCGACGTGGATGGCAGCGACGGCCGGATGAACGCCAAGGTGCGCACCGCGATCACCCGCAAGATCCCGCTGATCGTGGTGGTGGGCAGGCGCGAGGCCGAACAGCGCACGGTGACCGTCCGCAACCGCGCGGGCGAGGAAGTCCCCATGCCACTCGACGAGTTCGTCACCCACGTGAGCGACCTGATCAAGACCAGGAGCCTGGACGGCGCCGGCCACCTGCGCCGCGCCTGACCCCGACCACCGGCCGGCCGGCCTCACCCGGCCGGCCGGTGGGTGCCCGGCGCGCCCGCGCTAAAGTGCGGGGCTTCACTGCCGCGAGCACCAGGGGGAAACCGTCATGGCGCAGATACCGAGCCCGAGCGCGCCGCCCGAGACCGGGCCATTACCCGGGGCGAGCGAGACCGCGCCGAAACCGCCGTACAACCTGCTCGCCGTCCTCGCACCCATCATCGGCTTCGTCTGCTCGTTCCTGCCGGTGGGCCTGGCCCTGGGCATCGTCGCGCTCCAACGCATCAAACACACCCGCGAGCGCGGCCGTTGGCTGGCCTGGACGGCCATCGCGATGAACTCCGCGATGATCGTCTTCTTCCTGATCGTGCTGATCTTCGTGGCCGTCACCGACGACGACCCGCCGGACCGGCCCTCCCCGGCCGCGGTTCCCGCCAAGGGCGACTGCTTCGTCGCCGCGACCGCGGCGGAAACGCCCACCACCTTCGACGACATCCGCGTGGTCCCCTGCACCCGCGTGCACACCGGCGAGATCTACGCCCTGTTCACGATCGACTCCCAGGCACCCACCCCGGACCCCACGTCGCTGCGCACCCTCGCGACCGCCCGCTGCGCCGCGTCGGCCCGCGACTTCCTGCCCTCGTCGGGCATCGCACTCGCGCCGCGTGACGCGCACTTCCTCCTGCCCGACTCGCGGCAGTGGGAGATGGGCCAACGTACGGTCGGCTGCTACGCCCGCGACTCCGGGGTGCGCCTCACCGGCCCCGAGGAACGCCGAACCACCGGGCGGTGATTGCCGTGATTCCGGGGATTGTCGGGGACCTTCGGATGAACTTCCCGTGGATTTCTCCCACGCGGACGCCGCCGTGCGCCTTCCCCGCGATCGGGCCGTAGCCGCGGATGAATTCCTCCGGAGAAGTGCGTCCGGAGCGAACAGCGGCAAAATGTCCGTCCCCGACCCGACGTCCGACTTCCGGGAATCGACAGCGCGGCGTGCGAAATCCCTTTCGCCAAGGCGCAATTCATTCCTTTTCGGTCTCTCGGATCCATCTGTGGTGATACCG
Organism: Embleya sp. NPDC005971; assembly: GCF_040629175.1. Classification (NCBI taxonomy): domain Bacteria; kingdom Bacillati; phylum Actinomycetota; class Actinomycetes; order Kitasatosporales; family Streptomycetaceae; genus Embleya; species Embleya sp. NPDC005971. Next base: position 43,570 of record NZ_JBEXUX010000068.1, on the reverse strand, counting down.
AGAGGGCAGGAAAACCAGTCGTATGTTTGTCGGTCTCCTGGGCTAATATCTGCGCAGCCTGTAGCGGTGAACACGGCCCATCCCCGGTTGCCGGTTTTCCTCGCTCCAGGGCCACGCTCTCGAGGGGATTCATTTTTTGTTCAAGACATCCAGCCGTCCTTCCCGGCCGTTCTCACCGGGAAACCTCGGCAAGTTGGCTGCCGTCTGCCTCGTCGGCAGCCTCGGGGTCGGCCTCACCGCCTCCGCCGCGCACGCGGACGAGACGAAGCCGGTCCCCGGCCCGATCGACCACTCGAGCATCGCCGGATCGCAGGTCGACCGGCACATGGGACACCCGCTCCAGTACCAGCCGAAGGCGACGAAGAAGGCCGCTCCCGAGGGCAAGCAGTCGCCGCAAGCGCTGACGGCGGGACGAGCCGTCCCGGGTGACGTCGACGGTGACCGCATCAGCGACATCGTCGAAATCGGCCTGAACGGCAGGACGTTCCTCAGTACCAGCAAGAACAACAGCCACGAGCTCGGGCTCGGTGCCATCGACACGGCGCTCCTGCCGGGCGACATCGACAACAACGGTGAGGGCGACCTCATCGTCCGGACCGTCACCGGCGAGCTGCGCTGGTACACCGGCTCGCAGATCAGCGGCACACCCGTTTCGTACGTGGTCATCGGTACGGGCTGGAACATCTACAACCGCATCACCTCGGCGGGCGACCTCAGCGGGGACGGGCACCCCGACCTGGTGGCCCGCGAGCCCGGTGGCGACCTCTACCTGTACAAGGGTCTGGGCAACGGGCGCTTCGGCGACCGGATCAAGATCGGGAACGGTTGGGGCATCTACGACCAGATCACGGTCGCCGGCGACCTCACCGGCGACGGCGAATCGGACCTGCTCGCCCGGCTGCCCGACGGCACCCTCTACCGTTACGACGGCAACGGGTCCGGCGGCTTCAAGGACCGCGTCCAGATCGGCTTCGGCTGGCAGGCGTACAACCAGATCGTCGCAGGCGGCGACTGGAACGGCGACGGTGCGTTCGAGGTCCTGGCCCGGACCTACTCCGGCGGCATGTACAAGTACTCGTCGCTGGGCAACGGCCAGTTCGGCGACCGCGTGTGGATGGTGGACAACACCAACTACACGGCGGTGTTCGCCAACATGGGCGGGGCCGTCCAGCGCGGCAAGGGTGCCGTGTTCGGCGTCGAGTCGAACAACACCCTGTTCTACTACGGCGCCAACAACAAGGGCGGGTTCGAAGACCGTTCGTCGGTGACCACCGACTGGACCTTCCCGCTGTTCCACCTCAACTCGCTGGGCACCGACTACACGTCGGACCTGCTCACGGTGGACGGCAACAACTCGCTGTACACGCTGGAAAACGGCGGCCACGTGCTGGAGCCGAACTGGGGTGGGAACACCGCCACGTTCAGCCCCGGCGACCTCAACCGTGACGGCTACAACGACCTCGTCACCCGCCAGGGCAACGGGGACCTGTACCTGTACCGCGCGTACGGCGACTCGGTGCTCAGCTCGCAGCCGATCTTCCTCGGCCAGGGCTGGAACATCTACAACGCGGTGATCGGCGCCGGCGACATGACCGGCGACGGCATCGGCGACGTGGTCGCCCGCACTCCGGGCGGCGACCTGTACGTCTACCCGGGGCTCGGCAACAACTACCTGGGTGACCGGATCAAGATCGGGAACGGCTGGGGCATCTACGACCGCCTCGTCGCTCCCGGCGACATGGACGGTGACGGCCTCGCCGACATCATCGCCCGCGACTCCTCGGGCAAGCTCTTCTCGTACGGCGCCAAGCAGTACGGGGGCCTGAAGGACCGCGTCCAGATCGGAAACGGCTGGGGCGTCTACAAGGCGATCGCCTGATCACCGAGTAAGCGTCGCGAAACGATCGAGCGACCCCCGCCGGACACCTTCGGGTGCCCGGCGGGGGTCGCCGTCGTTTCCACCCGAACCGACGACGTTTCACGACGAAGATGCCATGGAGAGACATGCCCGACAACGAACCGGAAGCAGGGCGCGGCGATTTCGCGCGCATCGCCGGGGCCGCGTTACCGCTGTATCTGACGATGATCACGGCATCGGCCGCGGCGTTGGTGGACACCGCCGTGCTCGGTCATCAAGGGGCCGCCGAACTGGCCGCGTTCGCCGTGACGATGGCGGTATTCGGTCCGGTGATCGCCGTCGTATCCGGCGTGCTTCGCGGCCTGATGCCGATCGTGGCCGAGTACGCCGAGGATCCCGACGCGTTGTTGCCCGTGGTGCGCAACGGCCTGTGGGTGGCCCTGACGGTCGGGGGCGCGGGCGCCGGCGCGGTCGCGGCCGTGCCGTTGCTCGGTCGCCTGGGCGGAGTACCCGACGGCACGCTCGACCGACTGGGTTCGTTCCCCTGCCTCCTGGCCGGCTCGGTACTCGTGACCGCGATCGGCGCGTCGGCCGGGTCGGTCCTGATCGGGCTGGGCCGCGGCAGAGCGGTGATGCGCGCGGGGCTGTACGGGACGGGCACCGCCGTGGTGTTGTCGCTCCTCCTGGTCCGGGGCCAGGGGCCGGTGCCCTCGCTCGGGCTGCCGGGGGCGGGCCTGGCGATGCTCGCCTCCGGCGTGATCGGCGCCGCGGTGGGCTGGACGGCGCTGCGACGCGCCATCGTTTCGGCGGGTCGGCGGCTGCGGCCGGGGCGACCCGATCCCCGCGAGATGGCGCGCTGCGCCCGGATCGGCCTTCCCCTGGCCGGGACGGTCCTGATCAAGTTCGCGGTGCTGGGCGCCCTTTCGTTCGCGGCGGCCCGGATCGACACCACGAGCGCCGCCGTGCACAGCGTGTGTGTCTCGCTGGTCAATGTGCTGTTCACGGTCGCGGTGGCGGTCGGCCAGGCCAGTGTGCCGTTGGTCGTGGGGCACGCGGCGAACCGGGACACGATGGCGACCCGACGGGTCGTGCGGCACGGCGCGGGCGTCGCACTGTGCGCCGTCGCGATCCTGGCCGCGGTGCTCGTCGCCTTCCACACCCCGATCGTGTCGATCTTCACCGACGACGAGCGGCTGCGGTCCGGGGTGGTCGGGCAACTGCCCGTCCTCCTGGTCGTCGTCGTGGCCGACGCACTCCAGGCCGTGTACGGATTCGGCCTGATCGGGCTCCAGCGCACGATGCCCAGCTTCTGGGCGTTCGCCTGCTGCTACGGCCTGCTCGTCGCCGCCGCCGTGCCCCTGGCCGCCGCCGGCGGCCTCGGCGCACTGTGGTCCGCCCTCGCCTGCGCCAACCTCGTCCTGCTCCTCGCCCAGGCCGCCTCCTTCCACCGCTTCAGCGGGACTCCGGCCGGCGCGCGGACGTGACCCGGCGACGCCGGGCGGGTCGGTCGGCCTCGGAGCCGGCCGCCGAGATGGCGGAGCGCCGGACGGGGGTCGAGCCGACCCGTCCGGCGCCCGGTCGTGGGGACGATCAGGGGTGCACCGTCCAGTGGTGGTTCTGCGCGGCCCGGGTGAAGGTCAGCGACGGGCACAGGAAGTCGGCGCCGCGCGGGTTGGTACTGGTCCAGGGCGAGTCGGTGGAGGTGGCGAGCTGCCACGTGCCGCCCCTGCGGAGCTTGATGTCGGCGCTGTCGAACGTCGTGTTGCGCGCCTCGCTGCAGAAGTAGCCCTTGCCGGTCGCGGGGTTGACCGTGGCGTAGATCTCGAAGATGTCCCAGCCGTACTTGAGCGCGCTCTGGTCGGTGCCGGACGAGCGGAAGAGCAACTCCCAGGCTTGCGTGCGGTGGTTGAACAGGTAGGACGACCATGCGTTGCCCGAGGTCGCGTCCTTGCTCAACTGCACGCTGTAGGAGGCGACTCCGTTGACCGTGGTGGTGTACTTCGCCAGGAAGTCGGCGTCCACCTTCAGGGTCTTGGCGGGGCCGCTGGTGCCGCACCAGTCCCACGCCCATATCTCGGCGCCCAGGCTCCAGTAGGCGGTGACCACCTCCATGCACGAGTTCTGCGCCTTGGTGGTCGGGGCGTAGGTGAAGTTCTGCGAGTTGGCGACCTTGTACGAGGGATCCACGCTGTGCGTCGCGGTGATGCCGTCGTGGGTGCCCGGCTGCGGGAAGACACCCCAGAAGTTGTGTGTCGGCGCCAGGCTCGCGCCCGCGCCGGTGGTCGCGGCGTCGTTCGGGGTGCCGGCTGCGTCGCCGGCGAGCGTCGCGCGCAGTTTGGCACGTTGCTCGACGAAGGCGCGAACGGCCGCGTCGCGCCCGGGAGTCGGCGGGTCGGACTGGTTCTGCGCGACGACCCCGCGATGCGGCGCGGTGGGCGACGGAACGGCTCCGGACCGCTCCGAGCCGGTCGCCCCGGCGGGTGCGGCCAGGCCCAGCGCGACGAACGCGAGGGTGGCGACGAGGGCGGTCAACAGGTTGACGGGTAACGAGCGGGCGCGACGGGACATGCGTCTCCTCGGGAGGGGGCGAGAGTGGAGTGAAACTGGAGGACGGGCGCTGCCGCAGGGTCCGAACCAACCACCGTCGAGCGGGACTTTCTCGTACAGCTCCGGTCGGACGGCCTCAAGGTAGCGGGTGGGCCCATTCCGGGGTAATCACACCTGCCGATAACATCACAACCCCCACCCCACAAAAGGCCGTTCACCCCCTCGCCCACCTCACCCTCCGCCGCGCACGCCGCGCCGCAGACCACCCGCGCCATCCACGCGGCCGCGCCTCCGGTCCCACGCCGCCCACCGCCCGCGCCGCGCCACCACACTCGCGCGGCCCGCTTTGCTCGCCCCCCGCCGCCTGCCGTCCGTGATGCCTGTGTGGCGCGGCGCTCGCTCATCCGCCGCTCGCGCCGGGCCGCCCGCGACGCTTGCGATTCACCATGCCGGCGGCCTCGCCCCGCGCCACACCGCCCGCCTTCCGCGCTGCTCGCCGCTCGCCGCTCGCGCCGGGCCGTCCGGCGACCACCCGCCCGCTCGTCGCCCACCATCCGTGCCGGGCTGCCCCCGCCATCCGGTTTCCGCCCCGCCCGCCGCCGGCCCCGCGCCCGCCCTCACGCCCGTCGCCCGCGCCCCGCCGCCCACGCCCCGCCGTCAACCTCGTGCCGATACACAGTAGAGTGGACTGTTCGGTCCATTACGAGGAGGCGGCGCATGCCCGGGAAGTTGACGGCGAAGGGGCAGGCCACGCGCAGTCGGATCGTCGAGGGTGCGGCGGCGGTACTGCGGGAGAAGGGCGTCGTGGCGGCGACGCTCGACGACATCATGGCGCGGACCGGCACCAGCAAGAGCCAGCTCTTCCACTACTTCCCGAGCGGCAAGGACGAACTGCTCGTGGCGGTGGCCCAGTTCGAGGCGGACCGGGTCCTGGAGGACCAGCAGCCGTATCTCGGCCGCCTCGACTCGTGGGAGTCCTGGGAGCAGTGGCGGGACGTGGTGATCGAACGCTACGAAGCCCAGGGGGACCAGTGCCCGCTCGGTTCGCTGTTCCATCAGGTCGGGCGCTCGACCCCCGGGGCGCGGGCCATCGTGATCGAGTTGTTGCGCCGCTGGCAGGAAAGCCTGGCGGCGGGCATCCGGGCGCTCCAGGCGACCGGCGCGCTTCCCGCCGAACTCGACGTGGACGTACGGGCCGCGGCGCTGCTGGCCGCGATCCAGGGGGGCGTGTCGATCCTGTTGTCGACCGGCCGGTCCACACACTTGCGCGCCGCCCTCGATCAAGGCATCGCGGACCTGCGCCACGCGGGCCGCGCAGCGGCGTGACCGGTCCCCTCGTCGAGCCCCCGGCTCCCGCCCTCGCGTCAGCCGGCGATGACGGCGGCACCGGTGCGCCCGCCGTCGACGTCGAGCACGATCCCGTGCACGAACGAGGATTCGGCGCCGGCCAGATACACGGCGGCGTTCGCGATCGCGTCGGGGGTGCCCATCCGTCCGGCGGGAGTGCCCTTCATCATGACCTCGCCGGGGTGCACCTCTCCGGGCGTGGGCGTGAGCACCACCCCGGGAGAGATCGCGTTCACCCGCACACCCTGCGGCCCGAACTCCGCCGCCCAGGCCCGGGTCAGGGTCTCCATGGCCCCCTTGGTGGAGCTGTAGAGGGCGCCGACCGGAATGCCCAATCGTGCGATCCACGAGCCCAGGTTGACGACCGTTCCACCGCCGGCCTCCACCATGGCGGGCGCGACGGCAGCGGTCAGGAAGAACGGGGCCTTGACGTTGACCGCGTAGACCCGGTCGAAGGTGCTCTCGTCGGTGGCCGCCGTGGTGTCGCCGGGGTAGATGCCGGCGTTGTTGACCAGGACGTCGATGCGCCCACCGAGCACCCGCGTCGCCTCCCGGGCCAGTGCCCGCGAGGCGGCCGCGCTTCCGTCCAGGTCGGCCCGCACGAATTCGGCGCGACCGCCCAGGCGGCGGATGCCGTCGACCACCTCCCGGCCCCGCTCGGCGCTGCGGCCGGAGACGACGACATACGCTCCCTCGGCGGCGAAGGCCTCCGCGATCGCACGCCCGATATTGCTGGTCGATCCGGTCACCAGGGCGGTCCGGCCCTCAAGCCGCATGGACATGGTCCACTCCATCGTTCGGTTCTTCGGATGAACTCGCACGCCCGGTCGTCCGGGGCGCGCTGCCACTGTGCAGCGACAAAATTGGACTCGCAAGTCCAAACTCGGCGGCGTCTCGAACCGCGAACCGACGTTGCAGGACCTCGCGCACCGGGGAGGCATGACCGAGTCGGATGAAACGGCCGGCCGAGCCGTGGCCGGCACGCCCGTCCGGCCGACGAGTCGCCGCAACCACACCTGGAGAAGCCCGAATGCGCCACAACCCGAACCGTCAACGGCCTTACGATGTCGCGCTGTTCGGCGCGACGGGGTTCGTCGGCCGGCTCACCGCCCGGTACCTGTCGGCGCACGCGCCGCACGGTTGCCGCTTGGCGCTCGCGGGGCGTGACCCGAAGAAGCTGGAGGTCTTGCGGGCCGACCTGGCCGAGTCCTTCCCGGACCGGGCGGCCGATCTCGCGATCGTGGTCGCGGACGCCGGCGATCCGGCGACGATGCGCGCGTTGGCACAGTCCACGCGGGTGGTGGCGTCGACGGTGGGCCCGTACGGCTGGTACGGGGAGGAGCTGGTCGCCGCGTGCGCGGAGGCCGGTACGGACTACGCCGATCTCACCGGTGAACCCGAGTTCGTCGACCGGATGTTCGTGCGGCACGCGGGCCGGGCGCAGGAGACGGGTGCGCGGATCGTGCATTCCTGCGGTTTCGATTCGCTGCCGCACGACCTGGGCGTGTTCTTCACCGTCCGACAACTGCCGAAGGACGTGCCGTTGTCCGTCGACGGCTTCGTTCGGACCCGGGCGGGGATCTCGGGAGGGACGTTCGCCTCGGCCCTGTCCGTCATCGGTCGCGGGCTCCAGGCGACGGCCGCCGCGCGGGAGCGGCGACGGCACGAACCCGGGCTCGTCGGGCGCCGGGTCCGCATCGCGCCGGGCGCACCGCGGTTCAGCCGGGAGACGGGCGCGTGGGCGTTGCCGCTGCCCACGATCGACCCGATCGTGGTGGGGCGTTCGGCCGCCGCGCTGGAGCGGTACGGCCCCGACTTCCGTTACCGGCACTACGCGTCGGTGCAGACCCTGCCGATGGCGCTCGCGGCACCGATCGGGGCGGCGGCCCTGGTGGCCGCCGCGCAGATCCCTCCCGTGCGCTCCTGGTTGACGAGCCGGTACGCGCCGGGTCGCGGGCCGAACGAACAGCAACGAGGGCGCAGTTGGTTCCGGGTCCGGTTCGTCGGAGCGGGCGGGGGACAACAGGCGTTCACCGAGGTCTCGGGCGGCGACCCGGGTTACGACGAGACCGCGAAGATGCTCGGCGAGGCGGCCCTGTGCCTGGCGCTGGACCACCTGCCCGAGACCTCGGGACAGGTCACACCGGCGGCGGCGATGGGCGACGCGCTGATCGCCCGACTCCGCACGGCCGGCATCGGCTTCCGGGTCTGCCGAGTCCACTGACCCAACCACCCCGGGGCCGAGCGGCACAGCGATACCACTCGCAGAACACCCGCACCCTTGCCGGGAGTTGTCGTGTTCCGCGATCTTCCCCCGAGGCCGTGCAGGCCCTCATGGCGTCAACGCGCCGACCCGCACTCATCGGGCCGAGCGCCAATGCTCGGCCGACCGGACCAGGTCCCGCACCACCCGGTCGAGGAAGACCCCCATGTCGTCGAGGCGGCGGCCGGCCGGGGTCTGTTCGCCCAGGATCTCCGCCCCGTCGCGCGCGGCCTGTGCGACGGCGGTGTTGGTCCGGACGCTGGCGACGAGCGCGCGATACCAGACGTCGTCGTCGATCACGTACCTGTCCCGGCGCAACTCCTCGTCGCGTTCCCGCCGTACGAACAACTGCCCTTCCAGGTAGGCGACCGCCTTGGAGACGGAGGCCGGGCTGACCCGCAGGTGCAGGACCAGTTCCGCCGCGGTGAGGCTGCCGCTGTCGCTGGTGTACAGGCAGCCGAGCACGCGGGCCGGCATGCGCGGGATTCCCAGGTTGTTCAGGAGCGCGGCGAAGCGCACCGCGAACTCCCGTACGTCCTGCGGGTATGCCGCGGCGGCCGACCTGCCGGGCGAGTCGGGGGCGACCGCACCGCGGCGGGCCCGCCGTTGGGTGGCCCGGTGGGCGTGGTCCGCGCGGTAGTCGAGCGGGCCCGCGTTGCGCATCACTTCGCGGACGACCGTCGAGGTCGGCCGTTCCAGGCGCTTGGCGATGCCGCTGTAGGAGAGCCCTTCGGCCAGTCCTGCGGCGATCTGTTGGCGTTCCTGGCGGGTGAGTCTGCCTCCGGGCATGGCTGTTCGCTCCTGGGGTCCGTGCGTTCTCTCGGTCGAACCAGTCTCCTTGCAACGGTAGGTCATTGCAATATACGAGCCGGGAGACGTCATATTCATTGCAACAATTCCAACTCCCTGACCTGCTGTTTCAATGAAATATGGGCCTTGATCGATTGACGCTGAAGTAAATGCATCCTAGCGTTTGTCGCGTCGGAAAAGCAGAACGTCCCGGGGCGACGAATTCCGGAGACGGCGCGGTGTGTCGCACCCGTGCCACCGCCTCGACAACCCCGCTTTCGCAATCACCAGAAGAACAGCGAGATGTCCGAATGCGTATCGTAATCGCCGAATTCGTCAGCCTCGACGGCGTCGTACAGGCACCGGGCGGCCCGGAAGAGGACACCGACGGCGGCTTCGCCCACGGTGGTTGGACGCACCCCTACTTCGACCCGGCCGTCATGGGCAAGGCCCTGGCCGAGTGGAGCGTCACCACCGGGGCCATGTTGTTCGGCCGCAGCACCTGGCAGACCATGGCCGCCGCCTGGCCGGAGCGCGCGGGCGACCCGTTCGCCGACCACATGAACAACATCACCAAGTACGTCGTGACCAACACGCTCACCGACGACGATCTGACCTGGAACAACACCATCCGCATACCGGGCGACCAGGCATTGGAACAGATCACCAAGCTGCGGGACCTCGACGGCGGCGACCTGGTCGTCACCGGCAGCGCCTCGCTCGCCCGCACCCTCATCGCCGAAGGTCTCGCCGATGAACTCCGCCTGATGATCATGCCGGTACTTCTCGGCGGCGGAAAGACGATCTACCCGAGCGACGGCGCGCTGCGCGCCTTCGAACTCGTCTCCACCGTCACCAGCGGCACGGGGGTCCACGTGGCCACCTACCGCAAGGCCGCCGGCGCCGAGTAACGCAGCACCGCCGAACGACCCGGGCCCGTTCCGCCCGGAAGCACGCAAGCGTGGACCGCCCGGGGGAGTGCCCACGGGCGGTCCACGCGCTTTCGGGCCTCCCCGGGCCCGGCGATATCCGCATTCGGCCGCCACGTACTCCCGCGGCCGGCCCATTCGTTCCGGGCGACCCGGTCGACCGGGCGCCGCGCCCTCAACCCTCGATGAGCCGCCGCTTCGCCGCAGTGAACTCCTCGTCGGTCAGCGCCCCGGCGCGATGCAGGGTGGCGAGGCGTTCGAGGCCGTCCAATATCGCGGAACCGCCGGCACCTCCTGCCACAGGCTCGGCCGATGGCGCCGCCGGCTGCGGCGCCTGCTGTTCCCGGAGCGCGGCGCCGGTCACCGCCTCGCGCAGCCTCGCCACGAACGCCGGTCCGTCGGCCACGTTTTCCCAACTGTGCGCACCGCTGATGGCGGTCACCTTCACGACGTTGCCCGAGAGTCGGGACGTGCCGAAGGCGACATCGGTGACGCCCGCGAGCGGCACCGCCACGGTGGGCTTGCCCTCCTTGACGTACACCAGACGATGCGTGGTGAGCACCAGCGTGCCGTTGCTCCACTCGTCGCGACCGCGTGCGGAGGTCACCACGACGGGCGCCTCCCCGGGGACCGCGGTGTTGTCCACCACCTGTGTCACGGTGTTCTGCGCACCGCCCACCTGGTCGAACGCGAACTCCGCCAGAACTCCCCAGTCCATCCCAACCACCTCGATTTCCGGTGAACCAACGACCATTCAACTTTGCAGGGCGACTACGGTTGCGCATCCTCGCCGGCGCGCCGGATCGCGTCGCTCAGCGCCCCGTCGTAGCGCTGGTAGATTCTCGGCTCCGCCTCGCCCGTGCCGCGCGGCAGCAACGCCCAACAGCGGGCCGTGAGTTCGCGGGCCCGGGTGCCGGGCCACGGCTGCGGCAACAGTTCCGGCGGCAGCAGCGGGTCGGGCTCCATGGCGCGCGTGAACTCGGCGGCGATCTCGACCGCGATGGTGAGTGCCTCCCGGGTGGAGATCCCGGCCGGATCGCGGATCCGATCCAGGCGCGCCTGGGCGACGTCGACGAGCCGGTGGTACCGAGCCGCGATCGCCTCCAGCGGCCAGAGCGCGGCGACGAGTGCGACGGGGTCGCGTTCGTCGCCGCGCCGCAGCGTGTCCGTGCCGAGGAACGTGACGCCGTCCAGGATGTCGAGCCGCCGGACCTCGTCCTCCACGTAGGACTCCCACGCGTTCGCGCTCACGTACAGGCCGCCCTGGATGGGGGCGCCGCCGAGCCGCGCGAGTACTTCCCGCAAGGTGTCCCGAGCCACCCGCCGGGTCTCGGGCACGGCGAACGCGACCAGGTGCCAGGTGCCGTCCCAGGGCGCGCGTCCGGCGTCCTGTTCGTAGGCGTACCGCAGGAAGTCGATGTCCGGCGTGATCGAACGCTCGGTGTCGGCGGTGGTTCGCAACAGCGCCTTGCGGCCCCGGCCCTCGTGGGTGAATCGGCCCTCGGCGACGAGTCGCTTGATGCACAGGCGCACCTGCTGGTCGGTCATGTCGAGCGTGCCGGCGACCGAGTACAACTCGCCTGCGTCCACGGTGCCGTCCGCGCGAATCAGCGCGTGTACGAGCATGCGGGTCGGGACCTCGACTCGGGGTGTGATCTGCGGTTGGCCGGTCACGTGATCTGTGCCTCCCGGTAGTGATGACGGATCGGCGCGTCGTCGCCGCGCGCCGGCCTCCACGAGGGTACGGAAATCGGGCTCCCCCTCCGGCCCCCCCTCGTGCTGATCTCTCGTTTGTAAACCGATCGTATCGCATGCGATAGTTTTTGTATCGATCACCCAAGGGGGAGTATCCGATGACCCATCCCAGCCCCGAGCGCCCGCCCGGAACCCGACCCGCCGTCGACCCCGCCGTCGAGCCCACCGAGCCCACCGAGCCCGCCGGGACGCCCACGCCCAAGCCCCGCCTCCGCAGCCGCCGCTGGTTCCGCGCCGTGGCCTGGTCGGTGGCCGGCGTGATGTTCGTCGTCGTGGCCCTCGGCGGCGTCGTGGTGTGGCAGAACACCTTCGACCTCGACGAGGAAAAGGTCACCATCAGCCAGGGCGGCCACACCCTCGAAGGCGTCCTGGCCAAGCCCAAGGGCAAGGGACCGCACGGCCTCGTCGTGTTCGTCCACGGGGACGGTCCGACCAACGCGACCCACGACGACGGCTACCGGCCGATCTGGGAGTCCTTCGCCAAGGCCGGCTACGCGTCGCTGTCCTGGCACAAGCCCGGCGTCGCCGGAGCGCCCGGCAACTGGTTGACGCAGTCCATGGACGACCGGGCCGACGAGGCCGCGGCCGCCATCGCCTGGGCCCGCGCGCGTAGCGACATCGACGGCCGCCGGGTCGGCCTGTGGGGCGCCAGCCAGGGCGGCTGGGTGATGCCGAAGGTCGCCGCCCGGACCCGGATCAGCTTCGTCATCGGGGTCTCGCCGGCGATCAACTGGCTCCGCCAGGGCCGCTACAACCTGCTGTCCGAACTGCGCGAGAAGGGCGCCTCGCCCGCCGAGGTCGACCGGGAGGTGGCGAAGAGCGACACGATTCGCCGACTGCTCGCCGAACACGCCGACCATCGGCGGTACATCGCGACCGTCGGCGCCGAAGGCGCGATGAGCGAGGCCCGCTGGGGCTTCGTCTCCCGCAACAACAACTCGGACGTCACGGCCGACCTGCCCGCACTGCGCGGCGTTCCGGTGCTCCTCGTCCTCCCCGACCACGACGTCAACGTGGACGTCGCCGACACGGAGGCCGGATACCGCCGCGAGCTCGACGCCGCCGGCGCCCTGACGGTCAAGCACTACAAGAACGCCACCCACGACCTGGTCAAGAAGAACCTCGAGGACTCCGAACTCAAGATCACCCTCGTGGCCCTCTTCGCCCCCCGCTCACTGTTCGCCGACGGCTATCTCGCCGACCAGCGAACCTTCCTGCGCAACATCGAACCGGCACCCGCCACCACTCACTGACCGCCGCCGCCCCGCGGCAGGTCTCACCGTCGGCGCACCGGCCCGAGCTCGGCCCCGGTGCGCCGCCGGCCGGTGCTCGTTCGTGCCGACCCGACGAGCCCCCGGCCCGAATCGCGACCATCCCCGAGTGAACGCCCGCCGCGGGAAGCCGGGTTCCGCGACAGCCGGCCTTCTCGCCCACCACCGGGCTCGGCACCTGTCCGCGCGGAATCCGGCAACGGCGCAGGAGCGCGACGATGCGGAGGACGACCGACAGGGCAGTGGCCTGCGTCGTATCCCGCGTGCTCTGCGCCATCATTTCCACCGACCGCCGACGACCCCCGAGGGGCGCCGAGCGGCCGCTCCCCGGTGAGCCGGCGCATTGCCCGGTGTCCGACCGGCGCGCCCCGGCTCGAACCCGACGAACACCCCGAAATGTCAATTTGATGTCGGATTCAAAGTGTGATCCATGATAAACTCAGGGCTGGAGGTGCAGCATGTCCGAGTCCGACCCCCCGACCCTGTTCGACGCCGTGGACGCCCTGCTGGCCCAGGCCCGGAGCGATCTCCCGTCGCCGGCGGAACGCGCCCGTCTGCGCAAGGCGGCCGGGTTCACCCAGCAGCAGGTCGCCGACGCGCTCGGTGTCCAGCGGGTGACGGTGGTGGCCTGGGAGGCCGGCCGCAGCGACCCGCGCCCCCCACAACGCCAGGCGTACGCCCGACTCCTGGACGGCCTCGCCGACCGCTATCCCACCCCCGACCGGGACCCGGCCCCCGACCCCGCCGAACCGGCGAAGGCGCCCCCGGTCGAACCCACACCCGACCGGCCCGCCGAGCCCGGCCCCACGACAGGCACGGACACGCCTCCCGCACCCGACCCGACCCGCGCCCCGACACCCGCCCCGGCCACCTCCGCCGCCGCCCCATGGGCGCACCCGGCGCCCACGCCCCCCACCGCTGCGCCGACGGCCCCGGCGCCCGCACCAAAGCGCGCCACGTCGCGTCGCTCCCCGGCCGCCGCGAGCAGCCCCTCCGCGGACCCGAACACCACGACCCCGGACCCGACGCACACCACCCGCTTCCCGGCCGGCCCGCTCGCGGTCCTCGACACCGACCGGACGCGGCTCGTGGCCCACCTGGCCGACGGCCGCACCCTGCCCTGCCCGGCGAAGTCGCTGCCCGCCGTGGTCGCCTGGGCCCTGGACGCCGGCCTGGGCGCGGAGCGCCTGCACCGCGCCGGCCGCGACGCCGACCCCCTGATCGTGGTCACCGCCGCCGCCGCCGAACGCCTGGGCGTGCCCGCCGACCTGGAGGACCGCCGCAACCTGCGCCTGCCCGAGGACCACAAACTCGTCAAACAGATCACCAAGGACGACTGGCGCCTGACCCGACGCGGCTTCGCCCCCTGGACCAAGGTCTACCGACCCCCCGCCGACGGCGGCCGTCGCCAATGCGTGCAGTTCGCCTTCCTCGGTTGGGACGCCCTCGACACCCGCTCCTGGGCCGACGCCGCCACCTTCCCCGCACCGCGACTCGCCGAACTCCTGGGCACCTACGCCTCCCGCGTGGTCACCCCCCGCGGCTCCACCGCCGTCGCCGGCCTGGCGCTGATGACCGAACTGCGCCCACCCACCCAGGCCGTCAAGGAGCCCGCCACCGGGACCTGGCGCTCCGGCCCGGTCGCCGGTTCGCTGACCGACGCCGTGGACCCGGCGCCGCCGGAGGCCCCGGACGAGCACCCCGTCGCGCAGTCCCGAGGCGGCGCGGACATCCTGGTCGAGGAGGCCTACGACTGGCACCGCCCCCTCCACCTGGTCGGCGACGACGAGGGCAACCTCGAATACGCGGTCGGCCTCGACGTCAACGCCGCCTTCCTCGCCGCCGCGAGCCGCCTGCCGGTCGGCCTGGGCCCCCCGGTCCACGTCGACGCCCCCACCTTCGACAAGAAGTTGCCCGGCTGCTGGTACATCGACCTCTCCACCATCGAGCTCGACCCCCGCCTGCCCAGCCCCTTCACCCCGACCGGCGAGCGCCCCACCGGCCCCGGCTGGTACGCCACCCCCACCGTCGCCTATGCGGCCGAACTCGGCGCCGTCATCGACCCGTTCGAGGCATGGATCCGCCCCGACCACGGTGCCTACCTCGACCCCTGGTACACCCGCCTGCGCGACGCCTACCTCGCCACCATGGCCGACCTCGGGGTCACCCCCGCCCTCACCGACGCCGCCTTCCTGACCGCCATGGCCGAGCACAAGCAGGTCGACCCGGCCCGCGCGATCGTCCTGGCCGCGATCAAGGCCACCGTCAAGGGCGGCATCGGCAAACTCCGCGAACGCCCCCAAGGCGCCCGCTACCGCCCCGGCGACCGCTGGCCCGCCCTGGAACGCCCCACCTGGCGCCCCGACATCCGCGCCGCCGTCATCGCCAACGCCCGCGTCGGCATGCACCGCAAGATGCGCAAACTCGCCACCACCGCCGACCTGTACCCCATCGCCGTCCTCTCCGACTGCGCCGTCTACCCCTGTGCCGGCCCCTCGCCGCTGGACGTCCTCCCGCGCACCGCCGACGGCAAGCCGATCCCCGGCGCCTTCCGCCTCGGCGTCAGCCCCGGAATGGTCAAACACGAGGGCACCCGCCCCCTCGAATGGGCCCTGCACCTGTTGGCCGAACACCAAAACCCCGCCCGCCACATCAAGGACGGCGTCGACGCCGTCGCCGAAGGCGAATAGGAACCCGACATGGGCAAGATCGGCGACGGCCTGGACCAGGCCGCCCAACACGTCCTCACCCGCAAACCCCCCCAATCCACCAAGGCCCGCATCCGCTTCCTCCTCGGCAAGCACCAGGGCCGCACCCGCACCGTCGCCGCGCTCCTCGGCGTCAGTCAACGCACCGTCGAGCGCTACCTCAAGGGCGACCGCAAAACCCCACCCCGCCCCGTCAACGCCAAAATCGACGCCGAAGTCCGCCGCCTGTGGCAACCCCGAGTCCGCCGCCGCGCCGAACAACGCGCCGCCGCCACCGGCGGCGTGATCGTCGAAACCCGCGCCCGATTCGGCTTCTCCTCCGCCGCCGGCTCCACCGACGACCCCCGCATGCGCCGCATCACCCAGCCCCTGCCCCCCACCCACGCGCAGGAACTGTTCGCCGCCCACCACGCCGGCGCCCCCGAACGCGACCTCGAACGCATCGTCGCCGCCGGCCTCCACCAGTCCTACTTCCAGGAAAGCGGCACCCGAGCCGACGACCTGGACGCGGTCGAACTCACCGATGTGGACTACATGGAATTCGACATCCGAGGCTGAAGCCCGAGACCCCGCGCGCCCGCGTCCGGATCGGTCGGAGCCCCTTGTCGGCCCTGCAACACCCCGACGTGCACCTTCGGCTCACCGAGCCTCGAGGTGCCAGGCCGTGGACCCATGTGCCCGGGGCTCGGGGTCCGCCGGCGGTGGTGCAGGTGGCGTGCCGCCGTCCTTGATCATCGTTCTGGCGCGTCGTTCGACCAGGATCGGGACGTAGGTCCGGATCCTGGCATCGCTCAACGCGTCGTGGGCCGCCTCGACGTGTGCGTCGACGGTGGCCGGATCCACGGAGGGAAAGGCGGATTTCAACCGTGCCGCCGCATGCCGGACCGCTGCCTGCTCATCCTGCCGGGCGTTCATACGAGAATCCTCGAAGACGTCACCGAAGGTGCTTTCCGCAGATCGTGTGGTCGGGTCGGCCGCACCCGGGGCGGAACGATCGAGGTGCAAGACGACCCGGAGCCGCGGCGGGTCCGACGCGGACCCGCCGGGGAATCGATCGGCCCCGTCTCCATGGGAACTTGCCCGACTCGCGGCGTCCAGTCGAGCGACCGGCAGTGCGCCGCACCGGGCCGCACGCGGTCACCGGATGCCCAGGGCCCACGGGGGGCGCAGACTCGACTGCATAGGTTGTTGGCAGCCGATGGGAGGCTTTCCCATGAAAGACCTGAAGTTCGAGCAGAAGGGCTCGTTGTCGCGCTCCGAGGCAGCCGAGTTGCTCTCCGCACTCGCGGCCGCGCTCATGAGCGGCGGTGACGTCGAGTTGGAGCTCGGGTCGGGCGTGCTGAGCATGTACGTTCCCGACGAACTGCGCAGCGAGGTCGAGGTGGAAGTGGGGGAGGGCGAGGTCGAACTCGAGATCGAACTCAAGTGGCCGACCGCGCAGGCCGCGGCAGCAGCGGTGCCCAAGTCGAAGTCCAAGTCCAAGTCGAGGTCCGTCGAGACACGGTCACCGAGTGGTGATCAGGAGTCCACGGAAAAGCGATAGACCGCCACCTCGCGACAAACCGTCCACTTGAGGAACCGTCCGTTTCGCGGTGGACCGTCACTTCCGGTCCCGGTCCCGGTCCCGGTCCCGGTCCCGGTGACGGTGACGGTGACGGTGACGGTGACGGGTCGAGGCGAGACGCGCCGTGGCCAGTGCCTGGTGACGCAGCAGCGCCAAGTCGATCGGAGGCTTCGGCCGTGGCACGCCCGGCCGTTCGCGTGGCACCCGCACCCGCAGTGCGAGCGGTTGGATCGACAGGCGCACCGGGGTGGGCATGAGTACGGCCTCACCGTCGATGCCGACCGGGATCCGGGGGGCGTCCGACTCGACGAGCACCTCGTGTGCGACCAGTGTGCGCAGTCCCCTGCCACGGCTGCCACGAAGCAGTTCGACGGCGTGCTCGGCGTTGTCGACCGTGATCGCGATGACGCCGAGCAGGCCGGTGTCGAGGCGGGCCCGCCGGCCCGGTTCGGTCGGACCACCGAACTCGTACGGGTTGTTGCTGACGAGTAGTGCCTGTGGGCCCTCGATGACCACCTCGTCGTCGATCCGGACGACCAGGTGGGGGCCGCGTTGGCCCGAGAGCATCTCGGGGAGCAGCCGAAGCATCGTGCCCCGCTTGTCGTCCCGGTACGCCGGGCTCTGCACGACCTCGGCGTAGGCACCGAACGAGGCGTTGTTGACGAAGGTTCGCTCGCCGATCAGCCCCAGGTCCAGGGACAGTTCGACGCCGTCACGCAGGGCGTCGAGGCCGGCGTCCGGCCGTTCCCGGTCCAACCCGAGGTCCATCGCGAAGTGGTTGCGTGTGCCCGCCGAGACGACGACGAACGGGAGGCCGTTCTCGGCGGCGACGGCGGCGACGAGTGCCTGGGTGCCGTCGCCGCCGGCGACCCCGAGCAGATCGGCGCCGTTCACCACTGCCCTTCGGGCCAACTCGGCGACATCGACCCGGCCGGGACCATTCAGCAGGGCCACCTCGGCGCCCAACGCGGTCGCCTTGTCATCCAGCGCGAACCGTCGGACCTTTCCTCCACCCGAGTGGGGATTCATGATCAGAAACGGTCGGACCGGGGACGGCTTCTCACGCTCGGGCATGCCGTGGGGCGGCCGGGCCCGGATCAGCGCGGCTCTGGCGGCAGCCACTGCCAGTGCCACCAGGAGCAGTGTCACCACGATCTCCCACAACTGGTGGCGGGCGATGTAGAAGACGATCACGGCGATCGGCACGGCGAAGGCGAGGGTGAGGCAGACCCAGCGCAGCGGGCTTCGGTTGCTCAGAAAACCCCACAGCGCCGCGAGCGTCACCGCGAGTCCGAGCACACCCACGATCAGCACGGACAGACTCCGGAAACCGCCGATGATCAGCATCGCCGCGACACCGAGCGCAGCCGCGAAGGCCAGCCGGGCGAGCCGGCGTTGGGCGGGGGTCACCGGTAGCGATTGCACCTCGGGGCTCTCGGCTTCCCCGGGACGGCTTCTGCGGCCGTGACCGACTCCCGGGGTCCGGCCGGGTTTCTCGGCATCCGTCATGGCTCCTCCGTGACCGGGTGAACACGAGACGCAGGACCAGTCCGAGCTTCCGCGCCGGTCATCGTCCTATCCACGTTAGTGCCGGATGCGGTCCGCCACCCTCCCGACCCGCGACGGGTCCGGTGGACCATCGGCAGTGAACCCGGCAGCCGGGCCGCCGGCTCGGGTGGCACCGATGGCAGCGGGACGCGCCCCTGCCCCGCGGTCGTGACGGACGGACACGGTCCACGCCTGCGTCGGCGAGGTCGGGTCGTCGGGGATCCGCCGGGTGGCGGGTCTACCGCTTCGGCTTGCCGGGAGGTCCGCCGGATTCATTTCTGTTCTTCCTGGGCTTGGTGTCGCCTTTCGGCTCCTTGTTCGGGCCCCGGGTCGGGGACTCGCCGCTCGCGGACGCGGAAACCCGGTCGCCGACGGAGTGGGTCGTCGCCCGGGGCGGAGCGGCGGGAGCGGTCGCGCGCGCGGGTGGCGTCGAGGGCGACGGGGAGGAGGCCGTCGTCGGGGTCCCGGTGGGTGGGGCCGCCGGCTGCGTGGCAGGCGGCAGCGGCGCGATGGCCGGGGCCGGACGGCCGTCGTCCGTGCCCGGGGCGGCGTGGTCGTCGAGGACCGCCATGGTCGCCGCACACGCACCCAGTACGAGGCCGGCGACCAGACCCGCGACGGGCAGGCGATGTCGTATCCGCCGTACCGCCGCCGTACCGGACGCGGCCGGCGTCGAGGTCGACGGAGGCACCTCGCCGACGGACGCGTGGCCGGCCACGAGCACCGGTTCGCGCGGCGTGCCGGCGGTGGGCGCGGACGACGACGCGGCGGCGTCGAGCAGACGCACGCACTCGGCGGCATCGGGCCTGGTCGCGGGATCGGCTCGCGTCATCGCCTCGATCACGGAGGCGAGTTCGCCGCGAACGTAGGACGGGATGTGCGGTGCGCGCAGCGAGCGAGCCAGGCCCGCTTCGAGGGAGGCTCCCGGATACTCGCGTTCGCCTTTCAGCGCCTCCAGCAGGACCAGGCCGAGGGCGTGGACGTCGCACGCGGGCCCCGTACCCCGACCGAGAATCTGCTCGGGTGCGAGATACGCGACGGTGCCGACCACGGTGCCGGGAGTGGAACGGGTGGGTTCGTCGACGAGACGCGAGATCCCGAAGTCCGCCAAGTACGGCGCGTCGCCGGGGCCGATCAGGACATTGGACGGTTTCACGTCCCGATGCACGATGCCCGCCGCGTGTACGTGCTCCAACGCCGAGGCCAGCCGCGCGCCGAGCCGCGCCACCCGGTCGCCGGTCAGGGGGCCGTCCAGGATGTGTTCGCGCAGGGTGACGCCTCGGATCAGGCGCATCACCACGTACGTGCAACTCTCGTGCCAACCGACATCGTGCACCGTGACCAGGGCAGGATGTGTCAACCGGCCCAGCAACACCGCCTCTTGGCAGAACCGTTCCGCCGTCACCGCGCACACGCCCGGTCGGAAGACCTTGACCGCGACTTCCCGCCGCAGGCGCAGATCGACGGCCCGGAAGACATCGGCGGTGCCGCCCGCACCCAACAGCGGGCCCAGGCGGTAGCGACCGTCGAGGATGCCGCCGCTACGCGGAAGGGGACGCCGTATTCGACGCGGCAATGCCGTCATGCAGTCTCCCCGGATCGGCCCCGACAATGCTCGGGTCCCTACCCACCCATGGCCCCCGCATACCGAAGCGCACGACCCGAAAGCCGAAATCCCCACGTACGTCACGGACAGGGGGTCACGGTAGGAACGGAACGGAAAACCGGTGTTGGTGTCAAACTTTTTGACACGGGGCGAATCGGCCCGTCAGGGTGGGTGGATGAGCGATGACCCGACGGTCGGTTTCCTGAAGGCGGACGTGGCGCGGTTCTGTGCCGGTCTGGATGATCTGGCGCCCGCGATCAGGCTGCGGCTGGTCGTCGAGTTGCGGCAGGCCTTGGGCGAGGTGACGGACGCGGCCTTGGACGGCGGCATGGCCGCGGCGAAGGCGGAGGGTTGGGGGCTGCGGCAGATCGGCGAACTGGTGGGCCTGTCGCACGAGAAGGTCCGGTACCGGCTCGCCCGCCGCGCGGACGAGCCGGACGGGTCGTCCTAGACCGTCGCTGTCGTGTCGGTGGGCTTGCGGGTGGAGCGCAGTTTGCCGCCCGCGACCTCGGCGGGCAGGGCGAAGCTGTAGCGGCCGTGGAAGTTCACGTGTGCGAATTTCAAGGGCGAAAGACGGGCGATGTCCTCGTCGCGGACGTGGTGTCCCTCGGCCCGCATCTCCTCGATGATCTGCTGCATGTACACCGTGTTCCAAAGAACCACGATGTTGAGCATCAGGCCCAAAGCCCCCAGAGCGTCCTCCTGACCTTCCCGGTACGACCTTCGGAGTTCGCCCTTTTGCCCGTGGAAGATCTTCCGGGCGAGGTTGTGACGCGACTCCTGCCGGTTGAGCTGGGTGTTCACCCGCCGACGCAGCAACTCGTCGGCGAAGTACGTCGAGAGGTAGGCACTGCGGTCGAGCCGGCCGATCTCCATGATCGCCTTCCCGGTGGGGGTGGGCCTGCCGCCGGGCGCGAGCACCCGCAGGACCTCGGACGCCTTGATGGTCCCGGAGTGCAGGGAGCCGGCCACGCGCAGGACGTCGTCCCAATTCGATGTGATCTGCCTGAGGTTGATCCGTTCCCGGGTCAACGGGTTGAGCGGCCCGTAGTCGGCGGCCGGGTCGACGCGGTACAGCGTCGCGCTGCCGGCGTCCGCCAGGCGCGGGGAGAACTGGTAGCCCAGGAGGCGGAAGAGGCCGAAGACCATTTCGGAGGCGCCGTGGGTGTCCGAGGTGATCTCGGTGGGCCGCAGCGAGGTCTCCTGTTCCATGAGGCCGTCGAGGATGTAAAACGAGTCGCGTTGGGTGCCGGGGATGAGGATGCCGTGCAGGCCGCTGAACTGGTCGGAGAGGAAGTTGTAGAACGTGGCGCCGAGCCGGCGGGCCCCGAAGTACTTGGGGTTGGGGCCGGAGTTGAGGGTGCGGATCGGGGTGATGAACCGCAGCCCGTCGGCGGAGGCGAGTTCGCCGCCGCCCCAGGCTCGGACCAGCGCCAGGTGGGTGTGGAAGTCGACCAGGCGGGCGTTGGCCAGGCTCAGGGTCGCCGCGCGCAGGTAGTTCTGCTCGACCCAGAACACGCGGTCGCGGCCGAGGGCGTGGACGCCGTCGTGGACGATCGGTTCGATCCCGACGTTGGTGGCCTCCGACGTCAGAACGGCCGCCATGGACAGTTCGAGTTCTTCCATGCGGGACTCGCCCTCGGACACGTGGGTGAAGTCGCTCAGGTACGGCACCCAGGAGTCGACCTCCAGGACCATCTCGGGCAGGTCCACCGTCGGGAGTCGGGCGTCGATCCGCTTGTTGAGTTCGTCGAGTGAGGCCGGGACTTCGAGGCGGTCCAGGCCGGTGAGGATGATGCGGTCGCGGCCGCCGTGCCGGGGTTCGATCCGCACGGCGGGGTTGGCCGCCAGGCCCGCGACGAGCTCGCGGTGGGAGCGGTCGAGTCGGCCGATCCAGCCGGCGAGGGCGATGTTCGGGTCGGGGTCGAGGTCGAGTTCCTCGCAGACCCGGGGGCGGGCGGCCTTCCACGCGGCCTCGCCCAGCAGTCGGGCGTTGGGGTCGCCCCACTTGATCAGGCCGGGGACGTAGATCTCGTGGCGGTGCAGCGCGGTGCGCAGGGCCTCGGTGGCGGCGACGACGTAGGCGCGTTTGTCGGCGATGCCCACGGGTGCGGGCTTGGGCGGGAAGACCCGGCGGAGCCAGCCTTGCGAGAGGAATCTCATCGGGGTCTCCCATCCCTCGATCGGGCGGCGTCGCCCTTTGAGGGTCTTGACGAAGGTGACGGCATCCAGGACGGGGGCGCCGTCGGGACCGCTGTGGAATTCGAGGTGTTCGAGGAGCGCGGGCAGGAAGCGGGCGACCGTGTTGTAGCGGGCCTCCAGCATCTGTTCGAAGCCGTCGTCGGGTTCCTGTGCGAGTTCCTTGACGGTCTCGGCGGCGACGTGGAAGGGGGTGACGTCCAGGGTGTCGAGCATCGCGCGGATGTCGCCCTCGGGGTCGGCGGCGACGTCGGCCACCGCGAGCCACGCCTGCCGCAACAACAGCGCGGCGGCGTCCAGGTCCTTGAGCGAGCGCAGGCGTTTGCGCTGCATCCTGGCGGCCGAGCTGCGGATGACGTCGCCCATGACCAGGTCGAAGACCTCGATCGCCTCGTCGGCGGCGATCTGTGGCATCACCGCGGCGAACGCCACCAGCGTGGCCATGCGGCGGTGCCCGCCCAGGTCGGAGACGGCCTGTGCGCGGGCGGCCTTGGCGAACCGCACCAGGGCCTGCACACGGCCCGGCGGGATCGCGGACAGGTCCCAGGTCGGGCCGCCGAACGTCTTGAGCGCGTCGTAGCGTTCCAGGGCCTTGACCACCCCGCGCGGGGAGATGTCGCGCGGCGAGCGCCGCAACCGGTCCAGCTCCGAGACCCTGCGCCCGCTCGGGACGACGACCAACTCGCCGAGCCGGACACCCTGTTCTGCGGTGGGCGCGGCGGCGAGGGTCGCCCACAGGCGTTTCTCGGCGCGTTCGCGGGTGCCGGAGACCATGCGTTCCAGGGTGGTGACCCTGGGCAGCAGGACGCGTTCGTTCAGGAGGCGTTTGGTGGCCAGGTCGAAGATCAGGGTGGGGCGTTCGGAGGCGATCCATGCCCGCTGGTACATCCAGCGGGCCAGGGCGAACCACTGGTCGAACCCGAACCTGGTGTATCCGTACGCCTCGCGTATCTGTTCCTGGTGGTCCCAGCGGTGTTCCATCGCGCCGTAGCCGGCGAACGCGGTGGTCGGGACGCCGAGTTGTTCGGCGACGTAGTCCACCACGGCGTCGGGCACGTCCTCCGGGTTCTCCAGGAACGTGCCCAGGTAGCGCACGGTCCCGAGCTGGATCGCCCAGCCGAGCCGGTTGCGCGGGCCCTTGGCGGCCATCGCCCGACGGCGGGCGGTCGCATCGAGCAGGAAGGAACCGGCGAATTGTCCCTCGTCCGGGGTGCCGGTGTAGCGGCCGTAGCGTCTGCGTTGGTCCTCGTTCAAGAAGTTGGTCGGCACGCGCGCCCTTCCTCGATCGTCGGGTGGGTCGCGCGTGATGGTTCCAACGGGTTCGGGCGTGTGTTCGGAGATCCCCGGTTTCGGCCCGGACCCGGGGATCCCTCTGGTAGGACGATCCGCGCGAGCGGCATCGAACGCGCGGGAGGGTCGCGGCCCGGAATCCGTACGGCGACGTATGGCGTGTCGGACCGCGGTCGCCGCCTTGCCCGGCGATACTGACCGGCCCCGGCTCGGGCACCCACCACGCTCGGCCGCGGGTCGGGTCGGGTGCGGCGGACGGGGACGCGGATGAACGTCGGCGACAAGGTGAGGGCGACCAAGGACCTGGACGGGTGGGCGCAGACGGCCGTGCCCAAGGACGCGGTCGGGTTCCTCACCGGAATCGCCCGGTTCGGCAAGGCCAAGAAGGGCTCGCCACCCAAGCGCCGCACGCGTTCGCGGGTGCCCGGATGGACCACGCGGGCCTTGTCCGCCAAGCCGGTCAAGAAGCTCCCTCCCGCCGGACGGCTGGCCGGCCTGTTTCTCGCCGCGCACAGCACCTCCAAGCTCCTCGGCCGGATTCCGCCCGATCTTCCCGACGCCTGCCGGACCGCCTTGCCCGACCTCCTGCGGAAGGGCTTCCTCACCGAGCTCTCCGAGGACCGCTGCCGCCTCGATCCCGCAGTGCGCCACTTGTCGGGCATGCGTCAACCCTCCGAAGAGGAGAGGGCGGCAAAGCTCTCCAAGGACGAGGGCAAGGCGGTCGCGCCCGCTTCGACTCCGGGATTCCAGTTCGACGCAGATGCATGGACGCAGTGGAAGAGCGCGGTCACCCCTGTCCTGCGCCGGCACGTTGAGCTGCAGGCCGTCGTAGATGTTCGGGACGTGCAGGCCGAGGTGGCCGACACGGCGATTACGGCGCTGGTCGCGCTCGCACGGATGCGCCCGGACGCGGCCGAATACTTCGCCGGTCAGATCGCGGAGAAGTCGAGCCGGTTCCTGCCGCAGCAGCCGGCCTTCGATGACGCGGTCTCGGCGGAGCTGCCGTGAACGGCGTCTGGCTCGCTCGGCTCTGTGGTTGCCTGCCGTCAGGACACCCCGGGGCAGATGCTGGGCGGCGCGGTGAGACTCTCGGATTGTCGTACCCGCCAGGTTCAGTGGAACCTACGAGACGACCGACGGGAGCAGCACGCATGGAGCCAATCTTCTTCTCAAGTCCTGAGGAGTTCCGGGACTGGCTGGAGGAGCACCACGCGACTGCCTCCGAATGCCGGGTGGGCATGTGGAAGAAGGGAACGGGCAAGCCCACCTTGAGCTGGTCGGAGGCGGTCGACCAGGCCCTGTGCTACGGCTGGATCGACGGCCGGCAGAGCCCGATCGACGACTTCTCCTGGACGATCCGGTTCACCCCGCGCAGGCCGCGCAGCAACTGGAGCCAGGTCAACCTCCGCAAGATCGGGGAGCTGACTGCCAAGGGGCTCATGCGGCCGGCCGGCATCGCGTTGTTCGAAGCCCGTGACCGGGACCGCGAGGAGGAGGTCTGGGAATTCGAGGCGGCGCAGCTGGCTCGTTTCCAAGCCGAGCCGCGGGCGTGGGAGTGGTTCAGCGGGCAGGCGCCGTCCTACCGCAAGTCGGCCATCCACCATGTGATCAGTGCCAAGCGGGACGAGACTCGGGAGCGGCGGTTGGACCAGCTGATCGCCGACAGCCTGGAGGGGGTGCGGCTCAAGCCGTTCCGGCGGCCGGGAACCTGAGGGCCCGCTGGAACAGGCCGAGCGCGAGCGCGTAGCCGTCCGGCGCGGGACCTGCCGCTCCGGGAACCCGTCGGGCTTGCCCTTTCGGCGCCCAAGCCCACGGCCGGCGATCGACAGCGCCGCCCACGAGACGCCGGCCGCCACCACAGCCTGCACCGCCCGTCGCGGCGTCGACCTCGGAGGCTCGCCGAGTGCGTGGCGATGCCGGCCCGGCACGAGACGGTCCACCCGCAGCGAGCCGGTCGGGGGACCCGCCGACTCGTGACCGGGCGTCTGCCGGAACGGACACCCCCACGCTATTGAGCGGAACTGTTTTCGAAGCCCTGCCTCGTCCGCTTCAAGACGGGTGAAGGTCTCCGCTGGTGCGCGGCGGGCCGTATCGTTCGACGAGGGCGTTGCCGATCGAGGCCAGCCGGTCCCGGACCCCCGGAGGGCCGGTCACCTCGACCCATTCGACCAGCCCGGAGAGCTCGCCGGCGAGGATGTACTCGTTGGGGCCGCGGATCACGACCTCGATGCGGCCGTCGGTCGTGGAGCCTCCCACGTCGAGCCGGTCGCCGAGCGCCATCCGGAGTATGCCTATGCCGTCGGGTGTGCATACGGCCCGGACCTCCAGCGGCGTTCGTTTGCGATCGACCTCTTCGGCGATCTCGTTCCAGCTCTCGGCAAGGTCGAAGTCCCCGGGTCGGTGGACGGGGTCGCCGGTCGGGTCGGCGGACGACACGCGGTCGATCCGGAAGACCCGTCGGCCGGTCTCGGTGTCGGAGACGAGGTACCACACAGGACCTTTGGCGACGATGCCCAGCGGGTGGACGGTTCTCCGGGTTTCGACGCCTTTGCCGTCGACGTAGCCGAGCGACACCCGGACGCCGCTGATCACCGCGTCCTGGAGTTCGTCGAGGAAGCGAGGCGGCCGGTGCTCGATCCGGCTCGCCCCCCATCGCTGCGGGTCTACGACCAGCGACGACGCTGCTGCCTCGGCCTGCACCCGGAAGGGCTTCGGTAGGGCATGGACGAGCTTGCGCAGAGCTGCTTTCATCGCCGGCGTCGCATCCGAGGCCGGACCGACGGCCAGGAACAGGGCGCGGGCCTCACCGGCGGTCAACCCGGACAGGTCGGTACGGGCACCGCCCACCAGGCGCCAGCCGCCGCCTCGGCCCTGCACGGAGTACACGGGCACCCCGGCCATGGCCAGGGCGTCGAGGTCACGGCGGGCGGTGCGCTCGGAGACGTCCAGCTCTCGGGAGACCTCCGCGGCTGTCACCTGCTCGCGCCGTTGGAGCAAGAGGAGTATGGCCACCAGCCGATCGGATCGCATACTGACAAAACTCTCATAAAAACCGGTCATGAGGTGACCGGTTTGGGGCGCAGGATGGCGACATGACCTCATCGAGGAGGTCGACCGCCGGCGAACGCCCCCAGAGAGGAAATGCAGTGTTCAATCCAGCAGAATTTCCCGAGCCCACCCTCATCCAGGTCAACGGTGTGGAGCTCGAAGTCTTCGAGGCAGGCCGGGAAAACAAGGGAAAGCCCATCGTGCTCTGCCACGGCTGGCCGGAGCACGCCTTCTCCTGGCGTCACCTGATGCCCGTCCTCGCAGCGGCCGGCTACCACGTCATCGCACCGAACCAGCGGGGTTACGGCAACTCGTCCCGCCCAACCGAGGTGACGGACTACGACATCGAACACCTGACGGGTGACCTCGTCGCGCTCCTGGACCACTACGGCTACGAGGACGCCACCTTCGTCGGCCACGACTGGGGTGCGTTCGTCGTCTGGGGACTGACCCTGTTGCACTCCGACCGGGTGAACAAGCTGATCAACCTGAGCCTGCCTTACCAGGAGCGCGGGGAAACGCCGTGGATCGAGGTCATGGAAACCTTCCTCGGCGGCGACTTCTACTTCGTCCACTTCAACCGGCAGCCGGGCGTCGCGGACGCCGTATTCGATGCCGACACCTCCCGGTTCCTCCGCAACCTCTACCGGAAGAACGTGCCCCCCGCACCCCCTGAGCCGGGCATGGCATTCATCAACCTCGCCAAGGCGGAAACACCACTCGGTGAGCCCGTCATGAGCGACAGCGACCTGGCCGTCTACGTCTCCGCGTTCGAGACGTCGGGATTCACGGGCGGCATCAACTGGTACAGGAACCTCGACCGCAACTGGCACAAGCTGGCGGACGCGGACCCGATCATCAAGCAGCCCGCCCTCATGATCTACGGCGACCGGGACTTCGCGATCCCGAGGTTCGAAAAACTGGCAGAGTTCGTGCCCAACGTGGAAGTGGTCGGCCTGGACTGCGGTCACTGGATCCAGGAGGAAATGCCAGAAGAAACCAACCAGGTGATTTCAGAATGGCTGGAACGGCAGGGCTAGTGTCTCGTGATCCGGTTCGTATCACGTGAAGGCCGAATCTTCGCATCACGTCGGTGACAGCCGGACCTGGGGCCAGGTCGCGAGGCCGGCCGTGAGTGACCGGTGGGTTCCTGGCGGGGCCGGCAGCGCGGTCGGGCCGACCCTCCGCCAGGACCTGCCGTCGAAGCGGACCAGGCCCTCCACGGACCCGTCCGAGGCGGAGGCCAGTACGTCGGCCCGCCAGGACCCGTCCGGCGCCCGGACCTCCAGCTCGGCGTGGGCGCCCGCGTCTCGCCCGGCCCAGGCGAGGTCGAGCTTGAGTAGGTGGTGGGCCTCCGATTCCCCCTCGCGCGCGATCTCGCAGCCCGGAGCGTGCGGGGCATGGGCGAAGAACTGCATCCCCGACCGGGAGGTCTTCGCGTACATCGGGTGCCGACACTCGGCGAAGGTGATCGGCGCCGGCGGCTTCACCTTCCACACCGCTTCCCACGCCTGCCCGCAGCCGAGGTCCGGCAGATGTGCGAAGACGGTTCTCCAGTTCGCGTGCACAGCCCGAAACGCCATCGGCCCCCTCGATACGACAATCAGCTAGGAGTGTTGCGCCGACCACTGATAGTCGAGACCGCAAAATTCGGACGCACGACCTGAACTCGACCACTTGCCCTCCGGGCCGAGCGGGGGCCATGGCCGCACGCCACGTGACTGTCAGAAACGATCCATTCCCGGACCCGGATCCGAAACGGGCCACAGAACCGGCCCCGAGCCCGGAATCGTTCTCACAACCCGTTCTCACTCAAAAGTGGGATCCACCCCCTTGTGAGAAATGTTTGTGACAGCATCTCGGGTCATGACGCTGGCCGAAGAGTCCGACCGGAGCGACGCCGACGACGTCGAGCGCCACCCGTGCCCGCGGTGCGCGGTCGCGGCCGGGTCGCCGTGCCGCTCGCGCTCCGGCGCGGTCGCCGGCGCCTATCACAGCGGCCGGTTCACCAAGGTGCCCCGACTCGCGAAACTCCTGCGGGTGCCCACGCCCGCCGATCGTGGCCCCGGGAGGTCCTGGCGACCGGGTACCCCGGCCCCGTCCGCGATCGCGCCCGACACCCCGAGCGCCGACATCCGCATCGGGTACGCCCGTTGCTCGACGCTCACGCAGGAACTCCGGTCGCAGTTGGACGCGCTCGCCGCGCACGGCATCCCCCGGGACAAGGTCTTCTCGGAGAAGATCAGCACCCGGGTGCGGGTGCGCCCGCGGTTCGAGGCCGCCCTCGCGCTGGCCCGCGAGATCAAGGCCCACGCGCCGCACTGCCGGGTGATCCTGACGGTGTACGAGATGAAGCGGCTGGGGCGCGACGCGGCCGAACTCACGGCCCTGGCCGACCACTTGACCGCGCACGGCCTGGTGCTGGAGATGCTCGCCGGACCGCTGCCCGGGATCTACGACCCCACCGGCCCCGGGCGCATCCTGTTCGGGTTCTTCGCCGCGATGGCGGAGACCGAACGCGAGAACGTCCGCGAGGCCACCCTCGAAGGACTCGACGCCGCCGCCCGCAAGGGCAAACACGGCGGACGCCCTGCGGTCATCACCGACGACATGCTGCACACCGTGCTCCGCCGCAAGGCCGCCGGCGAATCGGTCGAAGCGATCCGACCGGACCTGATCATCCCCACCGGCAAACGCAAGGGACGAAGCCCCAGCCTCGCCAGCGTCTACCGCGCCCTTGCCGAACACGCCAAGGCCGCGGCCTACCCCGAAGCCGTCGAACAGGCCCACGCCGACTTCGCCCACCAAGCCGACGGCGACGACATCCCTCGGCCCATCCGGGCTCGTATCGCAAGTCCCGACGCACCTCCGACACCCGAGGAAGTCGACCTGCGGCAACGCCTGATCGCACAACGAGCCGAGCTGTCCCCGGCCGAAGATCGGACCCAACATTGACCGTTGGTGTCAAATGTTTTGACACCAACGCCGGTTTTCCGTTCCGTTCCTACCGGGATCCCGACATCGCCCCCGTCGCGACCGAGGCGGTGCCCATCCGTTTCCGAACACGAGTCGTGTCGTGCCGCCCTTGGGGTGCGTGGCGAGGTGGGGGAGCGGGGCCGAGGCCCACCCGACAACCCCGCCCCCACGCACACCTTTCCGGCGGCAAACGCCCCTTCGGGCGCGACCCGATGCCCACGCTTCGGGTTCGGGCAACCTCGACTCGAAGGAACCTGCGCCCGAGCCCGTCGGATGTGCGCGCGAAGGGGCGTCGATCCCGCTGCCGGCCGAAAGCCTCCCCCCGTCAGGGGTATTCCGGAAGCAGCCAGTCCCCGCCCCGGTCCTCCTTCGCACGGCGCGCGACGAAGTCGGGGATGTGCAGGAAGCAGGCCAGGGCGGCGACCGAGTGGAGCGCGTCGATGCCCACCTTGTGCTCGGGCATGCTCAGTCGCAGGACACGCGGCTTGACCTGGGCCTGGATCGTGTCGACGAAGGGCCGCAGCGTGCGGTCGTAGTTCGCCAGGGCGCCGGCCAGGTCGTGCGGGCTTCGGTTGATCTCGCCGGCCAGGACGTACGCGCCGACCAGGCCGCCGGAGATGCCCATGCCGCTGTAGGGGGAGGGGCAGTACGCGGCGTCCCCGACCAGGACCACGCGCCCCTTCGACCACGTGTCCGTCCGCACCTGCACGACCTCGTGCGAGTACAGGTCGTCGGTCGCCGCCAAGCCCTCGAGGAAACGCCCGGTCTGCCAGCCCGCGTCGCGGAACCTGTCGGCCCAGAACTCCTTCCGACGCTCGATCGACTCCCGGTGGACGGCCGATGCCTCCTGCGACTCCTCCCGCAGCACGAAGTAGACCTGCGTCTCGGTCGGGTTGTGACTCCTGCGCATGATCATCCGGCCGCCGGGCGCGTTGTAGGTGTCCCGGATGTTGGAGTCCGTCGCGATGCGCGGGACGAACCAGTAGGCCGTGTGGATGCCCACGCGCCGGTAGGGATCGGGAGCGCCGGCCGGCAGGATGGCCCGCCGCACGCGCGACCCCTGCCCGTCCGCGCCGACCAGGAGATCGAACTCGCCCGAGGACCCGTCCGAGTAGTGGGCGACCACGCGCTTCCCGTCCTGCTCGAATCGGTCCACGCTGATGCCGAAGACGTGGTTCACGTCCGCCTTCGTCGCATCGTGGAGGATGCGCACCAGGTCACCGCGCATGATCTCGTACTCCGACGTCAGAGTCTGCCGACCACGCCCGGACGTGTTGGCCATGATCGTCGCCCTCGCCTTGCCGCGGGCATCGACCAGGGCGACGCCCGCCTCGTCCACGAGCTTGCTCCTGACGACGTCGAGGAGCCCCATCCGTCGTATGGCGTCGATGCCCTGGCCCCGAAGGTCGACCTGGGCACCCGTGGCCCGCAACGCCGGGAAACGTTCGACGACGGTCACCCGGTGACCGCCTCGGGCGAGCCAGTAGGCCAGTGCCTGGCCCGCGATCCCGCCGCCGCAGACAAGGACTTTCAACGAGGGGTTTTCGGCTTCGTGTGTCATGACACCCTCTCTTTCTATCACTGATAGGTGCATGTACAGCGTCACCTATCACTGATAGATTGTCAACGTGAAGATGACCCGTGAGACCGTCGTCGGCGAGGCACTCGACCTGCTCGACGAGGTCGGCTTGGACGCCGTCAGCACGCGACGACTCGCGAAGCGACTGGGCGTGGAACAGCCGTCGCTCTACTACCACTTCCGCAACAAGAAGGAACTGCTCGGCGCCATGGCCGAGGCCGCCATGGCACCCCATGCGACGGCCTTGCTGCCCGATCCCGCCGACGACTGGCGCGACTGGTTCCTGGCGAACACACGCAGCTTCCGTCGCACCCTGCTGATGCGCCGCGACGGCGCCCGACTCCACGCCGGCAGCAGCCCCGCAGGGGAGGACCTCGACCGCCTCGCCCGCAAAATGGCGTTCCTGCTCGCATCGGGCATCCCCGAGCGGGACGCCCGGATGGCGATGCTGGCCTCCGGCTACTTCACGGTCGGCTGCGTCCTGGAAGAGCAGGCGGACACCGACCCTGACACACACCATCCCGAGGTCCCGCACATCAACCACGAGTCGGCCTTCGAAGCGGGCCTCGCCCTCATCCTGGACGGACTGAGCAACCGCATCGCCGAGCCCCACCCCACCTCCGAATAGGCCCGCGACCCCACCCCACCAACCGCACGCCCCTCACCCGCGCCGGCCCGCCCACCGCAGCTCCGCCGGGCGTCTCGGCGGCGCGCCCACACGACCCTGCCGGCCGGATCGCATACGGGGTCCCGGAGCCACATCGGGCTCACAACGTGTTCCGGCGAGAGAGTGCGGCCCATGTTGCCGCAGACGGACCAGCGCGGCCGTGCGTGGCGTGAGTGATCACCTGTCGGAACGGGCCGTTACGGGTGTGGCGCGGCCGAGTGCAGCCGGCACTTGTCGAGTGCCTGCGCCACGGTCCCACGCTCATCTCCGTCCGCCGGGTCGAGGAGTTCGCCGGCGGTCACGAGGGCTTTCCGAAACTCCGCAGGCCGACTGTGGGCGGTACGCGGGCCAAGGCGCGCAAGCGAGCGGAGGAGGCTTGCCGCTTCGCCCGCGGCGAACCGGCGTGAGAGATCGAGGCCCTCGCCGACGACGAAGCCGAGTTCCGACAGTTCAAGGCCGAATGCAACGGCGGATCTCGGGCTTGTGGCCAGGATGAAGGCCGATGGTTGACCTTCACCCTGGGGGAACCCACAACATCGGTCCGGCCGGGCGACGTGCTCGGCATGAGGAGGAGCGGGCATGGGGTTGCTGACCATCGGGGCGTTCGCGAAGGCGTCCCGGCTGTCGCCGAAGGCGCTGCGTCTGTACGACGAACTCGGTCTGCTGCCCCCCGCGCGGGTCGATCCGGTGACCGGCTACCGCCTCTACGCACCGGAACAACTGGATCGGGCCCGGCTGGTCGCCTGGCTCCGGCGCCTGGGGATGCCCCTGACCCGCATCCGGTACGTCTGCGCGCTGGACGGACCGTCGGCGGCCCAGGAGGTCCGCGCGTTCTGGGCCCGGGTCGAGGCCGACACCGCCGCACGGCGGGACCTGGCCACCTTTCTCATCGACCGTCTCTCCCCGAAGGACCCCGCCATGTCCCCGACCGCCAAGCCCCTGGGAATTCGTTACGCCGACCTTTCCGACATGGGCCTCGTGTGCGAGAGCAACCAGGACACCGCCTACGCCGGATCCCGCCTGTTGGCCGTCGCCGACGGCTACGGCAGCGCGGGAGCCCGCGCAAGCGCCGCTGCCGTCGACGCGCTCAAGCGTCTCGAAACCGACGGCATCCCGGCGGGCAATCTCCTCAACGTCCTCGAAGACGTCATCGAGCAGGCCAAGCGGGCCGTGCACGGCATCGCCGCGACCGGCTCTTCGCCCGAAGGGGCCGGCACGACGCTCACCGCAATGCTCTGGACCGGCTCGCAGTTGGCCCTGGTCCACATCGGCGACTCCCGCGCCTACCTCCTGCGCGACGGAGAACTGTTCCGGATCACGCACGACCACACCATGGTTCAGTCGATGGTCGACGAGGGACGCCTCAGTCCGGAAGAAGCCGCCTCCCACCCCCAACGGTCGCTGCTGATCCGAGCCCTGGGCCAAGGAGCCGACGCCACCCCCGACATGCGTCTTCACGACGCCCGGCAGGGAGACCGGTACCTGCTCTGTTCCGACGGTCTGTCCACCGTCCTGCAGACCGAAGAGATCCGCCATACGCTCGCCGAGATCAGCGATCCCGAGCAGTCCGGCCGCGAACTCATCGCCCTCGTCAACGGCTCCGGCGGCCCCGACAACGTCAGTTGTGTGGTCGCCGACGTCATGGAACTCCAGCAGTAGGCGCGAGCGGCAGGCACTTCGAACTGCACCGGATCCGCTCTCTGTAACTCATCCGTGAAACCGACCAATCGCGGCTCGCCCGGTAGGGCCCGCCCGCAGGTCGCCGGCACCACCGGCGGATGGGCCAACGATAGATTCGCCTGGTGATCGCCGAACGCCTGCACCGCCTGTCCGGCCCCGAATACATGGGTATCTGGGACCGTTTCGATGCCCGATTCGACTTCAGACCCAGCGTGTGCGTGTTCCCGGGGATCACGGAGCCTTCGCCGTCGATCACGTGGAGCCTCGACGCGCTGAACGACGACCCCGGCGACCGACACCTCGACCGTCTGGTCGACGTCGTCCAGGACGGGCTCACCGACCACACCAGGCCGGGGGAGTCGCTGTGGATCCTGGACTGGCAGCACACCTGCTACCGGCTCCGTCCGGATATCCCGGACACCGACATGTTCCTGCCCCGCGTCCTCGAAGGGCGCTCACGGGAGGGTTGGCCGCTCGGCCCGTACCCGAGCGGGGACTACCACGTGTTCCTCGCGGAGGACCTTCGATTCGGCACCTTCGGACATCCCTGGGAACACTCCCTGTGCGTGTTCGGCGCGGAACTGCCGGACGACATCGAGGAGGACGTGCAGCGCATCCTTGGACGCCCCCTCCGCCGAGACGGAGCCCCGGCCGCCTGAGCGGCCTTCGCGCCCGCCACCTCCGTTCGGCGGCGCGGCGGTTCGACGCAGTGACCGACCGGGCGCGCTACGCCGAGCTGTGCCACTACAACGACAACGGGAAGTACACGCGTCCCGCCCGCGACGCGGTGGCCGGTTCGTCGGGCCGACGACTGCCGGCCGGCGACCTCAGGACGGAGTGTCCCGCCGCGCAGCGGTGTGGCGCGCCGTCCGGTTGCGCCTCATGCGCACGTGGATATCCGTGTTGCGCTCCCGGATGAGCGGGCGCAGGGCATCGGGGTCGCGCAACGCCGGGTGCTCCGTCTCGACCTGTTCCCGGGCGAGCCGCGCAGCCGTCACGCGGTCGCGATAGTTGTCGAACACGTGGACTTCCAGGCTGAAATCGGTGTGGATGGAGTCGTACACCATTCCGGCCCCGCGGCCCAGGACGGGAGCCGCCGGGTCCAGCGAGCCGATCTCCACCGCCCATTCGCGCAGCCACTCCGTAGTGCCGGGCAGCACGAGCAGTCCCGCGCGCATGCCGATCACCGGACGGCGATGCCGTTCGTCGTACCCGTGAAAGCGCCGGGGCGGGCGCGCGCCGAACCACGCCTGCCGGTCGGCGACGGCCTCCGTGAATCCGGGCCTACGCAGCCGAAGTGTCCCCTCGGACGGCGTCGACAGCGGGAGCTGCCGTCGGAGTTCGCGTGCCGCACGGTCACCGAACGGTGTCGATTGGGTCGGCACGACCACGATGGGCGGCGACGGCTCCGCATCGAACGGACTCGGGTCCAGGAACGGGCGGTCGACGACCAGGACGGTGTTCTGCGCCCGCCGGTGCGCCATGCCCCACAACAGCGAACCCAGCAACAGCGCGCCCGATCGGTGGGTGACGATCTGCCGGTAGCCGTGGAACTCGTCGACGGCGAAACGCTCGGTGGTTCCGGGACGCAGCCCGAGCAGGGTGTACGGGCGACCGTCCAGAACAAGAGTGCGACTGTGCACCTTGAGTCCGTTGTCCGAGGTCATGCCTGTCGGTTCTTCACTTCTCGTCACATCCATCCTGGTGAGGGTCCGTCGGGCCCGTCGGGTCCGTCGTGCCGCAAGGTTCCAGCCGAGGCGCCCAATTGTCACCCGGTTTTCACCGACGTCGACGCCCGGGAACAGGAGGCGGCCGGGCGGCCACGCGAGGGGCAACCGCCCTACGGCCGAAGCCCGGGCCGCAGTTGCTCGGTGGCGCCGATCGGCGCCACCCACCGGCCGGTTCACCCGTGACGAAGAGCGTGCGATCGTGCCCGTGATGGAAAAGTTCCATCAATTTGGCACATTATCCGACAGTTCCGCATTTTCGACATGCAGCCGCCCGGCGGTCCGGCACCATGGCGGACAGTGGCCCGGCGGTGGCCGGGCCCTGGGGGATGGGGGATTACCGATGGCTGCGCCCGCGCCTGCGCCAGTGACCCTGACTTGGACGGTCACGCCCGGTGCCGAGACCAAGTTCGCGGACCACAAGTGGCTGCACGACTCGAGGCACCACTTCAGGTTCACCGTCCCGCCGGGGACGAACGCGATCGACCCGGCGACGGTCAGCGTCGACGAGTGGACCAACAGCTCCACAACGCCGTTCACGCACGCGGACTGCACGGAACTGCGCAAGGAAGTCCGCAGCCGGAGCCTCAAGCCGAAGGCGTCGCTGCTGGAGGCGGTGCTGCCGCTGGTGCTGAAGATCCCCGACGGGTGGAGCTGGCATCCGGGCAAGGATCACGCTCAACTCGGCATCACCTGGCCCACCCCCGGCGCGCAACTGCTGCGGGCGGTGCAGTTGCTCATCGCCTTGCGGGCCACGGTCGAGGCCCGGTCCGATCTCGGACGGTTGCTGAACGCGACCGGGACGAGCGTGGTCGCCACGTCGGGCGCCAAGCCCGAACGTTTGGACTTCGACTGGAACGCGGCCTTGCTGGAGGGCCGCGCGGCGGTCAACGAGTTCCTCGAAAACGCGATGCCCATCGTCGAGAAGCCGCCGTCTCACTCGGTCAGCAGCACGACCCTCAACGAACTGCTGATCGCTCGGATGTTCGCCGCCGACCCGAAAGGGCTGGGTCGGCTGCTCGAACTCGGTTTCGTGACACCGGACGGCATGGACGGCCACCCCTTCAAGGATGCCGTGAAGGGCTACAAACTCGACGCGCCCTGCGCGAGTGCGGTCCACCAGGCGTACAACCACCTCCGGTTCGTGCTCTACCTCGAATGGCGGGCCCTGCACGAGCTGTGCCAACGGTGAACAGCGGCCTGTAGCACCGCCGTTGCCGCGCCGCGGGGGCGATCCACGCGACAACGGCCGGCAACGGCGGCGACAGGTGCCTCACCGCGCGCACCCATGCCGACGGTTTCCCCTCCGCGGTCGACGCGAGCGGCGACGCCGCATCCGCCCCCACTCCCGAACGCCGGCGCCCGACGCGACACCCGTGGCCGATCGCCGCGCACGGATGTCGTCGGGACCACCCGAGGCCGTTCCGAGGAACTCCCCTCGGGATTACCGGTGTCGGACCCAAACGCATGCCTGGACGCAATATTTGTCACCAGTCAATAATTCGATACGCTGCACATCGGACGGCGGAGCAAGACACGGCCACCGACGTCAGACAGCGACGATCCCGTCGCTCGATCCCGCGCGCCCGCGACGGGGTGAGGCTGCCGGTCCGACGAAGGGGGTCGTCATGGGGCACCGACCGGTGTCGGCTCGCGACGCCTTCGTCGGCATGCCCGGCGCCCCCGGCACACGTGCGGACGGGCGCGCCGCACGCCCCGTCGGGGGTGACGTCCGCTCGGGTCAGGCGGTACGGGCCTGGGGGGCGCGCGCTGCGTCGGCCACCTCGTCCGCGAGAGTGGCGGCGGCCCCGTGCAGGGCTTCGAGGCCCTTGAGCAGCATCGTCCTGGTTTCCGGCGACATGCGTGCGGTCACCACGGCCAGCTCGCGCTGTCGGCGCGCGCGCAGATCCGCCAGGAAGGCACGGCCCCGCCCGCTCAGCCGCAATTCGAGCTCCCGACGACTGCTGGCACTGGGCGAGCGCTCCACGAAACCCACCGCCTGCAAGCGGTCGCACAGGCGACTGGTCGAGGAGGGCGTCGACCGCAGACCGTCGGCCAACGTGCGCAGGTTGATGCCGTCGTGCTGCTCCAGCAGGAACAGCGCGCGCAGTTGTGACGTGGAGACGGGAGCCGTGGACGCGCGCCCAAGCAGCATCTCGAGCAATTCGGCCGCGGCAGTCGCCGTTCGCGCCGTCTCGTCCGCTTGGTCGTGTCGAGGGGAGGAAACCCCGCTCACCGCCTTACTCTGACGCCCGAAACAGCCGCCGGCCCGACGGCCGCGCCGTACCACAATAGACGCTGGAAAAGCGGTTGATCCGACAGCGGTCCGGACCGCCCCCGGACCCGCACGGAGGCGCCACCGCCGCGCCTCCGCAGAGAACGGCTGCAGACTGACTGTGAATGCATACGAGGAAGCCGAGCGCGCGCTGCGCGCCGCCCCACCGCATGGACTGTTGGACGCCATCCGCACCGTGCTGAAGCGGCACTACGGGGCGAGATCCGTCGAACTTCTGCTGGCCGACTACAGCCTGACCGTCCTGCTGCCGGTCTCCGGGCTCGCCCACACCCCGGAATCCCTGTCCATCGACAACAGTCTCCCGGGCCGAGTCTTCGGCGCACAGGAGCCCGGCCGCGAGGAGCGAGAAGACGCCACGGTCGTACACCTCCCGGTGACCGTACGCGGCGATCGCCTCGGTGTACTCAGCGTGGTCCTGCCCACCGACGCCCATTCGTCGGCGATCCGGGCCGAACTGCTCGACATCGCCGAAATGCTCGCCCACGCGGTGATCGTCGCCGAACGCGACACCGACATCTACCTCCGGGCCCGGCGCAAGGACCGCCTGACCCTGGCGGCCGAAATGCAGTGGCAACTCCTGCCCGGACGAGCGTGCAGCCGCGACGAGTACGCCATCGGCGCCCAACTCGAACCCGCCTACGCCGTCCACGGCGACAACTTCGACTGGTCCGCCACCGCCGACCACCTCGTCCTGACGGTGACCAACGGCATGGGCGAGGGAATCGACGCCGCCCTGCTCACCAACCTCACGATCAACGCCCTGCGCAACGCCCGCCGCGCCGGCATCTCCATCGCCGACCAGGCGGCCCTCGCCGACCAGGCCGTGTTCGCCCAGCACCGCGGCGACGCCTACCTGTCCGTCCTGCTGCTGGACTTCGAACTGAGCACCGGACGAGTCCGGGTGGTCGACGCCGGCTCCCCCCGCCTGCTGCTCCTGCGCGAGGGCACCGTGTCGGCGGTCGACTTCGACGCGCAACTACCCCTGGGCATGTTCGAGGAGACCGACTACACGTCACAGGAGTTCCAGCTCCGGCCCGGCGACCGCCTCGTGTTCGTCAGCGACGGTGTCCACGCCGTCGCCTCTCCCGCCGGCGAGGCATACGGCGAACGCGCGCTGGCCCGGGCGATCAACGCGACCCGACTGCTGCCCGCCGCCGAGATGCCCCGCGCCCTCCTGCGCGAACTCACCGGCCACCGAGGCCGCCCCGACCCCGACGACGACGCCTTGGTGGTATGCCTGGACTGGCACGGCCGCCCCACCACCCACCCGCCGGCCGAGGACCCCGCCAACCCCTGAAGACACCACACCCGACCGCGACGACAACCGGCCTCCGGCCGGACCCGTCGGCAGTGAGGACCGCTCCGCCGGCCGAGCACCCGGTCTTCGACCTCACGCATGCGCCGGGCTTGCGATTCGACGGCGGCACCCGCCTTGGCCGGCCAGGTCGCCGGCGACCCGGTCGAGTCGATCACCACGCGGCTCGATACCGGCCTCGGCCCGGTGACCGGGCATGCCGCCACCGCGGAACAGCCCCACAGTCGGCGGGTACGGCGGCCCCGATGCCGGGCGTGATCAGGCGGACGCCTTCCCGGTCGAACGTGTGGCGGACCGCCTCGGTGATCCGGGCCCGCGTCATCCCTGCGGTGATGGGGATGCCGGATCGGCGGGGGAATTCGGCGGCGAGAGCTTTCGCCGTGCCGATCGTGATGGTCGGTCCGGTGGGGTTGTGGGCCGACGGCCTCGGCTCGGTTTCAGGATCGGCTCTCTTCCTCGCTCCAGTCTCGTAGTCGGCGCAGCGGGTGTCCGGTCGTGGACTTGCACAGGAACTCGGCGCGTTCGTACGACAGTCGCCCGCGGCCGGTCAGCGGGCAGACGTCCTCCGGGCCCAGGATGCCCGCCCGGGTCGGGCCCGGGCGTCGGTCGGCGAGGAACACCGGGCCTCGGGTCCGGCCGTCCAGAAGCTCGGGCAGGAGCGCCGCGGTGCGCGATCGCCAGGTGATCCATGCGTCACGCCGATCCGACCGCCGGTCGGTGCGGCGGGCTCGGCGCTCCGGCAGGTCGAGGTCCTGGACGTTGAGGGCCAGCACGGCCGCGACGGTCGTGCCCGACTCGTGCAGCAGCGTCCACAACGTGCGCTCCCGCAACGGGGCTTCCACGTCTCCCGGCCACGCCGTTCCGGGCGGGATCGGGGCGGGCGCCGGCGCGGGGCGGCGTTGGGGCGTTCGTTGGGGGATGCCCGCGTCCAGGCCCGGGGTGTGCGTCCACGCCGCGAACGCCCGTACGGCGGAGCGGTGTCGATTCCACGTGGCCGCCGCCACGCCACCCCACGACACGCGGAAGGCACCGGCGATCTGATCGGCCGTCAGCGACGCGAGCGGCATCCCCACACCCAGAGAGAGCCGCAGCCGCCACATCGTCTGTCCGTAGGAGCGGGCCGTCGCCGGCGCGAGCCGATCCCCGGCCAGGAAGGCGTCGATGGCCTCGCCGAACGTCCACGCGGACGCGTCGCCGAGCGGGATCGCCTCGGCCCGACGCGTCAGGTAGGTCTGTTCGGCGCTGTTGCGCGTCAGCAACGCCGCGCGCTCGAACTCCCGGCGGGCCTCCTCGCCGCGCCCCAGCCGCAGCAGCAGGTCGCCTCGTACCCCCGGGAGCAGGTGGTAGTCGCGTAGCGCGGGGTCCGCGACGAGCTCGTCGACGAGGGCGAGGCCGGCCGCCGGGCCGTCCGCCATCCCCACCGCGACCGCCCGGTTGAGTCGCACCACGGCGGTGGGCAGGAGGCCGGCCAAGGCGGTGTACAGCCCGGCGATCCGGACCCAGTCGGTCTCCTCGGCGGTGCGCGCCTGGGCGTGGCAGACGGCGATCGCGGCCTGCAACAGGTAGGGACCGGGCCGGCCGGGCGTGCCGGCCGCGCGGGCGCGCAACATCGCCGCGAAGCCGCGGCGGATGAGCAACCCGTCCCAGCGTCCCCGGTTCTGCGCGTGCAACGGCACGGGTTCGCCGGCGGGACCGGTGCGCGCCGGCGTACGCGACGCCTGGATCTCCATGAGCGCCACCAGGCCGTGGGCCTCCGGCTCGTCGGGCACCGACTCGGCGAGCAGGCGGCCCAACCTCAGTGCCTCCAGGCACAGGCCGGGCCGGATCAGGTCCTCGCCCGAGGTCGCCGAGTAGCCCTCGTTGAAGATCAAGTAGACGACCTCCAGGACGGAGGCGAGGCGTTCGGCCAACTCGGCGCCATCCGGGAGCTCGAACGGCACCCGCTCCTCGGCGAGGGTGCGTTTCGCCGTCGCGATGCGGCGGGCGATCAGTGGCTCGACGGTGAGGAACGCGCGGGCGATCTCGGCCGCGGTGAGCCCGCCGAGCAGCCGCAGGGTGAGGGCGACGCGCGCCTCGGTCGGCAGCACCGGGTGGCAGGAGACGAACATCAGCCGCAGCACGTCGTCCTGCTCGGACTCGGATTGGGGTTCGGCGGCCCCGGGGTCGTGTTCGGGGCCGCCGACGTCGTCGAGTCGCCGTTGCTCGGCCAGTTCGTACGCGAGCGTCTCGCCGTGTTCCGCCAGGCGCCGTTCGCGGCGGATGTGGTCGACCGCGCGGCGTTTGGCGACGGTGGTGAGCCAGGCCCCCGGGTTGTCCGGGATGCCCGACTCCGGCCACTGTTCCAGCGCCGCGACGAGCGCGTCCTGGGCCAGTTCCTCGGCCGCGCCGACATCGCGGACCATGCGGGTCGGCGCGGCGACGAGACGGGCCGACTCCATCCTCCAGATCGCGTCGATCGTGCGGTGGACGTCCGTCACGGACCGAAGACCTGTTGGATCACGCTCTCGCCGTCACCGACGATCCGGCGGAACCGGCGGGCCAGTTCGATCGCCTCCTCGTGGGAGCGGACCTCGACGAGGGCGAAGCCGACCACCGCCTCCTTGGACTCGGCGAACGGACCGTCCGTGACGGTGACCTCGCCGCCCTCGGAGACCAGCCGGACGCCGCTCGGCTCCAGACCGCCGGAGGCCAGCAGTACACCCGCGGCGCTGAGCTCCTCGATGAAGGCGCCCATCTCGGCGAACAGCCTCTCGTCGGGGGTTTTCGCGTTCTCCGAGGCCTTGGACATCATC
This sequence comes from Embleya sp. NPDC005971, assembly GCF_040629175.1. Classification (NCBI taxonomy): domain Bacteria; kingdom Bacillati; phylum Actinomycetota; class Actinomycetes; order Kitasatosporales; family Streptomycetaceae; genus Embleya; species Embleya sp. NPDC005971. The sequence continues at coordinate 1,816 of NZ_JBEXUX010000068.1, read as the reverse complement.
AGGTAGCGCATGGCGTTTCTCCGTCTCGTCCGGCCCGGCCGGATCGCCGAGGCACACCCGTGCGTCGTATCCGCCGTGTGACGGGTAATTACCTTATTCCCTGTCACATCAGCGGATCGACGACGGTGCGAGCCCCACCGGAATCCGGGGCCCGCCCGCCCCTCGAAGGAGCCCGCCGTGACCACCACCACCCGACCCCCGCGCCCCCCGGTCACCGCCGACCGGACCCGGACCGCCGCCGAACGCGGCTCGGTCGGCACCCGTGCGCTGCTCGCCTGCGCGGCCGTCGCCGGTCCACTGTGGGTGGCCGTGTCGGTCGCCCAGGCACTCACCCGCGAGGGTTTCGAGCCGACCCGGCACGCGCTCAGCCAGTTGGCCACCGGATCGCTCGGCCGGCTCCAGATCACCAACTTCGTGATCGCCGGCATCCTGGCCACCGCCGGCGCGGCCGGGCTGCGGCGGGTCATGCAGGGGACGGCCGGCGGCGTCGCGGTGCCGCGGCTGGTCCGGGTGGTGGGCGTGGGCATGGTCGCCGCCGGGCTGCTGACGATGGACCCGGCGGACGGCTTCCCCGTGGGCACGCCGGACGGCGTCCCGGAGTCGATGAGTTGGCACGCGTACGGACACATGGCCGCCGGGTCGATCACGTTCTTCTCGCTGATCGCCATCGGCTACCTGCTCGGCCGACACTTCTCCCGGCTCGGGAACCGGCGGCTCGCGGTCGTCTGCCGCGTCGCGGCCACGGTCAAGTTGGCGGGCGACGCCTGGGCGATGAGCGGCGGCGCGGCCGGCGCGTTGACCATAGCCATCGGTACGACCGTCATGTTCGCGCTGCTCGCCTACGTGGCCGCGCACTACCGGCGTACCGCCTGAGGAACACCGCCCCCCGGCCTGCGCACGCGCTCGCCGAGTGGGCGCGACAGCCCCCGGAGTTCGTCGACCGGGGGCGCCCGCCCCGTGCGACCGACGTCGTGGTGACGCACAGGTCGCCGCACGACGAGGCGGTCGAGAGGCACCCGCTGCGGTGCCCTTCGAAAAGGGATCGTCGGGACCGACGAGTCCCGCGCGATCCGGCGGTTTTGGTGAACGGTAATCAACCCAACCAGGAAGTGAGACGGTTCGATGCGCATTGTCATTGGTGAGTTCGTCAGTCTGGACGGCGTCATGCAGGCTCCGGGCGGGCCGGACGAGGACACCGACGGCGGGTTCGCCCACGGTGGTTGGACGCACCCGTTCTTCGACCCGCAGGTGATGGGTGGCGCGCTCGCGGAGTGGGCCGCCGACACCGATGCCCTGCTGTTCGGGCGCCGGACGTGGCAGGTCATGGCCGCGGCGTGGCCCGGGCGGGCCGGTGACCCCTTCGCCGACCACATGAACTCGGTCGCCAAGTACGTCGTCTCCGACACCCTGGCCGACGACGACCTCACGTGGAACAACACCACCCGCATCCCCGGGGACGGGGCCCTGGACGGGATCAGGAAGCTGCGCGAGACCGACGGCCGCGACCTGGTCGTGATGGGCAGCCTCTCGCTGGCCCGCACCCTCGTGGCCGAGGGGCTGGTCGACGAGCTGCGTCTGATGATCATGCCGGTGCTCGTCGGTGGCGGAAAGACGCTCTTCCCGACCGACGGCGCGCTGCGCCCGCTCGAACTGGTCTCGACGGTGGTCAGCAGCACGGGCGTGCACGTGTGCACCTACCGGCCGGTGACCGCGGCGTAGTTCGGGGGAGTGCACGGGCTGGCGCTCACCCACGCGGACGTGCTCGGGCGCCCCGGCGAGTTGGTGGCCGGGTCGTACCTCGGCGAGGAGCCCTCGG
>NZ_JBEXUX010000067.1:0-54979 GCF_040629175.1 Embleya sp. NPDC005971 | reverse complement strand
CTTCTTGCGGACCAGCAACTGGGCCTGGCCGCTGTTGCCGTCGGCGTCGGTCACCGTGAGGGTGTGCGCGCCGTTGGCGACGTTGTCGGCCAGCTTGACGGTGCCGCTCAGGTTGCCGGCCGTGTCCGCGGAGAGGGTGGAGGCGGCGATCCCGGCGGCGTTGCCGTCCAGCGTCGCGGTCACCGCTCCGGGCGCGAACTTGGAGCCGGTCAGGGCCACTTCGCTGCCGGGCTCGACCGCCGCGGAGGGTGCGTTCAGGACCGGCTTGTCGGCCGCGCCGACCTTGAGGGTGGCCGAGGGGGCGACCGCGGTGACCGGGTTGCACTTGGTCTCGGCGTCGAAGCCGAACGCCTTGGTGAAGGTCGAGTACAGACCGGGGGTCAGCGTCACGTCGCCGGCCTGGGTCAGCTTGACCTTGCCGGTCATGTTGGTGAGCACCAACTCCTGGCCCGGGCCGGTCTCCGGGTTGATCCGCTGACCCTCGACGGCGACCTCGCCGGTGGCCGCGCCGCCCAGGGTGACGCTGCCCTTGGGCAGGGTCGAGTCCTTGTCCACCTTGCCGACGACCGGGATCTCCGGCGGCGCCTTCGGGTACGACTTCCAGGTCCAGGTGACGGTGACCTCTTCGCCGACGTCGTAGCGCGGCTTGGCCGGCGCGACCGACAGGTCGATCTTCAGGTTGCCGTCCGGGATCACCAGGTCCTTGACGATCTGGTTCACGCAGTGCGAGGTGTAGTCGACGTCCGCCGCGTTCGCGGAGGGCGCGAGCGCCACCATGCCGACGGTGCCGGCGATCGTCACGACGCCGAGCGACGCGGCGAGTTGCCTGTTTGCCTTGAACATATGGTGCGTTCCTTTTTCTCGGTTACCGCTCTGCCGGCGCCGGGGAAGGGCGGGGCAGCCGAAACACCGCATCGAGTGGCCGGGGCGCGCCGCCGTCGGGACCGGACGCGGCGCGCGGGCTTCGATACCTCGTGCGCGACCGGCGGACGTCGCAACGGATGCGGCCCGCCGGGTCGGTGGAACGTGTTGCAGAAATCGTGCTTGATCATTCCGCTTCACGAAGATCACAAAGTCAAGGGATTCGCGCGCGGAAACGAAAGGACGCCCTCCTCGAACGATGCGAGGAGGGCGTCCCGGTCTCCGACGGTGACTCAGCTCAGACTGAGCGTCAGATTCCCGGTGTAGGCGTCGGAGCGCGAACCGCCGGGGAGCGAGAGGTTCAACAGGGCGTTCGCCTCGAACGCCCCGCCGGTGACCGCGCCCGTGCTCGGGCTCTGCCGACACAGCACCTCGGCGCTGCCGCCGACCGTGCCGGGCACACCGGTACCCACCGCGGCGGGCGGGCCCTCGACGGTGGTGCAGGCGGGGATCCAGGTGAGTTGCCGGGCCGGGACGATCTCGCCGCCCTGGCCGACGAAGTCACTGGCCTGTGCGGTCAGCGTCCAGCCGAGCGTGCTGCCGCGTCGATCCAGGATGGACACCGGGTTCAGCCGGCCCTCCAACTGTTGTGCGTCACCGCTGGGTTGGAACTGCGGCATGGTCACACCGGCCGAGTTCTGGCGCATGAACAGCGGTCCGGCCACGGTGTCGGCGGGGGTCTGCGGCACCTGGCCGGTGAGCGGCGGCGGGAGGGGCGGGGCGCTCGGCGGCGGGGTGGTCGCCCCGGCGGAGGGGCCGGGGGTGGCGCCGACTCCGCCGAGCGTCGGGTCGCCGGCGCCCGCGGTGCCGGCGGTCGGGTCGGTCGTGGCGCCGCCGGAGGGTGGGGCGGACGGTGTGCCGCCGCCGGACGAGCCCCCGGCGGCGGTGCCGCCGCCCGTGCTCTGGCCCGGGGTCTGGGTGGTGCCGATCTGGATGCTCGCCGACACCGGCAGCCGGTCCGGATGCACCGGGGTGCAGGGCGAATCCTGGATGGCGGTCTGCTTGAGCACGTACGCGCCCGGCGCCAGGTCGATCCGACCCTCGGCCGCGATGGTGAATCGGCCGGTCATGTCCGCGACCGGGAGCGGCTGGGCGCCGCCGACGCCGGGGTGTTTCGCGGGGCCGGTGAGCGTGATGTCGCCGACCTGGCCGTTGGAGAGCTTGACCGTGGCGCTCGGCGCCTCGGTGTTCGGAATCACGTCGACCCACGTCCACGGATTGCGCGGCGGGGAGGCCCAGTGCCAGGTGACGGTCACCTCCTCGCCGACCTTGTACGTACCCTGCTTCGGCGCCGAGACGGACAACTCGACCTTCGGCTTCCAGGTGAAGTCCGGACCGCCCAGGGCCGGCGGTCGGCAACTCACCTCGTGCTCCACGGGCGCCGCCTGGGCCCCGGGTGCGACCGCCGTGAGACCTGCCGCGCCGGCGGCGAGCACGCCTGCCCCCAACATCGCGAACAGCCTCCTGCGGGGTGGAACCATGCGCGGGACGCTCCCTTCCCTGTTTCTCGACTTCGTTCTTCGGCGTCGTTCTTCGGCCTCGATCCCGCCCCGTCCGTTCGGGATCGGGGCGGCCGGCCTGAAACGTGTTCCATAAATGGGCCAAATGCCCATTGATTCCGCTCCTCTGACGTGGTGTCAAGGGATCGCGGCCGGCTGTGACGGGTTCGAGAAGCGCCGGTACGCAGCGTCGTCGTCGCCATGGCTCAGTGTCACGGTCGGGCCGGTCCGGCCGGTCGCCCGCGTTCCACAGGAAACGCGGCACGGCAAGGCCGGTGGGGCGGAATGGAGCGTTCCGCTCGATTGAGGCCGAAAACCGTCCGGTTCACCGCAGCCGCCCGGGAAGTTTTCGGTGGGAAGCGGGACAGAGTGTCGCGACACACGGTGATACCGCGCCAACTTTCGGTTGCACACGTGTCACTCGCGCCGTGCGCCGGCTTTCGATCTGACGCCGTGTCAGGGTTGCCGCGCTCCAGCTGATCCGTACGTGCCGCTCCACCCGGCGCGCCCTTTCGCGCGCCGGGACGTTCACCCCGGGATAGAGGAAACAGCATGCGTGCTTCGCTTCAGGCAAAGGCACTCGTGGCGGCCGGAATGCTCGCCGCCACCATCGGCTTCGCCGCCCCCGCGTCCGCAGGGACGGCCGGCGTCGGCGACAACTGGCAGACCTGCGACGGGCCCAGGACGTTCGCGCCCGACGGTGCCACGGTCGGTACGGCGTGCCTGGCCAAGGTCGGCGACACGCTCCAGGCGTCGACGTACATCGACTTCAACAGCCCGACGCCGTCCGGATGGACGCAGTGCGGTGTGCTCTACAGCCTGTCCAAGCACGCGAGCAACGGTGACTGGGTGTCCGTCGGTGGGGAGTACGTCGACTGCCTCACCGCGGCTCAGGCGGGCACGGCCGTCCTGAGGTCGGACGCCGAGCCGCTCGCGCCCGGGGAGTACCGCGCGTCCGTGGGCATCCTCGGCGTCTACAACGGGCAGGTGCTCCAGTCGCAGGTGCCGCTCGCGGTGACGGCCGCGGTGGTCGTTTCCTAGCGCGGGTCCTCGATTTCGCGTCGAACAGGGCGCACAGCCAGGCTCCGGGCGTTCTCGCCCGGAGTTTTGCTGTTTGGGGGGCTTTCGCGCATCGGTTGTACGCGACACGTGTCGAGTTTGTGGGGACCTGTCGACCGCCTTGTCGACACAGTGATTTCGCAGGTCCGCGCGATATGGAACCGTGTCCGACGGATGCAGATTTTCTGCTTTTCGCTGTTGTCCGCTCATGCCACTTGTCGTACCGTCACCCGAAGATCTGACGTGACATCAAGTACTGGAACAGTCTCGATGTCTCCCGGACGCGCCAAGGGAAGCCCCCTCCAGGGAACGCGAGGCGTGTCCCACCGGTGCTTGCGTGGTCCGGTTTCCCGCCCGGCCCGCGCCTCGAAAGGGGGAAGTCGGGTGTGGCGACCGCGTGTACCCGATGCGTCGGGGCGCGTGCCGGGTCGGTGCAGGCCGACACGCCGGAACGGCCCTGCTGAGCGCGCGTCGCTCCGGCCGTTTCGATCAGGACTTCTCGACGAGCAAGAGATCCCCCCGAAGGGAGAACCACCGTATGGTCAGGCCCAATAAGCGAGCCGCGGGCGGCGTGGCGGCGTTCGCCGTCATGGCAGGCAGCATGCTGGCGTTCGCACCGCAGGCCGGCGCGGCGCCGGTCACCACCCAGGTGAAGTGTGAATTCGCCGACAAGGTCGTCCAGGATGCGATGGGCGGGCCGTCGGTCTCCGGCCCGCAGCCGTTCACCATCACCGGTCCCGCCGACGCGACTCCGGGCAAGTCGATCCAGCTCAGCATCGACCCCGGGGTCAGCCCCGCGTCGTCGCCGGTCCCCGCCGAGGTCAAGATCATCCCGACGGTGGTCTTCGATGCGAAGTCCGACGGCGGCACCGCGACGCTGACCGCGGTCGGCGCGGCGGCCACCCTCACCGTGAAGGAGAAGGTGGGGATCGACGTCCCCAAATTCGCCGTCAACATTCAGGTGCCGAGCAATGCCAAGGGCAAGCTCGAACTGAGCCCCAAGAAGTTCTCGCTGGACCTCCAGGTCATCGACCCGGAGCTGAGGTTCCCGGTGCCGTGCAACATGACCTCGACGGCGGTCGCCTACACGGTCAACACCCCGGGTGCCTCCACGACTTCGGGCACGACCAGCGGTACGACTTCAGGCACGACGAGCGGTACCACCTCGGGTACGACCAGTGGCACCACCTCGGGTACGACCACCGGCACGACCGCGGGCACCACGACCGGTACCACCTCGGGTACGACCGCCGGCACCACCGCCGGTGCGGGCGGCACGCTGCCCAAGACGGGTCCGCTCGACGACGCGCTCTCGATGGGCCTGCTCGGCGGCACCATCGGTCTGCTCGGGATCGGCGGCGTGCTGCTGGCGACCCGTCGCGTGCGGGCCTCGCGCAGCGCCTGATCGATGTCTCGGGACGGTCGGCCTTCCCTGCCCGGAAGGCCGACCGCGCCGCTCCCGGCGGCTATTGACTATGTGACGGGATCGCGCGTGAATGGCCGCCAGAATCTGAAACAGGTTTCAATTCGCAGCACGGGGTCCGTGCCCGGCAAGGGAATCGACGGACGGCGAGACGGCCGCCTCGGTCGTGTGCGACGGATCTTCAGCGAGGCGGTCGCTCAGGTACGGCACCGGAGCGCCGGGCCCACGGAAGTGCGACGCTCCTCGGCTCTCGCTCCGGTGTGGTGTTCGACCGCCCCGCCCCTCGGCGGCCGGCGGTAACCCCCTGAAGGGAGCAGCACCACAATGTTCAAACCCAGAAAAAAGGTTGTCGCGTCGCTCGGCGTCGCGATGATCGCGGGTACCGCCGGTCTGGTCGCGGGAGCGCCGGCCGCATATGCCGGGTCGGTCAACCCCGACCTGGTGTGCACCGAGCCGATCCTGAACTGGAACAAGACCGGCAAGCAGACGTTCGACGCGACCCTGACGCCGGACACCGGCAGCGCGCCGGGCACGGTGAAGATCAAGATCGACGCCGGCGAGAACCCGCTGCGTCCCGACTATGACTTCGAGAACATCGGATTCATCGGCAAGTACACCTTCACCTTGAGCACCGGCGGCGAAGTCACGGTGGTCGCACCGGAGTTCACCGCGAACATCGGTCCCAACACCGGCATCAACCCGCCGGAGTTCACGGCCGACCTGGCGATCCCCCAGGCCGCGCCCGGGACGAAGATCGATCTCACGCTCAAGACGTTCGCACTGGACGTCAACGTGCCCGATCTGCCGCCGCCCACCACCACGGCCACGTGTGAAGTCACCGGCAGCAACGGCGTCATCGCGTCCTACACGGTCGCCGACGCCCCGCAGGAACCGACCCTGACCAGCACTCCCGGACAGGTCAAGCCCGGCGGTGCCCTCACCGTCGCCGGGACGAACTGGCCGGCGGGTACGCCCACGGTCGAACTGTGCGACGCCAGTGGCAACGCCTGTGACGCCACCAAGGTCACCGGGGCCCTCACCGTCACGGATGGTGCGCTCGCCGGTACCGCGACGATCGGCGCGGCCGTCGCGGACGGCTCGTACCAGCTCAAGGTCACCGTCGGCGGCAAGTCCAAGACGTCGAACGTGACGGTCAAGGCCGACGTGCCGAGCAACCCGCGCAAGCTCACTCTGAACCCGACCCACGGGCCGGTCGGCACCGAGGTCACGGTGAACGGCGAGGGCTACACGCCGGACGCCTCCGTCTACGTGGTCCCGACCAATGCCGCGCAGCAGCCGGACGTTCCCGGTCTGGTGGTGGCGAAGGCGGGTGCGGACGGCAAGTTCACCGCCAAGGTCAAGGTCAACAAGGCGGACACCACGCTGATCGCGGCGTCCGAGGACACCGCGGGCACGCTGTCCGCCGGTGCGCCGTTCACGGTCGACGGGAACCCCCCGGCCGGAACGCTCAAGCAGGACCTCACCGGCACGATCGCCGGCGGCGCCCTGACGATCTCTCAGGAGAACGGCGGGATCAAGCTTTCCGACGTGACCCTGAACGGCACCGAGCAGAACATGACCGGCGCGCTGAACACGGTGACGGTCAAGGACTACCGCGGTGGCGCCACCGGTTGGACGCTGACCGGCGCGGTGACCGACTTCAGCAACAACGCGGGCGGCACCATCCCGGCGGAGAAGTTCTCCTGGACTCCGAAGCTCACGCCCGGCGAGGGTTCGCCGAGCCAGGCGGTGGCCGGTAGCGCGGGTCCGATCGGCAAGACCGGCGCCACGCTGGCGTCCGCGCCCAACGCGGATGTCACCGGCGGTACGTTCCAGGCCGACGCGGGTCTGTCCCTGGCGGTCCCGGCGTACCAGGCGCCCGGCAACTACAGCGCGACGCTCACACTCTCCATCTCCTGACCGAATTCTCCGCGCCGGAATCCTTCGGCGCGGAGACCTCGAACGGCCTCGACACCGGGGGCCCGTGCGCCGCGGAAAACCAGCCGCGGCGCACGGTCCGCCGGAGCGGGCCGCTGCGGATCGACGCAGAGCGGAGGGTGGGGCGGGCAGCCGGCCCGTCCCGCCCACACCGCAGGCGGGTGATCCGCATCCGTTCCACCCAGACACACAGCGCGGGCCCTTCGGATCCGCTCCCGAAACCGGCCCTTTCGATCCGCAGCACACAGACCAGTTCTGGAGACACCGATGACGGGCACCCCGGCCCCCCCGAGCCGCCGGCAAGGCGGACGCAACCGATCCCTGGCCACCCTGTTCGCGGTGCTGGCCACGCTGTTCGCATCCTTGACGCTGGTCGCACCGACCCCCGCGTCGGCCGCGGGCAACGGCGAATGGTCGGTCGATCCGTTCGTGCCGGACGGCACCAGCCAGAACGCCCGTCGCTACTTCTTCCTCGAAGGCGCCGCCGGCACCACCGTTCCCGACGTGGTGACCGTGCACAACACGAGCCCGGCGCCGCTGACCATGAAGCTGTTCGGCGCGGACGCGTACAACACGCCGCGCGACGGCGGTTTCGCACTGCGCACCGTCACCGACAAACAGAAGGACGTCGGTACCTGGATCCAGGTGGCGCCGGAGAACCAGACGCTGACCCTGCAACCGGGGGAGAAGCGCCAGGTCCCGTTCAACATCGTCATCCCGCCGAACGCGACCCCCGGTGACCACCCCGGCGCCATCGTCGCGCTCAACACCGCGATCGAGGGCACTCAGCAGCAGGGCCAGATCAAGGTCAACATCCAGCGGCAGATCGGCGCCCGGGTCTACCTGCGGGTGCAGGGCGACGCGCTGCCCGCGATGGACATCCAAAAGGTCGAGGTCAAGCGGGACGCGGGCTTCCACGAGTTCTTCGGTTCGAGCAAGGCGAAGGTCACCTACCGGATCATCAACCGGGGCAACGTGATCCTGCGGCCCAAGTTCGAGCTCAAGGCCGAGGGCCTGTTCGGGCGCAAGCTGATGAGCAAGGTCGACGAGGGCACCGAGATCCTGCCGGGCTCGGCCGTGGAGAAGGTCGTCGAGTGGAAGGACGCCCCGCGACTCGACCACGTCACCGTCAAGGTGAACGGTGTCGTCGCGGACCAGAACATCAAGGACGACGCGAGCGCTTCGTACACGGCCGTGCCGTGGCCGAGCCTGCTCACCCTGGCCGCCCTCCTGCTGGTCGCCGGCATCGGTTGGGGCGTGTGGCGCAACGGACGCAAGGGCAAGGGCGGCGACCCGGCCAAGCCCGCCGGCCCGGTGGGTCCGACCGACGACACAACGGTGCTGCCGCCGGTCCCGGCCGCGCCCGCGCCGGCCGGCGCCGAGCACGCCCAGGCCGCCGGTGAATCCGCGCCCGTCGCGGAGCCGGCGCCGGCCGAACCCGCGAAGGCGGCGGTGTCGGCGGAGACTTCCGGTGCGGCTGCGGATGCCGAGGCGGCCGAGAAGGCCGAGGTCGAGACGCCGGCCGAGGACACGTCCAAGGACGCGGAGTCGGGGGACAAGGGCGAGCGGGCCGAGACGGCCGACAAGTCCGCCGAGACCGAGGAGAAGCCGGCCGAGGTGGCGGCGAGCGACGACAAGCAGGCCGACGCCGAGGCGACTCCCGTGGCGGATAAGCCCGTTGCGGAGACACCCGCCGACGCGAGCGCCGCACCGGAGACGGCGGCAACCGAACCGGCCGAGCCCGAAGCCGCATCCGCCACACCGGCCGCCGAGCAGCCGGCCGCCGCGGTCCCGGCCGCCGACGCCGAGCCCGAGCCCGACGCCGAGCCCGCGGTCCCGGCCGCCGCTCCCGCCAAGAAGGCCGCCAAGCGCCCGAAGGGCAAGCAGCCCCCGGCCCGCCCGCGCGCCGACGCGCCGGCCGCCGAGGACTCCGCCGATTCCGCGGGGGTCGGCCGTTGATCGTGGTCGACCGGGTTCGTCACGTGGTTCGGGTGGGCCGTGCCCGCGGTACCGCCCTCGCGCTGATCGCCGTGCTGCTCCTGGGGCTGGTCGCCCTGGGCGGCACGGCGCCCGCGCGTGCGGCGGACCCGGCGCCGGCCGGACCGAGCGCGTCGATCGACCCGGGCAAGGTCGCGGCCGGGGACAAGGTCTCGGTCGTCGGTGGCGACTGGACTCCCGGCTCGCTGGTCCAGGCGAGCATCTGCGGTGAGAACGGCCTGCGCGGCACGGTCAACTGCGCGGCGGCCAGTGCCGCGAGCGGGACCGTGGACGCCGCCGGCAATGTCACGATCACCCTGACCGCAGCCATCCCGCCGTCCCCGTGCCCGTGCGTGGTCCGGATCGCGGTGATCATGAACGGCCCGCCGAAGGACGCGAGCGTGCCGCTGGAGATCGACGGCGCGCCCTACGCTCCGCTGCCGGTGACCGTCAAGACACCCGGCCGACTGGTCTTCATCGACAGCGCCATGGTCGGCGAGGACTCGATCTTCACCTGGTTCGGCTCGCCGGTGCAGCGCCGGTTCCGGATCGAGGTCGGGAACATGGGCCAACAGCCCATCGTCAACCCGACCTTCCGGATCGGCTTCTACGAAGGTGTCTACGCCCCGACCTGGGAGAACTACGAGTCGCACGTCACCATCCCGCCGGGCAAGCGCACCACCATCTCGCTCCCGGTGGAACTGAACCCCCGTCAACACGGCACCTTCAGTTGGCGCGTGACGTACGACAACCAGATCGTGGACGAACAGGCCCTGGAGGTCGGCCGTCCGTGGGGCGTCTACATCTTCGGCGCGCTCCTGGTGATCGTGGTGCCGGTGGCGGCCTGGCGGTTGTTCCTGCGCATCGTCGAACTCATCGGCGAACAGCGGGCCCGCCGGGCCGGCGAGCGCGAGCGCGAAGTCGGCCTGGCCGAGCCGCCGTCCCGGTTGACCAGGGACGACAAGAACCGAAAGTCCGCCGAGGACAAGGCGGATGACGGCGAGTCGGATTCCCGGACCGCGAACAGACGCCCGCCGCAGTCCTCGGCCGCACCGGTGGACCTGAGCAAGCGCCCGGTGCGTTCGATGGTCGAGACGATGGTGATCGGCGGTCCGCTGTACGCGGGTTCCGAGCCCGGTGAGGACGACCACCCGCGTGCCGGCGAGTCCGGGGGAGGCGATCGATGACCACCCGACCCCGCCGGGGCCTCGGCGCGCTGATCGCCGGCACCGCTGTGATCGGCACCGTGCTCGCGTTCTATTACGGGCCGGGCGGCGGCGAGTTCGGCCCCTCGCACACCAACGTCACCGACCAGGCCGGCCCGAGCGGCGGCGGTACCTACCGGCCCGCGCCCACCGCCGGTACCGGTGATCCCGGCTCCGCCGCGCCGAGCGACGGTTCGACCGTTTCGAACCCGCCCGGATCGGGTGGGAGCGCCGGCGACGGATCGGTGTCCGGCGCGGGAGAACTCGACTGGGACACCAGGATCGACCAACCTCGGCCCCCGGACCGGGTGGACGGCAACATCAACCCGGGTGTCCTGGCCGTCAGTACCCCGAACACCGGACAGAGCCGGCTGACCGTGGATCGCACCAGCGGCACCGCCAAGGGTGCGCTGAATCCGATGCTGGTCCAGGACTTTCGCGGGTCGCGCAACGGGTGGACCCTCACCGGCGCGATGTCCGACTTCCGGGCGGAGGACGGAACCCGGATCGAGGCGCACAACCTCGTCTGGGATCCGTACTGCACGCCGCACCCGGGACGCGGCCCGTATCCCAGCTCGGCCAGGCCCGGAAACCGGGCCGAGTCGAGCCGTACGGCGACCCTGTGCTCGACATCGTCGTCACCGAGCGTCACGGGGGGTGAATTCGATGTCGGCGCAGAGCTGACCCTGCGGCTGCCCGACCGGAACACCTCCGCCGAGAGCTACTCGGCGACCTTGACGCTCACGCTGAGCTGACCAACACGACGGGGTGAGTCCCGCCCCGACGAAGGGAGCGCACAACCTGATGAAGCGCCAAATCACGCGTACCGCGATGGCGGGGGCCGCAGCCCTGGCCATCGCCTCCGGCGGCATGCTCGGCCTCTCCGGAACTGCGGTCGCCGCCGAGGTGGTCGTGCCGGACACCTGCAAGCTGCCGATCCTCGCCGGCGGCAAGGACGTCACGAACGACCAGAAGATCGAACTCGTGATGCCCACGACCGCGATCAAGCCCGGCAACGTCGCGACGGTCGGCGTCAAGATGGGCCCGACCGGGCAGAAGGCACCGGCCAAGCTCAACAACGACTTCACCTTCTCGATGACCTTCGAGGTCGGCGGAGGCGGCGGCACCACCAAGGAGGTGAAGCTCGAAGGCGGTGGGAAGCTGGTCGCCGAGAAGGACGGCGACGTCGCCCTCCCGCAGTTCGACGGCAAGATCGCCATTCCGGCCGACCTCAAGAGCGACATCACGCTCAAGCCGAAGGAGTGGACGACAACCGTAAAGATCGCCGGTTCGCAGGTCACGGTGTGCAAGCCCACCGGGACGGCACCGGAGCTGGGCACGCTCAAGATCAGCGAGGACGGCGGCGGCGACCCGCCGGCCGGCGCCCCGAACGGCAAGGACGTCTCGGTCGACTACACCTGTGACATCTTCCTCGGCACCGAGAAGTTCGGGGATCCGCTGCCGCTGAAGACGACCATCAAGGTGATCGTGCCCAGCGTCGCCAAGCCGAACGAAAAGGTCGCGGTCCAGGCGAAGTTCAAGGACGACATCCTCGGCACGGCGCCCTCGATCACGCCGCCCGAAGGGGTCGAGGCCACCGTTGTCCCGACCCTGACCATCGACACCACGGGCGGTGACAAGAAGCCGTTCGACGTCACGCTGGCGGCCAAGAAGGTCAGCATCAAGCCGGGCGACCAGATCAAGGCGGCCGGTCCCCTCGCGGGCGAGTTCACCGTCGGCGCGGCGGGCGACTACGGGTTCACCCCGGGCGCGTTCAACCTCGGCCTGGAGATCCCGGGCGAGCAGGTGGTCAAGGTCAACCTCAAGTGCAAGGCCGACAAGACCGCCGTCTCGGCCACCCTCAAGGCGAAGGGCGACGGCGGCACGACCGGCGGCGTCACCCAGACCCCCACGGGCAATGTGGGCAGCGACGGTGGCAGCAGCACCACCAGCACCGGCGGAGCCACCGGCGACCTCGCGCACACCGGCGCCTCCGGCGGCGGCATGACCGCGTTCGCGATGGCGGCCGGCACCGCCGTGCTCGGTGCGATCGCGCTGATGTTGTTCGTGCCCTACCGTCGGCGGATCCGCAACCAGGTCTGACCTTCGGAGCACACCCGGCGGCAACTCGGCGCCGTAGCGGCCACGATGGCCGAACCGAGCTGATCCGAAATCGAAGGGTCCCCTTGCCGGTCCTCACCCGGCCGGGGGACCCTTCGGCTGTATCCCGCCACCCATGAGAAGGAACGCGACTCCGATGGTTGTCTGGGCTCCACGCATGGCGAGTGCCGCCCTCGCTCTGGGTTGCACGGTCGGTTCGGCGCTCGCGCTCGCCCCGCCCGCCGGCGCGGCGGAACCGTTGATCGTGCAGGTGCACTGCGTCATCCCGCTGGATCAGCCCGCCGTGGACGGTCCGCAGCAGATCTCGCTGGAGGCACCGAGCGATCCGGTCCGCCCCGGCGACAAGGTGAAGATCAAGGTCACCCTCGGCGGCAGCCCCGCGACCAGCCCACTGCCGTTCCCGGGCACCCCGTTGACCCCGTCGATCCAACTCGTCCTGTCCGGCGGCGCGAGCGGTGAACTCACGCTCCAGGGGCCCAGGATGCGCGTCGACATCCCGGGCACGCCCGCACAGATCGTGGTGCCGCCCTACGAGGGCGAGATCACCGTGCCGCTCGACGCCAGGGGCGACATCAGGATCGCGCCGGGCAAGATGGTCACCAGTACCGCGATCTTCGGCGACCAGATCACCACGTGTTTCCCGACCGCTCCCGCGCCGCCCGCCGCGACGCTCAAGGTCGATGCGGCGGGGAAGGCCCCGGAGGGGCCGCAGGGCACCGCGGCGAGCCCCGGCGCCGGACAACCCCCGGCATCGGGCGCGACGTCCGCAGAGACCGCGTCACAGCGCGCGGAGAGCCCGGCCGCGAGCCCGGGCGGGGTCGCCGAGGGAGCGGGCAAGCCGAGCGGGGTCGACATCGGGACGCTGAGCAGGGGCGAGGACGACGGGGACATCTCCGGCGGGACGATCGCGCTGATCGTGATCGGCGCGCTGATCCTGGTGATGGCCGCGGCCACGATGTTGTACTCGTGGCGTCGACACGAGGACGACGAGTGGTGAGCGCGCCGGTCCCGGTGCCCCGGTCGTTCGCAGTCCCTCGATCAGGGAAAAAATCCCGCCGATTCCCGGCCCCCGCAGCTCTGTCGGGCGGAGCTCGTCAACCTCGCGCCGATGGCTCAGTAACATCAAGGTCATGACCCGCGTACTGCTCGCCGAGGACGACGCATCCATCTCCGAACCGCTCGCGCGTGCGTTGCGCCGAGAGGGCTACGAGGTCGAGGTGCGCGAGGACGGTCCAAGCGCTCTCGAGTGCGCCGCGCAGAGCGGGGTGGACCTGCTCGTTCTCGACCTCGGCCTGCCCGGCATGGACGGCCTGGAGGTGTGCCGGCGGCTGCGTGCCGAGGGGCACGGCTTTCCGGTTCTGGTCCTGACCGCGCGCGCCGACGAAGTGGACACGGTGGTCGGCCTCGACGCCGGCGCCGACGACTACGTCACCAAGCCCTTCCGGCTCGCCGAACTGCTCGCGCGCGTGCGGGCGCTGCTTCGCCGCGGCGCCGCCGATGTCGGTCAGGGGGTGCACGGCGTGCGGATCGACGTCGACTCGCACCGCGCCTGGATCGGCGAGGAGGAGCTTCAGCTCACCGCCAAGGAGTTCGACCTGCTCCGGGTGCTGGTGCGCGACGCAGGCCGGGTGGTCACCCGCGACCAGCTCATGCGCGAAGTGTGGGACACCACGTGGTGGAGTTCCACCAAGACACTGGACATGCACATCTCGTGGCTGCGCAAGAAGCTCGGTGACGACGCGGGCAATCCCCGCTACATCACCACGGTGCGCGGTGTGGGCTTCCGCTTCGAGAAGAGCTGACCTCGGGCCGGGCCGACTTCGCGGGAGCCGATCTCGGAGCCGATCTCCGAGCCGACCTCGGAAAGCTGACGGGACCAACCTTGCGTCGCAGGCTCATCAACACCACGCTCGGCGTGGTCCTGGTCGTCGTGGCCGTACTCGGCGTGCCGCTGGCGTTCGTGGAGACCCACGCGATCGAGAACAGCGCGGGCGACAGCCTCAAGGCCGAGGCCGCGCGCATCCTGGAGGTCGTCGAGCTGCGCCTGGCCTCCGGCGAACGCTCGAACGCGGAACTGCTGCACCGGCAGATCGAACCGCATCGCTACGCGATCGTGCGGCTGCAGGGGGAGCCCCCACTGGTGATCGGCGACAAGCCGAGCGGCCGGGTCTTCGAGAAGGAGATGCCCGGCGAGATGGGCGACTCGGTCACCGTCGGCGAACCGCGCGAGCGGGTCACCGGCAAGATCCGCGAATCCCTCCTGCTGATCCTCGGCGTCGCGCTGCTCGCCGTCGCCGCGGCCGCCGCCCTCGCGGTGTGGCAGGCCCGCCGGCTCGCCCGCCCGCTGACCGACCTGGCCGAGACCGCCGAACGCCTCGGCTCGGGCGACCCGCGCCCCCGACATCGCCGGTACGGCGTGCCCGAGCTGGATCGGGTCGCCGAGGTGCTGGACCAGAGCGCCGAGCGGATCGCGCGGATGCTCACCGCCGAGCGCCGGCTCGCCGCGGACGCCTCCCACCAGCTCCGCACTCCGCTCACCGCGCTGTCCATGCGGCTGGAGGAGATCATCGCGACCGAGGATCCGGAGATCGTCAAGGAGGAGGCCGCGATCGCGCTGTCCCAGGTCGAGCGGCTCACCGACGTGGTGCAGCGGCTGTTGACCAGCAGTCGGCGCGGCAGCGGCGGGCGCGATCCGCGCAACATGTCCGCGGTCACCGTCCGGGTGGACGACGTGATCCAGCAGCAGATCGACGAATGGCGACCCAACTTCCGCGAGGCCGGACGCAGTATCCGAGTCGAGGGGGAGCGCGGGCTGACCGCCGTGGCCACCCCGGGCGCGCTGTCCCAGGTGCTTGCCACGCTGGTCGAGAACACCCTCATGCACGGTGCCGGCGGGGTGAACATCCGTACCCGGACGACCGGCACGTCGGTGGTGGTCGAGGTCGAGGACGAGGGCACCGGCGTGCCCGACGAGCTGGGTGCGCGGGTGTTCGAGCGGGCGGTCAGCGGCCACAACTCGACCGGCCTGGGCCTCGCGGTCGCCCGCGACCTGGCCGAGGCGGACGGCGGCCGACTGGAACTGCTCCAGCAGCGCCCGCCGGTGTTCGCGGTGTTCCTGGCGGCACATCCGGAGGAACCGCCCGGCTGAGCGGGCGGGGCGAGCGCTCAGGCCCGGGACGTTTCGCTTTCGTCCTCGACCAGGCGGGCGGCCTCGGTGTCCAGGTGGGCTGCGCCGGGGGCTATCGGCTCGTCGGGTTCGGCGTCCTCGCCGACCGGCGGTGCGACGACCCGGACCGGCTTGCGGTCGACCTCGTGGGTGCCGGTGAAGACCCAGGTGCGGTAGGACCAGAAGCGGAACAGCGTGCCCAGGGGCAGCCCGACGGCGTACTTGGCGACGTTGTCCGCGAGCAGCGAGGGGTGGCCGAGCCAGTAGTGCGAGATGGCCACGGTGCCCGCCTCGATCGCCATCCCGACCCCGCTGAACGCCATGAACAGCACGAACTCGCGTCGACTGTCCTCGGACGTCCGGTGTCGGAAGGCCCAGTAGCGGTTGCCGAGATAGTTCACCATGATCGCGAGCGCGGTCGAGATCACCGACGAGCGCACCGAGGCCAGGCCCAGGTGGTTACGGCAGATGTTGAACACGATCACGTTGACGACCACGCCGAATCCGCCGACGGCGCCGAACTTCAGCGTCTCGTGCAGCAGGTGTCCGACTCGGTCGTACCAATTCCGGAGCGCCTTCACGACATGCCACCTTCGACGACCGGGAGGGTGCCGGGTCGTTTGTGCTTGAACACCCACGTACGGAATGCCCAGAAGCGGAACAGCGTGCCGAGAGCCATGCCGACGATGTTCGCCGAGATGTTGTCGGCGAGCTTGCTCTCGTAGCCCATCAGGTTGTGCGAGACGAATACGCTCGACGCCTGGATGCCCGCGGCGATGGCGCTGAACACGAAGAAGAGGGTGTACTCGCGACCGACGCCGGTGCGGTCCCGATGCCGGTAGGTCCAGTACCGGTTGCCGATGTAGGCCACGATGGTCGCCGGGATCGAGGAGACGATCTTCGCCGCGACCCCGCCCATGCCGAGCGAGAGGCCGAGGTTGAAGACGAGCACGTCCACCGCGTAGGCGAGTCCGCCCGCGACCAGGAACCGGGTGACCTCCGAACGCAGGCGCGCCATCCGGCCGGGCGGCGGTCCGACGGACGGGTCGGTGGGGGCGCCGACAGGCGAAGGCACGGACGCTCCTTGGGCACCACGGGGGCTACGGGCATGACCACTCACCCGACGAGGGTAGCCGTCGTGGCTGCTCGGCATCGGTGCACGGTCTCCCTCCTGTTGCAGACTCTTTACCGGAACATCTCCCGTCCCGTGTGGCACACGTCGTTTCGGCGGGCCCGGCTCGTCCGAAGCCTGCCCGCGATCCCCGCCGCCACGACCGCGTGTCTCGGGTCGGTACCCTTCCCCCGTGACGTTCCCAGTCGTCGGCATGGTCGGCGGCGGCCAGCTCGCCCGCATGACGCACCAGGCCGCAATCCCGCTCGGCGCCCGCTTTCGCGTGTTCGCCGCATCCCCGTCCGAATCCGCGGCCCAGGTCGTGGGCGACGTCGTGCTCGGCAGCGAGGACGATCTCGCCGACCTGCGCCGCTTCGCGCAGGGCTGTGACGTGGTCACCTTCGACCACGAACAGGTCCCCACCGCGCTGCTGGAGGCCCTGGAAGCCGACGGCGTCGCCGTGCGGCCGAGCCCGCGGGCCCTCGTGCACGCCCAGGACAAGGGCGTGATGCGGGCCAGGCTGGCCGAGATCGGCGTCCCGTGCCCGCGCAATCGGATCGTGACCGATCCGGCGGACGTGACGGCGTTCGCGGCCGAGGTCGGCGGTTGGCCGGTGGTGCTCAAGACCACCCGCGGCGGCTACGACGGCAAGGGCGTGTGGATCGTGCGCGGCGAGGCGGAGGCCGCCGTGCCGTTCGCGGCCGGGGTGCCGGTGCTCGCCGAGGAGAAGGTCGACTTCACCCGCGAACTGGCGGCCTGCGTGGTGCGCTCGCCGCACGGGCAGGCGGTGGCCTATCCGGTGGTCGAGTCGATCCAGGTGGACGGCGTGTGTCGCGAGGTGATCGCACCCGCGCCGAACCTGACCGAGGAGCTCGCGGTCCGCGCGCAGCGGATCGCGCTGTCGATCGCGGGCGAGCTGGATGTCACCGGGCACCTCGCGGTCGAACTGTTCGAGACGCCCGACGGCCGGATCCTGGTCAACGAGCTGGCCATGCGCCCGCACAACAGCGGGCACTGGAGCATCGACGGCGCGGTCACCTCGCAGTTCGAGAACCACCTGCGCGCGGTGCTCGACCTGCCGCTGGGCGACCCGCGCGCGCGGGCGCCGTGGACTGTGATGGTCAACGTGCTCGGCGGCGACTATCCCGACATGTACCGTCCGTACCTGCACGTGATGGCCCGCGACCCCGGGGTCAAGGTGCACATGTACGGCAAGGACGTGAAGCCCGGTCGCAAGGTCGGGCACGTGACCGTGTGCGGCGACGATCTGGACGACGTGCGCGAGCGCGCCCGGCACGCCGCCGACTATCTCCGAGGGGACATCACCGAATGAGCACGCAGCCCGTCGTCGGCATCGTCATGGGATCCGACTCGGACTGGCCGGTGATGGAACTCGCCGCGCAGGTCATGGACGAATTCGGGATCGCCTACGAGGCCGACGTGGTCTCCGCGCACCGGATGCCGCAGGAGATGATCGAGTACGGCACGAACGCGGCCGAACGTGGGCTCAAGGCGATCATCGCGGGCGCGGGTGGCGCCGCGCACCTGCCCGGGATGCTGGCCTCGGTCACCCCGCTGCCGGTGATCGGCGTACCGGTGCCGCTGAAGTACCTGGACGGCATGGACTCGTTGTTGTCGATCGTGCAGATGCCGGCCGGCGTGCCGGTGGCCACCGTCTCGATCGGCGGCGCGCGCAACGCCGGGCTGCTCGCGGTGCGGATGCTGGCGGCGCACGATCCGGTGCTGCTCGAACGCATGACCGCGTTCCAGGTCGAGCTGAAGGCGCAGGCGACCGAGAAGGGGCGCAAGCTGCGCGAGCGAATCGGTTCCTAGCGTGTCCGGGCGGGGCCCGATCGGGTGCTCGGGCCCCGGCCGCCGGGCTCAGGCCCGGCCCGCGCCCGTCATGGTGATGCGCTGGAGCTCCACCGCCGAACAGCGGTCCATCACCATGTCCAGGCCCGCGTCCCGGACCCGCTGGTAGGCCCGCTCGTCGATCACGTCCAACTGGAACCAGACCGCCATCGCGCCGATCTTCACCGCCTGGTCGGCGATCTCGCCTGCCTGGTCCGAGTTGACGAACACGTCGACCACGTCCACCGGGAACGGGATCTCGGCGAGCGTGGCGTAGCCCGGCTCGCCGTGCACGGTCTCGGCCTTGGGGTGCACGGGCACGACGCGCTTTCCCCACTGGCGGAGGAACGCGGCTACTCCATACGCGGCGCGGTGGGAGTTGGTGCTGAGGCCCACCACCGCCCAGGTGTTCGTGTCGAGGATCCGTCGGATGGTGGGCTCGTCGCCGTACGGCATGCTGATGACCTCGCAGTCTTGTCTCGCTGCTCGCGGTGCCCCCCGAGCGACGGACGGCGCGACGCCCGTCGGCCGGGTGAGTGTGCCCCCGGGGCGGGCCGGCTACTCAGGGGCGACCGAGTGCCCGGTACGTCCATCCTGCGCCGCGCCAGCGCACCGGGTCGAGGGCGTTGCGCCCGTCGAGTACGCGCCGTTCCGCGACGATCTCGCCCAGTACGGCCGGGTCCATCTCGCGAAACTCCGGCCACTCGGTCAGGTGCAGCACCACGTGCGCGCCGCGGGCCGCGTCGAAGGCGGTGTCCGCGTAGGTCAGGCCCGGGTACATCTTTCGCGCGTTGTCCATCGCCTTGGGGTCGTACACGGTCACCTCGCCGCCCTGGAGTTGCACCTGGGCGGCGACGTTGAGCGCGGGCGAGTCGCGGATGTCGTCCGAGTTCGGCTTGAAGGCGGCCCCGAAGACGGCGACCCGGCGGCCCAGGAAGCTGCCGTCGCACTGTTCGCGGGCCAGATCGACCATCCGGAACCGGCGGCGCATGTTGATCGCGTCCACCTCGCGCAGGAAGGTGAGCGCCTGATCGGCGCCCAGTTCACCCGCTCGGGCCATGAACGCGCGGATGTCCTTGGGCAGGCAGCCACCGCCGAAGCCGAGGCCGGCCTTGAGGAAGCGGCCGTTGATCCGCGGGTCGAAGGCGAGCGCCTGGGACAACTGCTCGACGTCGGCGCCGGCCGCCTCGCAGACCTCGGCCATCGCGTTGATGAACGAGATCTTGGTGGCCAGGAACGAGTTGGCGGCGGTCTTGACCAGCTCGGAGGTGGCGAAGTCGGTCACCACGAGCGGGACACCCTCGGCGAGCAGGGTCGCGTAGACCTCGCGCAGGGCGTCCTCGGCCCGCTGCGAGCGCACGCCGATCACCAGCCGGTCCGGGTGCAGGGTGTCCTGGACGGCGAAGCCCTCGCGCAGGAACTCGGGATTCCAGGCCAGCTCGGCCTCGGCGCCCACCGGTGCCAGCTCGGCGATCCGGGTGGTCAGCCGTTCGGCGGTGCCGACCGGGACGGTGGACTTGCCGACGACCAGGCACGGGCGGCGCAGCAGCGGGGCGAGCGCGTCCACGGCCGCGTCCACGTAGGACACGTCGGCGGCGAACTCGCCCTTGCGCTGCGGCGTGTTCACGCACACGAAGTGCACGTCGCCGAACTCGGCCAGCTCGGCGATGTCGGTGGTGAAGCGAAGCCGTCCCGATGCCACGTGCGGGGCCATCAGCTCTTCGAGTTCGGGCTCCCAGAACGGCGTCCGGCCGCTCGCGAGGGTGGCCACCTTGTCGGGATCCACGTCCATCCCGAGGACCTCGAAGCCCAGCTCGGCCATGCACGCCGCGTGCGTGGCGCCCAGGTAGCCGGTACCGATGACCGTGATGCGGGGTGCCACGTACGTCACCTGACTTCTTCGTCGTAGGGCGGGATACAGCCGGATACGGCCTCATGGATCGTATCCGGCCCCGTTGTGGCGCCGTCGGGGAACCGCGACCGTGCCGCCCCGGGCTCGAATCGGGGCCCGGCTGAATTAGGGTGGATGCCAGTGCTGGTTACTGAGCGGTAATAAAATGCGTCAGCCTTACAGCTACGTACCCTGCACGTGTCAACTCTTCATGCGTCAACTCTTGAGCCGAGAGGCAGGCACCCGTGGCCGGACGAAAAGACTTCGACCTCTTCCGCGTCTCCGAGGAGCACGACATGCTCCGCGAGTCGGTTCGCGCCCTCGCGGAGGCGAAGATCGCCCCGTTCGCCGCCGAGGTCGACGAGCAGTCCCGCTTCCCACAGGAAGCGCTGGACGCGCTCGGCGCCAACGATCTCCATGCGGTGCACATCCCGGAGGAGTACGGCGGCGCGGGCGCCGACGCACTGGCCACCGTGATCGTGATCGAGGAGATAGCCCGGGTGTGCGCGTCCTCGTCGCTGATCCCGGCGGTGAACAAGCTCGGCACCATGCCCTTGATCCTGTCCGGCTCCGAGGACCTCAAGCGGCGCTACCTGGGCGCGGTCGCGCGTGGTGACGGGATGTTCTCGTACTGCCTGTCCGAGCCCGAGGCCGGTTCGGACGCCGCCGCGATGAAGACCCGCGCGGTGCGCGACGGCGACTCGTGGGTGCTCAACGGCGTCAAGCGCTGGATCACCAACGCGGGCGTGTCCGAGTTCTACACGGTGATGGCCGTGACCGACCCGGACAAGCGCAGCAAGGGCATCTCGGCCTTCGTGGTGGAGATGTCGGACGAGGGTGTCTCGTTCGGTGCGCCGGAGAAGAAGCTCGGCATCAAGGGCTCGCCGACGCGCGAGGTCTACCTCGACAACGTACGGATCCCGGCCGACCGGATCATCGGCGCGGAGGGCACCGGCTTCGCCACGGCGATGAAGACGCTCGACCACACGCGCGTGACCATCGCGGCGCAGGCGCTGGGCATAGCCCAGGGCGCGCTCGACTACGCGAAGGGCTACGTGCGGGAGCGCAAGCAGTTCGGCAAGCCGATCGCCGACTTCCAGGGCATCCAGTTCATGCTCGCGGACATGGCGATGAAGCTGGAGGCGGCCCGGCAGCTCACCTACGCGGCGGCGGCCAAGTCCGAGCGCGGCGACGCGGACCTGACCTTCCACGGCGCCGCGGCCAAGTGCTTCGCCTCCGACGCGGCGATGGAGATCACCGTCGACGCGGTGCAACTCCTCGGCGGCTACGGCTACACGCGCGACTACCCGCTGGAGCGGATGATGCGCGACGCCAAGATCACCCAGATCTACGAGGGAACGAATCAAGTCCAGCGGATCGTGATGGCGAGGAACCTGCCGAAGTAGCGACGCCGAGCGCATCGCGATCCCCCGGCCGGGGCGTTTCGGCCGGGGGATCGCCACGCGCGGGAGGCCACGGGTCGATGCCGTCGGACCCGGTGTTCGAGGTCAGGGGGCGGGGACGAGCTTGACCACGGTCACCGTGACGACGGTGGCGCTGACGATGTAGCGGATGAACGCGACGCCGGACACGGTCGTCTCGCGGCGGTCCCGGTCGCCGCCCACGGCCGAGCCGTGCGCGTAGGGGGCGGACGCCATGGCGGTCATGCCGGAGTCGAAGCGTTTGCGGCGCTCCGGTGACAGATGTGTGCGTTCGACTTCGGCGTCCGGGGCG
Source organism: Embleya sp. NPDC005971 (assembly GCF_040629175.1). Lineage (NCBI taxonomy): Bacteria > Bacillati > Actinomycetota > Actinomycetes > Kitasatosporales > Streptomycetaceae > Embleya > Embleya sp. NPDC005971. The sequence continues at coordinate 33,083 of NZ_JBEXUX010000067.1, read as the reverse complement.
TAGGCGATGCGGTAGCTCATCCGGTGCTCCGGTACGCGTCGTCCAACTCGTCGGCGTACGTCATTCCGGTCATGTCGCCGGTCTTCAGTCGTTCGACCAAGGCATCCTCGTCCGGGTCGTGTGCTTCGGGCGTGCGCAATGCCCAACTGGCCATCAGGCCGAAGAGTTCGTCCGCCGAGGCGGACTCGATCTCCCGCACGAAGTCGGCGCGATCCGTCTCCGGGAGGGCCTCGCGGATGTCGGCGATCGTGCCGGGCAAGGCGACCTCTCGGCCCGCTATGTGTGTCCTGAATACGTGCTGGGCCATGACGCCTCCTTGTCCGCGCGGTCCGGTTGCCATCCACCAGTGTGCCCCGGGGACGCGGTCGGTCGTGTCGGTTCCCGAGGGATGGGCGGCCGAGTGCATGCGCGGAGTCCTTCGGTCGTGGGCCGGGCCGGATTCGATGCGGTCGGCCGGGGCGGGGAGGTGGGTTCGCCGGTCGCGGGGAGCGGCTTCCGGGGCGGGAGCGCGGGCCGGGAAGTCGGGCCTGCTCGTGAGTCGGGCTGGATCTCATGGCGCCTTGACGACGACGGCTGTTGCGGGTTCGCTCGGTCGTACGCTCGGGCGCAACCTTTGGGGTCCCGGGTCGTTGGCGACGGCATGATGATCACTGTCGGCCGTGCGGCCGCTGCCCTGTCCGCCGGCATTGCCGGTCTGCTGCTCGCTCTCGCTCCCGTCGCTGCTCGGGCGGCCGAGAGCGTACACGTCGGGGGCGACCGGGTTTTGCTCGATTCGACCGTGTGGGTGGCGGCCGATGGCACGATCACCCTCTCCGGTACCTACCAGTGCTCCGCGGGCCATGCCGGGGTCGTGCTGGTCGGCGGCAGTGTCGGCCAGGCCGGCCACCACACCGCGGTCGGCGGCAGCATCGCCACCTGCGACGGTCGGGCCCACGCCTGGCGCAACAGCGAGAAGTCCGCCATCGGCTTCGTCCCCGGCGCCGCGCACGGTGATGCCACGCTGCTCGAACTCGAGGACGGCGAGGGCGTGGTCCCGGTGCTGCCCGCCATCCTCGCGGTCGACGACCACGACGTGGTGATCCAGCGGGCCTAGGATCCGCGTTCACTCCCCCTTCGGGCTCCTCGCCGCGCTCACGCCGCGGCGCCCGAAGGGGGTCGAACGGCTTGGGTGCCGGCCGAGGTGTCCCGTTCCGGGCCGTCCGCGGGTGCGCGGGGGGCGGGTTCGGTCCGGGCGCTGTGCCGACCGCCGCCCCTGCTGTTCTGCGTCGGGGAGATCTCGCCCGCGGCCACCGCCGACAGGGGGCGGCGGGCCGCGTGGCTGATCACGATCAGGACCGCGACCAGCCCCCAGTTGGTGATCACCGACGAGCCGCCCTGGGCCAGGAACGGCATCGTCATGCCGGTCAGCGGGATCAGGCCGATGACGCCGCCGGCGACCACGAAGACCTGGAGCGCCATGACGACCGCCAGCCCCGCGGCGAGCAGCTTGCCGAACGGGTCGCGCGCCGCCAACGCGGTGCGCAGGCCGCGTTCGATCAGCAGCGCGTACACCATGAAGATCGCCATCATCCCGGCCAGGCCCAGTTCCTCGCCGACCGAGGTCAGGATGAAGTCGCTGTTGGCGGCGAAGCCGATCTCACCGGGGTGGCCCTGGTTGAGGCCGGTGCCGAGCATGCCGCCACTGCCGAACCCGAAGAGCGCCTGGGCGGCCTGGTCGGAGTCGGTGAGGCCGGGCTTGGGCAGGTCGTAGTAGTACATCGGGTCGAGCCAGGCGTGTACCCGGCTCTTGACGTGCGGTTCCACCGAACCGACCAGCACCGCGCCGGTCGCCGACAGGACGAGCCCGAACACCAGCCAACTCGTGCGCTCGGTCGCGATGTAGAGGAGTACGACGAACACCCCGAAGAACAGCAGCGAGGTGCCCAGGTCCCGCTCGAACACCAGGATCAGCAGGCTCAGCAACCACGCGGCCAGGATCGGCCCCAGGTCGCGACCCCGCGGCAGCGGCATCCCCAGCACCGTACGGCCGGCCAGCGCGAGCGCGTCGCGTTTGGCCATCAGATAACCCGCGAAGAAGACGGTGAGCACGATCTTGGTGAACTCGCCGGGCTGCAACGAGAACGGGCCGAGCGCGACCCAGATCTTGGCCCCGTTCACCGCCGGGAACGGGATCGGCGACACGAGCAGCACCAGCGACAGGGCCATCGCGGTGTAGGTGTAGCGCTGGAGCACACGGTGATCCCGGAGCAGCACGACGATGCCGAGGAACAGCGCGATGCCCATCGCCGACCACACGAGCTGGGTCGACGCGGTCTGCAACGCCTTCTTCTGGCCGCGTACCGGATCGAGCCCGATGCGGTAGATCAGCACCATGCCGATGCCGTTCAACAACGTGGCCAGCGGCAGCAGGAGCGGGTCGGCGTACGGCGCGAACCGGCGGATCGCCAGGTGCCCGAGCAGGGCCGGCGCACCGATGCCCAGGCTGTAGCCCACCATGCCCGCGGGTAACGAACCGTCGCCCGCCAGCCCGACGTTGGCATAGGCCAGTACGGTCACCAGCACCGCGAAGCCGAGCATCGTCAGCTCGGTGCCGCGCCGATTCGGTATGGGCCCCGCGTCCGCCGGCCGATCCGTCATCTCTCGTGCTCCCATCGGCCGACCGTGATCGTTCCGAGGAAAGACGAGGGCGTCGGCGGCGCCGGTTCCGCTCAGTCCTTCCGGTTCTTCGCCACCTCGTAACGCAGGTCGGTGAGTTCGCCGACGTCGGCCACCTCGTTCGCCGCGCACACCTTCAGCGCCGCCTCCAGTCGAGCCACCGCCGCCGGCCGCTGCTCCAGGCCGAACGCCTCTATTCGCGCGCCCAGTTGCACCGCGTCCAGATACCCGTCGCGCTCCTGCGGCAACAGCGGCACATACGCCGCCGCGGCCCGGTCGGCCGCGGTCAACGCCGGGTGCAGCCGGTCGGCGCGCGCCAGCAGGTGGGCGAGCTGGTGCTGCGTGCCGGCCGTCTCGATCGCGACCATCGCCGCCGCGTCGTCGTCCGCATCCGCGGACACATCCGCGCCCGCGCCCGGCTCGACCCCCGCCAGCTCCCGCAGCGCCTCGCCGAACAGCGCCAGGGCCCGGTCCACCCCCGACGGGTCCTCCCGATCGGTGCTGCCCGCGATGCTCCACGCCTTCGCCCGCAGCGCCCGCACCGTCTCGCGCACGTCGCCCTCCGCGCGCAGGAGTTCGATCGCCCGGCCGAACGCGGCCTGTGCCTGCGCGGCCATCCCCGCGTCGTCCAGCGCGTGTGCCGCCGCCACCGCGATCTCCGCCTGGGTCGCCCGATCGGCGACCTTCGTGGCGGCCTCGGCGGCCATCGACAGGTGCCTGGCCGCGTCCCGGGCATCGCCCAGCCGGCGCAGGCACATGCCCAGTGCCCAACGTTCGTGCATCGCGTGTTCGGGGCCGTGGTGCGCCTCGATGTCCGGCAGCAACTCCTCCAGGATCGCCGCGGCCTCCGCGTCCCGACCCAGGCCGAACAGCATGCCCACGGCGCCCCTGCGGCAGGCCGCCGCCATCTCCGCGTCACCCTCGCCGTCGAACACGTGCGCGGCCTCCAACGCGAACGGCAGCGCGTCCTCCGGCCGTTCCTGCGCGCCGACCGCGTTGGCCAGCATGGTCAGCGCGTGGCCGACCGGGAACTGCGGCTCGTCGTAGAACGCCGCCGTCTCCAGCGCGGCGCGCATGTCCGCCTCGGCCGCCGCCGGGTCGCCCGCCTGCATCCGCACCTGGCTGCGCAGGAACAGCGGTCGGCAGGCCGACCAGGGCCGTTCCGCCTCCCGGCACAGTGTGATGGCCGCACTCAGATCGACTTCGGCGTCAATCGTGCGCTCCTCCTGGAGCGCCTGCTCCGCACGCAGATGCAGCGCCGCCGCCCGGCGGTGCGCCAGTCCGTGGTCCCGACCCAGGTCGTGCAGTTCGGTCAGGACCGCCTGCACGTCGTCGGACCCGGTGGTCAGTGCCACGATCGCGCGGTGGTGCAACACCAGTGCCAGCGGCGCGGCGTCGTCCGGCAGGAACTTCTCGGCCTCGGCCCGAGCCGCGTCGAACAGTCCGATCGCGTCGGCGTCCTCGGCCCGGAACCGGGCCATCGCGATCCGCACCTCGGCGCCCACCGCCCGCCCCGGCGCGTCCGCCGCCCGATAGCCGGCCGCGGCCCGGGTCAGCGCCGCGATGCCCGCCGCGAACTCGCCCTCGTCGACCAGGTCGACGCCCTCGTCCTCGGTGATCGCGGCGAGCGCGAACGCGTCCACGTCCTGCCCCAGAGCACCCGCCGCCGCCGCGTAGTCCCGCCAGGCCGCACCCGAACGTGGATGCCCCGCGGTGTCCGACTCCCGTGCACGAAGCAGCAGTTCCGAAACATCGTGGGTGGCCGAAACCGTCGCTGCGGGCGGCGCGGCCGGCGCCGACGCGGCCACCCGCGCCGAACGCAGGCCCAAGGGCAGCGACTTCGCCACCGGCGCCGCCGCCAACCGGCGCCGCACCCGCGAACTCACCGCGTCGTTCCCGTTGCGCGCGTCGAAGCGTGCCGCGATCTCGAACAACTCGCGCTCGACCGTGTCGCGCAGCGCGCCCGCCGAGGTGTCCTCGAAGACCACCAACCCCGGCCCGCCGATCGCGACCAGTCGGCGCAGCAACACCGCGACGCCGGCCAGGAAATCGGCGTGGTCGGAGGGGTCGCTCTGCGGACGCTCCAGCCAGGCCCGATGCTCGGCGAGGATCTCGATCCCGCGGCCCTCGTTGCCGGTCAGCGCACAGAACTCGATGTGCTCGGCGACCGCCGCGTAGGTGCTCACCTTGCCGCGCACCGACCGGTAGCCGCGCAGGTGGTGCGCCCGGGCCCGATCCGGGTCGCCCTCGCGCACGAGCGGCAACATCGACGCGGCCAGCGAGACCTGTGGCTCCTCGGCGCAGGTCAACGCGCCGTCCAGGGTGGGCGCGAGCAGTTCCAGCGCGTCCGCGTCCCGGCCCCGGGCGATCAACCAGCGGGCCTGCTCGCGCCGTTCGCACGCGTCGCAGTCGGCGAGCCGATCACGATCGGCGGCCAGCCACGCCTCGAACGCCTCGCCGCTCTCCGCGTCGGCGCCGATGTGTCGGGCCAGGTAGAACCGGCTCTGCTGAACCGGCCGCAGGCTGTGCCCGGCGGTGCGGTAGCGGCGTTCCATGTCGGCCAGGTAGCCGCGGATCGCCGGCAGCGGCACCTCGGGCACCGCGAGCAGCGAGCTGGTGATCCACTTGAGATCCCAGAACAGGTGATGGGTCAACTGCTCGTCGAAGCCCTCGGGGTGCTCGTCCCACAACTTGAGCAGGCGGGAGAGCGGGACCGGCGTGCGCGGCGACTCGCCGCCGTAGTTGTACGCGGTGATCAGCCGCAGCAGCGCCCAGGCGAGGTTCTCGTCGCTGCCCATCCGCTCGGCGACCACGACCAGTTCCTCGGCGCGGGCGGTACGCGCCTTTCCGTACGGCAGTTCCTCGTTCGCGTCCAGGGCAGCGAAGAACCCGGCGTCGTCACGGATGTCCATCAAGGGTTCCTATTCGGCGGGGTTCGGCTGGTGGACGGCCCGCTCCAGCAGGCCGAGGAAGGATCGGCCGAGCAGGCCGGTCTCGGCCGAGGTGAGCGGTCGGTGGCTGAGCAACAGAGCCTGGCCGTACAGTCCTTCGACCGCGGCCCGGGCCAGTTCGGGATCATCGAGGCCGGCGATCCGGCGGACCAGCGGGTTGAGGTGGTTGAGCACGAGCTGCGCCCGCGGGCCCTGCCCGCGCAGCGAGCCCAGGATGCCCGACCACAGGTCGTCGCCGCGGCCGGCCGCGTCCTGCTCGGCCTCGGCCCGCCCCCGCTCGCCGCGCGCGTCCCGCCCGTCCAGCAGCAACGCGGGCACGGTGACCGGCTGGAACGTGCGCAGCGACACGTCGCACGAGAGCGGGTCCAGCGCGGCGCGCGCGTGCGCGAGGAAGCTCGCCGCGGCCAGTTCGGCGGTCGGGTCGACCGAGTCCAGGTGCGCGGTGACGGTGTCCGGGTCGAGTTCGGTGACGGTGGTGCCCGGGCGGATGTCGGCGAGCCGGTGGACCAGGTCCAGGTCGTAGGTGTAGCCGCCGTTGACCACGCCCAGCCCGGCCGCCGCCGCGATCGGCGCGACCTGGCGGTATTCCTCCACCGTCGGCGTCACGTGCACGACCGGATGCCGGCGGGCGAACTCGTCCAGCGCGATCCGTCCGTCGGTGGTCTCGAACGGCAACCACGGCAGCACCAGCCGCAACAACTCGTCGTCGTGCCGGGCCAGTGCCTTCACACCCAGGTGATGCACGCTCAGGAACCGCGCCAGCCGCGGCTGGTCGTGCGCGGCCAACTCGGCCAGCCAGTCCCGGATATGCCCGCCGAGCGCGTCCCGCACCCCGGCCAGCGACTCGTCGTCGTACAGGCTCTCCCGCGACGCGGTGGGCCGCAGCGTGTCGGTGTCCACGACGCAGCGCACAAAGAACGCCCAGTCGGGCAGCAGCCCGTCGGCGTTCTCGGTGAGCAACATGCCCTTGAGATGCACCCGATGCTTGCCGCGCATCGCCGGACTGACCGCCTCCGGCAGCACGAACGCCGCGCCGCGCACCCCCGCGAGCGGCACGTCCAGGTCGATCACGTCCAGCGGGGTGAAACCCAGTCGGCTCTCGCAATACGCGGTGAGCGCGGCCCGGCGACGCTCCGGTGTCGGGTACGGGCGGTCCCAGACCGCCGGCGTGTCGGTGATCGGCGTGTGCTCGCCGGCGGCCACGACGGTGACCGGATACGGCAGCAACGCGCCGAAGTCACGGGCGAGTTCGACCACCCGATCGGCGGCGAACCAGGACTCGCTGCCCCGACGCGGGGTCAGGAACACCGTGGTGCCCGGCTCTTCGCGTTCCTCGTGGGCCAGGGTGCGCACCGTGTAGCGGCCGTCCGAACCGGCCTTCCACTCCACCGGCGGCGCGTCCGGCGCCTGGGCCGAGCGGGTGACCACGGTGATCTCGTCGGCGACCACGAAGCAGGCGAGCAGGCCGATGCCGAACTGGCCGAGGTAGTCGCGCCGGGCGCTCTCCAGCGCGTCCCGCTTGGAACTGCGCCCGATGGTGGCCAGGAAGCGGTGCACGTCGGCCTCGGTCAACCCGACGCCGGTGTCGGTGACCCGAAGTCCGCCGTCCTCCACCGTGATGGTGATCGCCGCCGGGGCCTGCGCGTCCGCGGCCCGCCGCGCGGTGACCGCGTCGACGCCGTTCTGCAGCAGCTCGCGCAGGTATACCCGGGGGCTGGAGTAGAGGTGGTGCGACAACAGGTCGACCAGACCGCGCAGATCGACCTGGAAGGTGTGGTCAGCGGCGGTTATCGCGGCATCGTTCATGCGGACTTCGTCACCTCGGGGCAGGATCGCCGGCCGACATCCCGGCCGAGTGCTGATGGTACGAAACGGCGGGGACAGGCGGCGAATCATCGAGCCGACCGCCGGTCCCCGCCGAGCCGGGTTCAGCGCTTGGGCGCGTCCACCGTCCGCCCGTCGCGCAGCGCCTGGAACAGCGCCTTGGAGCCCTTGTCGTCCCACAACACGGTGGAGCCGACGCCCTGAACGTTGTATCCGGGATTCGAGATCGGCACCGTGGTGGTGACCCCGTCGCCCCCGGACAGGCTGCCCATGTCCTTGAACAGGTCGTACAGATCGAACAGGCCGGTGTCGTCGTCCACGGTCACCGCGCTCAGCGAGGCGTCGGCCACCGGGAAGGCGCTGAACGGGTTGAGCAGCACGCCGGCCGACTTGGCCTTCTTCGCCAGCGCGCTGAGGAACTGCTGCTGGTTCTCCATCCGGGCCAGGTCCGAGCGCGCCGGGTCGTAGTAGCGGGAGCGGACGAAGGCCAGCGACTCGGCGCCGTCCAGCGTCTGGCAGCCGGCCTCCAGGTTCGCGCCGGACTTCTTGTCCTTGATCGGCCCCTTGAGGCAGATGTCCACGCCGTCCATCGCGTTGACGATGTTGTTGAACCCGCCGAAGCCGATCTCCGCGTAGTGGTCGAGTCGCAGACCGGTGGCCATCTCCACGGTGCGGGCCAGCAGCGGGGCGCCGCCGGAGTCGAAGGCCGCGTTGAGCTTGTCCTTGTGCGCCTTCACCGTCTTGCCGTTCTTGCTGAACGCCGGGATGTCCACGTAGGAGTCACGCGGGAGGCTGATCAGCGCGGTGCCGCCCTTGCCCTTGTGCAGCAGCATCATCGAGTCGGTGCGCTTGCCCTGGGCCTTGCCGGTGTGCAGCTTCTTGCGGTCGGTGGCGTCCAGGCCCTCGCGGCTGTCCGAGCCGACGATCAGCCACGTGGTGCCCGCGGACGAGGCGGGTCGCCCCTTGTAGTTGTCCAGGACGTCCTCGTGTTGGATCTTCGAGTCGGCCCAGAAGTAGGTCACCGTGCCGAAGACCAGCACCAGCGCGACGAAGACGCCGACCCCGATGAGGATGCGCTTCTTCCAGTTGACCGGACCGCGCGGACGCCGCAGCCGGCCGGCGGGGCCACCGGGACCCCCCGGGCCGGGCGGCTCGCCGGGACCGCCGGGTCCCTCGGGACCGCTGGGACCGCGTTGCGGCGGTGGCCCCGCCGGCGCGCCGTGCGCGTCGGCGATCGGCGGCTGCGGCGGATAGGCGTCCGCGCCGGGCGGCCGCTGCACCGGCGGCACGCCGTGCGGCGAGTGGCTCAGGGGAGCCGGCGGATACCCACCGGGCGGCTGCGCCGGATAGGCGTTCGGCGCCTGTGGCGGATACCCGCCCGGTGCCTGCTGCGGGTAGCCGCCGGGGCGGCTCGGAATCGTTCCCGGGGGAGGTTGCTGCGGCTGCTGGTCGCCGTCCGCCCATCCCGGCGGCCAATTGTTCATGGGACCGAAGCTTTCACTCGATCAGCCCCGAGGCAACCGAATGTCGACCTCATCGACCATCTGTTCCACAGTTGATGCTCACTTCTTACATGAGACCTCGTCGCCGGATTTGGCGGAGTATGCCGGATTCGGCGTGACGCCGACGGACGGCTGCTCGGCGGACGCCCCACCGACGCGCACCGGAGTCGCCCCCGCGTACGACGAACCCGCGATCACCTCGATCGTGCGGCCCAGGCCGGTGACCGGCTCCAGGGTCGCGCCCGGCAACGCGGCCTGCACGGTCTTGACCGAGCGGTTCCACTTGGGGTCGTACCGGATGATCGTGCGCACGCCGTCGGTCGAGGTCGAGGTCCGCGGCGGGCCGGCCATCGCGAAGCCGAGGCCCTTGAGCTCCTCGTGCGCGCGTGTGCCCAGGCCCGTGCTCGGCGCGCCGTTGTACACCTGCAGCGAGATGTCGCCGGGCGCCACCTCGACCGATACCGGGGAGGGCGCGGGCGCGTTGGTCGGGCCCGGCGTGTTCGTCTTGTCCGGCGACGGCGCGATCAGGTCCTTGTCCTCGCGGATCGCCTTGAACAGGCCCGCCGCCTTCACGTCGTCCCACAACACCGTCGAGCCCCAGTCCGGGACCTGGTGGTCGATGCTCTTGAGCGGCACCTGGGCGTAGGTGACCCCGGAGTTGGACAGGTTCCGCAGCTTGCTGCCCAGATCCAGGAAGGACTGCGGGCTCATGCCCTCGTCCACCTTGATCGAGCCGAGCACCGCGTCCAGCACGTTCTTGAGCTTGATCGGGTTGGTCAGCGTGCCGGAGGAAGTCGCCTTGGCGAGCACCTGCGTCATGAACTTCTGCTGGCGCTGGGTACGGCCGATGTCGCCGGTCGGATCACTGGCGATGTACCGGGCGCGGACGAACTGCAGGGCCTTGACGCCGTCCAGCTTGCTGGTGCCCGCAGGCAGGTCGAGGCCGGACTTGGGGTCGCGCAGCGGCTTGGGCGTGCACATCTCGATGCCGCCGAGGGTGTCCACGACGGAGACGAAGGAGACGAAGTTGACCTCGATGTAGTGGTCGATCCGGATCCCGGTCGCCTTCTCCACGGTGGCCACCGTCAACGGCGGGCCACCGAGCGTGTACGCGGCGTTGATCTTGCCTCTGGAGGGACCGCGTTGCTCGCCGGTGGTCTTGTCCTTGTGCGCCGGGAACTCCACATAACTGTCCCGAGGCAGGCTGGTGATGGTCGCGCGGTCCCGCTTGCCGTTGAGGTGGACGATCATCACCGTGTCGGTGCAGTCGCAGGATTCGCCGCCGGCGTGCAGCCTCTGGAGGGTGTCCTTGGAGATGCCGGCACGGTTGTCCGAGCCCACGATCAGGAAGTTGAGGTCGCTGCCGGATCCGGTGTCCGGGCGGTTGTCCAGGCCCTTGAACGGCTGTATCCGCTGGATCTTCCCGTCGAAGTGCTTGACCCAGGCCCAGCCGATGCCGCTGGTCGCCAGGATCGCCGCCGCCAGCACGCCGGTGATCAACACGAACCAATTGCGGCCGACATTGCGGCCGTTCCGGTCGCCGTTCGCGATTCTCGCCGAGGGTCGTCCGCCGGTGGTCGCCATGGGGTGCGGTTTCCCTCCTCGCGGACCGATCTCGTCCCGCCGTCGGCTGCGCACCCTCCCGGCGCGCGTCGTGCGGATGTTCATCCGTACCCGTGTACACCCGAAGGACGCCTGTACGGCCGACCACGGTTGCGGTGCTGCGCGTCGAACCACCGTAAAGCGGGATCGAGCGGGAACGGCCGCGGCACGCCGAGGGGTCCGGGTGCTCTCCCGCTCGGTCGATGTCGGTCGTCGGGGTCGTTCGCAGTACGCTCCGAAGCGATGAATCCCACTGCCGACGAGCCCGCCACCCACGAACCTCCGGTTCGCCGAGCGGAGCCGCTTCCCGAAAAACCGCCCGTCTCCGTGATCATGCCGGTGCTCAACGAGTCCCGACACCTCGAAGAGGCCGTCGGTCGTGTGCTCGCCCAGGACTACCCCGGCGAGATCGAAGTGGTGATCGCGCTCGGACCGTCCACGGACGACACCGACGAGATCGCCGCCCGGCTGGTCGCCAACGATTCCCGAGTGCGTACCGTCCCCAATCCCACCGGTCGTACCCCCAGCGCGCTCAACGCGGCGATCCGCGCGTCGCGGCACCCCGTGATCGTGCGGGTGGACGGCCACGGCATCCTGCCCGCCCGGTACATCTCCACTGCCGTCCGGCTGCTCGCGGAGACCGGTGCGGCCAACGTCGGCGGGCTGATGCACGCCGAGGGCACCACCCCGTACGAGGAGGCCGTCGCGCGCGCGATGACCTCCAAGTTGGGCGTCGGCAACGCGCGTTTCCACACCGGCGGCGGCGCGGGGCCCTCCGACACCGTCTACCTCGGCGTGTTCCGGCGCGAGGTGTTGGAGGAGTTGGGCGGCTACAACGAGGAGTTCGAGCGGGCCCAGGACTGGGAGCTGAACTACCGGATCCGCGAAGCCGGTTACCTGATCTGGTTCTCGCCCGAGCTGGAGGTCTCCTACCGGCCTCGGCCGACCACCAAGGCGCTGGCCAAGCAGTACTTCAACTACGGCCGGTGGCGTCGGGTCGTCTCCCGGCACCACCAGGGCTCGGTGAACCTGCGCTACCTGGCTCCGCCGGCCGCGCTCGCGGCGGTGGCCGCCGGTACCGTGGTGGGCCTGTCCGGACGCAAGGTCGGCTGGCTGGTGCCGGGCGGGTACGCGGCGGGCATCCTGGCCGGCGCCGCGTGGGAGGGCCGCGACCTGAGCCCGGGCGCGCTGGTTCGGCTGCCGGGCGTGCTCGCCACGATGCACGGATCCTGGGGCGCGGGCTTCCTGACCAGTCCCAAGAGCCTGGCCGATCGGGTCGAGGCGGGGACCGCGCAGGCCGAGGAGGAACTCGGCTAGTCCGCCTGTGCAGTGCCGTGTCGGCCCGAGTCGCCAGGGTGTGCGACTCGGGCCGACGTGCGTGTACGGGGGGGTCGCGGGCCACCCGCTCGGCCCGACGCGCCGTCTTCCCGGTCGGAAACCGGGTGCTTTCGGTAAAGCCAAGTAACGTGGCCGCCCTGGTCACCGCTCGTCCCCGGTGACAGTCTGTGAACAGTCGGCACGGCCTTGGGAGACGACGGCGATGAGCGAGAGTGACTCGGCTGTGGCCGCGGGAGTGGCGATCCCGGACGCCCGGCAGGCTGCGGAGGATGGCGGTTTCACCCCGCCGGAGCGGTTGCGGCGGCTCGTCGTCACCCACACGGAGGTGGGTGAGGAGTATCCGAACGACCCGGTCGAGGGTGCCTACGTATTGCGGGTCACCCCCGCCGAGACCGTCGCGGTGACCACCTCGGTCGAGGTCACCGAGACCGGCGTGGTGCGCTCCCTGCGGGTGCCGGTCGACCCGGAACGCACCGCCCGGCTGGCCGCCGCGCGGGCCGCGGTCGAGGCGCTCGACGGCGGCGGAGTACTCAAGGGGCTGCGGCGGATCATGGCCCAGCGCGATCTGGAGGCGGTCCGGCGCACCCACCGCGCGGAGGCCGAACGGGACGCGGAGGCGTGGGCGCGGCGCTGTGCGCAGGCGTACGAGCCGTACGTGCGCGCGTTCGCGGCCGACGCCGAGCCGGTGCCCACGTCCTCGCCGGTGCTGGGGATCGGCCCGACCAACACCGCCGGGCAGGGGCACGCGTGGGCCCGCGCGGTCGAGCGACACCTGCCGGGGGTGCGGGCCGAGTCGTCCGCGCTCAGTTCGGCGAACACCCTCGGTCATCCCAGTGACCAGGCGATCGCCACCGACGACTGGCTGTCCACCCGCTGGCAGTTGGGGCGGCTGGCCCGGGTGCTGGATCGCTACACGCACGTGTTGGCGGAGGGCGGGATGCCCGCGTTCGGCCGGCTCGGCGGCTCGTGGGTGGACACCGACCTGGCCGAACTGCGGGCGGCCGGGATCGCGCTCGGGCTGGTGTTGTACGGCTCGGAGGCACGCGATCCGGCGGCGCATCGGGCCCGGGTGGAGTTCTCGCCGTTCGACCCGCGTTACGAACTGACCCACGCGTTGCAGGGCAAGGTGGACCGGTTGTTGCCGATCCTGCGCGGCCTGGACGTACCGACCTTCGTGGCCACGCCCGACCTGATCGCGGACGTGCCGGACGCGGTGTGGCTGCCGGCCGCGCTCGATCCTTCGACCTGGCGGACCGAAAAGCCGGTGCTGGCTCGCGAACGCCCGGTCGTGGTGCACGTGATGACCAGTCCGTTCCTGCACGGCACCGCGCGGATCGAACCGACCCTGTACCGACTGCACGAGATCGGTCTGATCGAGTACCGCCGCATCCTGAATCGACCGGCCGCCGAACTCCCGGCGCTGTTCGCCGATGCCGACATCGTGCTCGACCAGTTCGCGTGTGGTTCCTATGGCCTGACGTCGTGTCAGGCGCTGGCGGCGGGTCGGCTGACGATCTGTTACCTGCACGAGTCGGCGACCGAACACCTGCCGGCCGACCTGCCGATCCGCGGCGCGGACCCGAACTCGCTGGCCGAGGTGCTGGAGGAGGTGGTCGCCGAACCGGCGGCGGCCCGCGAACTGGCCGCGCGCGGCCCGGCGTACGTCGCCGAGCATCACGACGGGCGGCGCTCGGCCCGCGTCCTCGCCGATTTCCTGGGCGTGGCGGCCGAGTGAGCACTAGCGTTCGGGGGTGGCTATCGACCCGAGCGCGGATGTGGACGAGTCGGCGATCATCGGCGAGGGCACCCGAGTGTGGCACCTCGCCCAGATCAGGGAGGATGCGGTCCTCGGCGCGAACTGCGTGATCGGCCGGGGCGCCTACATCGGGCCCGCGGTCCGGATCGGCGCGAACGTCAAGGTGCAAAACCATGCGCTGGTCTACGAACCGGCGGTCCTGGAGGACGGCGTCTTCATCGGCCCGGCGGTCGTGCTGACCAACGACATGTACCCGCGTGCGGTCACTCCCGAGGGCCTGCTCAAGGGCGAACAGGACTGGGACGCCCAGGGCGTGACGGTCCGCCGGGGAGCCGCGGTGGGCGCCCGCAGCGTGATCGTCGCGGGCGTCACGATCGGCCGCTGGGCCCTGATCGCGGCCGGCGCGGTGGTCCACCGCGACGTCCCCGACCACGCCCTGATGGCCGGCGTCCCGGCCCGCCGCGTCAAGTGGGTGGGTCGCGCCGGCGTCCCCCTGACCCCGGCCGGTGACAGCACCTGGCGCTGCCCGAAAACCGCCGAAATCTACACGGAACACAACGGCGAACTGACCCTGACGTCACCGGCGAACGGCTAGTCCCGCAGGTTCCGCGAGCAACTCCCTACGCCACGAGCAACTCCACGACATGCGCCGTGCGCCGAAACGACCGGGCAGTACCGGCGACCGGGGCCGTGCGTCGCGCCGAGCACGCGCGCCGGGTTCCGGGGATCCGTCCCCGGAGGTGCGCCGACCGGCTCCGTAGTGGCCGGCGGTTGTGGCTCAGTCCAGGGGGAGGGTGGCTTCGACGGTGTCGCCGTTCGGGGTGGGGGTCGTACGCGGACGGAGGTCGGCGCCGGCCGTGGTGAGGAGGCGTCGGGCGGCGGTGTTGGCTTCGGTGGTGGTGGCCACGATGCGGGTGGCGCCCTGGGATTTCGCCTCGGTGCGCAGGAGCGCGAGGACGGCGTGGCCGACGCCTCGGCCGCGGTGGGAGCGGCCGATCCACAGGCCGGTTTCCAGGGCGTCGTCCGGGGCCTCGGGCGCGGGTTGCAGGCGGGCCGCGCCGACCACGTGGCCGGCGACCAGGATCGCGTAGGTGGTGGGGGTGGCGGCCCATTCGTGATGGAAGGCCAGGAAGGCGGCGCGGCGGTCGGCGGTCCAGCCGGGTGGGCCGGGTACGGGAGGCATCACCTCCGTCGGATCGGCGTCGGCCACCGCGGCGTCCAGGAGGGCGGTCAGCAAGTCTTCGTCCAGGCGGCGCAGTTGCACCCGTGCGTTGTCCACACCGGGAGCCTGTCCGGCTTCGGCGACCGCCGTCAAACGCATTGGCGCGCGCCGTGCCCTCGGCACCCGGACGGCGCCCCGGGTGCCGCGCCCGTCGTCACCGCGACGGCGCCCACCCGGGCGGCCGCGCGGCGCCCACTCCCGCGCGAGCGCCCGCCCCGGCCCGGGTGCCGTCCCGTGATCGCCAACGGCCGCCCGCCCCCTCCTCGTTCGGAAGGGACGGGCGGCCGTGGTGGGCGGTGGCTACTTGTTCTTCTTCGGTGCGCAGACGTTCTTGTCCGCCGTCTCCAGGTCGATGTTCTTCGGGGGGTCGGTCGGTGGGGTCCCCGCCGCCGGCGGTGGCGTGGCGGGGAAGTCCTTGCCGATCAGGACCTCGAAGCGGGTCAGCGTCGTGGAGGTGCTCTCGACCAGCGCGCCGTCGCCCAGTCCGGTCGCGGCGGCCAGTGCCTTCGCGGCGTCCAGGCGGCCCTTGGGATAGGTGATCGTGCTCGTCGGGTGGATCTTGCCGTCCCTGGCGTTGCCCGACGGGACCGCGACGAACTTGCGTCCGACCAGGTCCGCCGCGACCTCGTTGGCGCGCTTGTTGACGCCGCTGCCGTTGCGGACGTCGACCTTGACCGTGGCCGGGTCGATCTTCGGCACGTCGGGGGTCGGCGACGTCGCCGGCTGCTCGGTCGCGGGCTTGTCGTCCTTGGTGACGGGCGTGTCGTTGCGCAACATCGCCATCAGGTTGTTCGCCTCGGGCTGCTTGGGCTGCACCTTCGACTTGGCCATCGGCGGGTATTCCTCGATCGGCAGCGTGGTGAACGCCATCCGCTTCTCGGGGACCTTCTTCAACTGGTTGCCCAGCGAGATCAGCTTGTCCACGCCGCCGAGGCCGTTGTCCACCGTCAGCGACTCCACCGCGATGTTGGCGAGCTTGAACATGCCTTCGACGTTGGTCAGCGACGCGCTGTTCTTCAGCTTGCGGGTGAGCGCCATCAGGAACGCCTTCTGCGCCTTGATCCGGGCCAGGTCGCTGCCGTCGCCGAAGGCGTGCCGCGCGCGCAGGAACTTCAGGGCCGTCTCGCCGCTGAGGTTCTGGTCGCCCGCGTCGAGCTTGAGGTCGGTGCCGCCCTGCTGGTTGGGCAGCACCGGGTCGTTGATCGGCTCCGAGATGCACATGTCCACGCCGTCGACCGCGTCGGTCATCTTCTTCACGCCGGTGAAGTCGATCATGATGTAGTGGTCCACCTGGACCCCGAGCATCTTGTCGACCGTGGACACCGTGCACGGCGGACCGCCGTTGGCCAGGCTCTCGTTGAACGACTGCGGGCCGTTGGACGCCGGGTAGGTCTTGCCGTCCACGACGCACTTGGGTATCTGCACCATGGTGTCGCGCGGGATGCTGACCAGGGTCGCGTTGCTGCGGTCGGCCGAGACGTGCATCAGGATCGTGACGTCGGCCAAGCCCTCGGTGTGCTCGGCCGCGCCGTACTTCTTGCCGAGGCCCTTACGGCTGTCGTTGCCGATCAGCACGATGTTCAGCGGCTTGCGCCCGAACGCGTCCTCCTCGGTCTTGGGGACACCCTCGCTGCCCGCGTTCTTCGCGGTGGTGGTTATTTTGCTGTCGAGGTACTTGATGTACCCGTACGCGCTGCCGGCCAGGACCACGATGATGCCGACCACCGAGATGGCGATCCACTTGAGCCGCCGCTTGACCTTGCTCTTCGGCGGTCCCTCGCCGCGCGCGCCGCTGCGGGTCGCCGCGCGTCCGGCGGGGGCGTTGCCCGCGCGTTCGCGGCGCCGGGGTGGGTCCTCGTCGGCTTCCCGACCGGACGCCGCCGCCACCGCGGACGGGCGCCGGCCCTCGGGATTCGCCGCCCGCGAGCGCGGCCGCGCGGCACCGGAGTCGTCCTTGCCGGGAGCACCGGCGGACCCGCTGCCGGCACCGGCACCGGCACCGGCGGCACCGGGGCCGCCCGGCGCCCGCAGCTCGAAGCTGCCGGTGTCCGGGTTCATCACCCACATGTCCGCGACGTCCGCGTCGTCCATGCCGCCCAGGGGATCGTTGTCCCCGGGCGCGCCACGGTGCGGCCCGTTCCCTCTGTTCACGCCGAGATTCCCTCCGGCTGTATCCGCCGCACTGCCCCCCCGGCTGTGCTCGGTCCCTCAAGGGCGACACCGGGGTCCCGGAGGCATCCGTACGGAACCCGACGGTGATACGTGATGGTCGGTTTGGAAGCAGCCACCATAACCGGCGAGATCTCGCCATGGTCACAGAGACTGCGAAGTCCTGACACTCGGATCGTCGGAAAAGGGATAAAACCCTTCATCGATCGTTCCTGATTCGGTATCGGTCGATCGTTGTTCGATCGATGGGGGTCACGGGCGGACGCATTTGTGTGCTTCCCACCGCGACCCCCTCGAACGTGTCTGCGAACGTGCCTGTGAGCTCTATTGCTTCTTGCGCGGCGAGGCGCACTTGGTGTTGTCGGCCGTCTCCAGGTTCAGGTCGGCGGCCTTGGGCGGTTCCGGCGTACGGCCGGGGCCACCGGTGGCCGAACTCGTCGGGTCGCCGGTGCCCGGATCCGGGAGATCCGCCCCGATCAACAGCTTGATCGTGGTGTCGCCGGGCCTGGCCACCTCCAGGGCGGTCTCCGGCACGCCCAGCGCGGTCGCGATCGCCTTGGCCTGATCCCGACTGCCGTCGGGGTAGGTGATCCGGCTGTTGGCGTGTTCCCGGCCGTCCGGCATCGTGGTACCCGAAGTGGCCTTGAAACCCAGCCGCTTGAGGGTCTCCACCGTCGGGGTGATGCGCTTCTTCGCGGTCCCGGTGTCCACCGTCACCCTGATCCGGGCCGCGTCGCCGGGCGCGATCGTGGCCGGCGGCGGAGGCGGCGTCGTGGTCACCGGCGCGGGCGGCGGATCGGTCGTGCCGTCGCCCTTGGTCAACGGCCGGTCGGCCCGGACGGTGGCCCACAGGTCGTCCGCCGCGGGCCGCCTGGGCTGGACCTGGTCCGGGGCCGGACGGTAGGTCTCGGTCGGCAGCGTGGTGAACGCCATCCGCTTCTCCGGCACCTTCTTGATCTCGTCGGCCAGATCGATCAGCCTGTCCACGCCGGCCAGGTCGTTGTCGACCGTGAGCGCGCTCACCGCGCTGTTCGCGATCTTGAACAGGCCGTCCACGTTGCTCAGTTTCGCGTTGCTCTTGAGCTCGCGCGCCAGCGACATCAGGAAGACCTTCTGCGCCTCGATCCGGGCCAGGTCGCTGCCGTCTCCGAACGCGTGCCGGGCGCGCAGGAATTGCAGCGCGTTGTCGCCGCTCAGGGTGTTCGGGCCGGCCGGGAGTTCCAGTCCGGTACCGCCTTGCGAGTTGCCCAGGACGGGGTCGTGGATCGGCGAGTCGAGGCAGATCGGCACCCCGCCGACCGCTTCGGTCAGATCACGGACACCCTTGAAATCGACCTCGATGTAGTGGTCGATCCGGACCTGGAGCATGCGGTCCACGGTGGCGACCGTGCAGGACGCGCCGATGCTGCGGAAGCTGTCGTTGAACTGGCCGAACCGGGCCTCGGTGACCTTCTTGTCCTTGCCCTTGCCGATCTCGCAGCGCGGGATGTCGACCATCGTGTCGCGCGGGATGTTCACCAGTGTGGCGTTGGAGCGGTCGGCGGACAGGTGCATCAGGATCGCCACGTCGGCGAGCCCCTCGTGCCCCTCCGCGCCGTAGCGCCGCCCCTCGCCGATCCGGCTGTCGTTGCCGATCAGCAGGATGTTCATCGGACTTCGGCCCTGCTCGTCCTTCGCCGCCGCCGGTGGTCGGTTGTTCTTGTCGGCGGTGATCTGGCTGTGGTGCAGCTTCCCGTTCAGGTACCGGATGTACCCGTACGCGCTGCCGGCCAGGATCACCAGGATGCCGACCACGGAGATCGCGATCCATTTGAGGCGCTTCTTCACGGTGCTCTTTCTGCGCGTGCCCCGCCGGTCGGGTGCCGCAGCCTCCCCGACCTCCGTATCCGCGTCCGTGCCCATGTGACGAATCCCCTCCGGCAACGTGCCGGGTCACCGCCGATCCGCGGCGACCCGGCTCCCCTGTGCGGTATCGATGCAATCAGCCCGCGCACACGTCCTGTTCCGCCGTTCGTCCCGATACGGTGACGATCGCGCCCGTGTCCGCGGCCGACGTCGGCTCGGCCGACGAGGTGCCGCCGCTGGTGGATGTGGGGTCGGCCGTGGAAGCCGACGAGCCCGGGGCTCCGGTGCCCGCGGGTGAGCGGGTGCCGGTCCCCTTCCCGGTGCCGCCGGTACCCGGCGCGGTCGGCGTGACCGTGACCCGGTTGCCGTCCTCGTCGATGGTGGTGCGGGTGGACGGCTTCGGCGTCGCCGACTGCTCGATCCGCACCTCGCCGTTGTTCTCGAACCCGTTGTCGTCCTTGCCGGTCACGGCCGCGCCGACCGCGATCCGGTCCAGCCGGATCGCGTCGAACAGCCGGTCGGCCTGGGGCTGGACCAGTTCGTCCCGGTCGCGGTCGAGCCGATAAGGCTGCCGCGGCACGGTCAGGAACGCGAACTTGTCGTTCGGAATCCCCTTGACGCTGTCGGACAGGTCCATCAGATCCCTAAGCGAGCTCAGTCCCGGGTCGGCGGTGATCGACCGGGTTCCGGCGTCGAGGAGGTCGTACAACTTCCACGGCTGGGTCAGCATGTCGCCGACCTTGACCTTCTTAACGAGCGCGGCCAGAAAACGCTGCTGGCGAGTCATCCGCTGGGTGTCGCTGCCGTCGTCGACGTTCTTGCGGGCGCGGACGTAGCCGAGCGCCTGCTCGCCGTCGAGTCGGTGCTTGCCCGCGGGCAGGTCGAGCTTGGCGGCGGTGTCCCGCATCGGCCGACTCAGGCACACCTCGACGCCGTCCACCGCGTTGACCATCTCCTTGAAGCCGGAGAAGTCGATCACGATGTGGTGATCCACGCGGACCTTGGTCATCTGTTCGATGGTCTTGATCGTGCAGGCCGCGCCGCCGATCTCGAACGCGTGGTTGAACTGGTCGCGGTACGCCCGCGACTTGCTGCCGTCCTGGCGCACGCACGAGGGGATGTCGACCATCAGGTCGCGCGGAATGCTGACCGCGACCGAGCTCTTCCGGTCGGCGGCCAGGTGCAACAGGATCGTGGTGTCCGAGCGCTTGGTGCCCTCGCCGATGTCGCCGTACTGCTTGTTGTCGCCGCTGCGGTCGTCCGAGCCCATCAGCAGGATGTTCGTCGCGTCGTGCGCGACGACCTGCGGGCGTTCCTGCTCCGGGCCCAGCTTGGCGGTCAGGTCCTCGGTGGTGATGTTGCCGTCGAGCTTGCGGTAGATCGCGTAGACCGCGATGCTGCCGGCCACCAGGCACAGCGCCACGGTGACCGTGACGCCGATCAGGACCCGCTTGTACACCCGCCTGCGTCGATCCCGCCGGGAGAGTCGGTCCGGCGCCCCGGCCTCGCCGGCGGCGGCCATCGCGGCGACGGCGGCGGCGAGCGGCTCCTCGGTGGCGGCCGCGGCGGGCGTCGCCTCGGCGGGCGCACTCGGCTCGGCCTGCGCGTTCGGCGCGCCCGACTCGGTGGCGGCGGGCGCACCACTGGGCTCGACTCGTGCGCCAGGCTCGGCCGGCGTGTCCGCCTCGACCGGCGCCGGCTCGGTTCGCGTGCCCGCCTCGGCCGGCTCGCCGACCGCCGGCGCACTCGACTCGGCCTGCGCGCCCGGCTCGTCCGCCGTGCTCGGCGGAGTCGATATCTCGGGTTCGGTCGAAGCCTCGGGCGCCGTTTCCGGGCTCGTGTCCCGACCGGGTTCGGCCTGCTTGCCGGCCCGTTCGCTGTCACTCACGTCGTGTCTGCTTCTTTCCCCAGGGCGCCCAACGCCGATCAAGAGCGACGAACCGCGCGTGGAGCGGCCGTTGCTAGTGATAGACGTGCTGCCGGTTCCCCGAGTTGCGTGCGCCCTTCCCCCTGTGACGCAGGTCACTGGTTGAAGAAGCCGCACGTCACACCGGAGCGGCCCGCGTATCGGCGAGCACGCTACCGTGCGCCACCGTATCCGGCGCCGTGCAGGTGGGCGTCTGCGGACGAATGGGGTGATGGAGCGTCAGTTCGCCTTGCAGATGTCCTGATCCGCGTTGCGGGTGTCGGCCCGGACCGGTGCCTTCGCCGAATCGGACGGCGTGCCGGTGCCGGTGGCGCCGGCGACGTGCACCCCGGCCGCCGGGGCGGCTCCGCCCGGTCGCCGGCCGTGCCCCGCGGACGCGCCGGGCGCGGCCTCGACCGACGGCGCCTCACCCGGCCTGCCCGCCGCCGCGTCCGGTCTGCGCCGACCGTCCAAGGGCTCGTCGTGGTTGATCGCGTCGAACAGGTGCCGGGCGTCCGGCTGGATCAGGGCGACCCGGTTGTTGTCCTCGGGCGGGTTGTACACCGGGACGTGGGCGAAGGTGATGTCCCGGGTCTCCAAGTCCCGCATCCCGCGCGCGAGGTCGACCAGGGCCGACACCGAGTCCAGGCCCTCGTCGGCCCGGATCGACTTGGTCAGCGCGTCGGCCAGGGCGAACAGCCGGGACGGGCTGGAGAGCGTGTCGCCGCTGCGGATCTGCTTGGCGAGCGAGGCCACGAAAGCCTGTTGCCGCTTGATCCGACCCAGATCGCTGCCGTCCCCGCCGAGCCCGACGTCGTGCCGCAGTCGGACGTAGTCCAGTGCCTCCCGGCCGTGCACCTTGCGTCGGCCGGCGGACAACGAGATGTTGCCCTCGTGGTCCTGCACGTTCCTGGGCAGGCAGATCTCCACGCCGCCCACCGCGTCGACCATGCCCTTGAAGCCGGAGAAGTCCACGATGATGTGGTGGTCCACGCGCATGTCGGTGATCTTCTCGACGGTGTTGCGCGTACACGCGGCGCCGCCGAGCTCGAAGGCCGCATTGAACATCACCCCGCGCTGCTCGGCGGAGCGCGCGCCGTCCCGGGTCACGCACGAGGGGACGGTGACCAGCAGGTCGCGCGGGATGCTCATGACCACCGCGTGCTCGCGGTCCGAGGACAGGTGCACGAACAACGTGGTGTCCGAGCGCTCGCCGTTGTCCCCGCCGCCGCCCAGGGCGCGATTCTCGCCCGCCCGTGAGTCCGAGCCGATGATCAGCAGATTCAGCGGCTTGCCCTTGCCGTTGCCGCCCACCTCCGGGCGGTCGGCGTTGAGCTTGCCGTCCACCGCGTCGGTCTCGAGGTTGCCGTTGAGCCGCTGGTACGCGACGTAGGCGGCGGATACGCCGGTGAGCAGGATCAGCGAGATGCCGACGCCGATCGGCAGGAACACCTTGCGCCGCCGGTTGCGCTTCTTGCGGGCGCGGCGCGCGGCGGCCCGGCCGGCGCCGGATTCGACCGGTGCGGCCGCCCCGGGCTCGGGGGTCGGGGGCGGCGCCTCGGGCGCGGCGGCGGGCTCGGCCGCGTCCTCGGACCGGTACAGGTGATCCCACGCATCCATGAACCCCACGCCTCCCCGCCTGCTGAGGGACCGCCGGGCACGGCACTACGGGCGGTCTGGGCCACGAAAGCGCAGCTCGACCCGTCTTGTCATGCCTGCTCGGCGGAACGGGTGACGGCACGCGTGACCCGCTCGGCCTCGATCCGCCGCTCCAGCAGGGATTCATCCAGGTGACGGCATACGACGACCGGTACGGACGCGGCCAGCGGCGCGAGAACGCCCGCCCGCAATCCACCCGTTCGGGCGAAGCTCAACGAGGTGAGCAGGCGATCGCCGGGGACCAGCCGCCACTCGCGCGCGGCGGCCTCGCCCGCTTCGGCCAGCTCGCCGGCCGTCCACTCGCGGCCGGCCTCGACCAACGCGGCGGCACCCGCGGGCACCGGACCCTCGGCGACGAACCGATCGCCGTGCCCGGCCACTTCGGCCGCGTAGTCCAGGAAGCCGGCCGGCGGCGTGGGAAAGCGTCCGCCCATCGGCCGCAGCGCCAAGGCGACCCGCTCGCCCGGGCAGGTCGCGGCGCGGTCGAGGGTGTCCGGGCCGGACACCACCACGTCGGCGTCGGCGGGATCCCCGTCGAAGCTCACCACCAGGCCCAGCGACCAGGCCGCGAGCAGCCACACCTGGGTCTGCCAGTGCACGGGCAACAGCAACGAGACGCGCGCGCCCGGCTCCACCGCGAGGTCGTCGCGCAGCAGGTTCGCGGTCTTGGCGACCCAGTTGTCGAACGTCGCGACGGAGAGCTCGACTCGCTCGCCGGTGGCGTCGTCGTAGAAGGTGGTGAACGGCCGCGCGGAGTCGGCGGCGAGCGTGGTGCGCAACTGATCGACCGGGGTGCTGGGCATGAGATCAGCCTACCCAGCTCGATGAATCGATGGCGCAAATGGGTGCAATTGTCATATTTGGTACGGCATTCAGTGCCATGCGGGAACCGGTAGAGCTCGACCCACGACGGAGGGGCCTGCCCGTGTACACCAGAATCGCGTTGTCGATCGCCGCGCTCGCCGTACCCGCGGTGCTCGCCGGAGCGCCCGCGCAGGCCGACTCCCGGCCACCCGGCACCCCCGGTTCGACCGTGACCCTCCCGCTGACCGGGATCGAACAGGAACCGGACGCCGCCGCGCCGAGCGTGGGCCGGACCGAGGTGTTGACGGCCGAACGCGCTACCCCCGCTTACTCGTTGCTCGGCGTCACCTGGGCCGACCCGGGCGCGGGCGAGCGGGTCGCGGTACACGTGCGCACCCGCACCGGCGGCGTGTGGAGCCCGTGGCACGAACTGCACGCCGGCGGCCACGGCACCGGCGACGCCGAGGGCGGCGGGCGCGGCGGCACCGAGCCGTTCTGGGCGGGCCGATCCAACGGCGTCCAGGTGCGCGTCGGCGTCCTGACCGGCGCACCGCCCAAGGACCTGCGGGCCGAACTGGTCGACCCCGGCGACTCGATCCTGGACCGGATGCCGGCCCGCCCGACCCTGCCCGACCTCACCGACGGCCGCACGGTCAAGGGCCACGCCGACAAACCGGCGATCGTGGCCCGCAGCGACTGGGGCGCCGACGAATCGCTGCGGGACGCGAAGTTCAAGTACACGAACACGGTTCGGGCCGCCTTCGTGCACCACACCGCCGACGGCAACGACTTCCCGTGCAGTGACTCGGCCAAGGTGCTCCGGTCGATCTACCGCTACCACGTGAAGACCAACGGCTGGGCCGACGTGGGCTACAACTTCCTGGTGGACAAGTGCGGCACGATCTTCGAGGGGCGCGCCGGCGGCACCGACAAACCGGTCCTGGGCGCCCACACCCTCGGGTTCAACACCGACAGCACGGGCGTCGCCGCCATGGGCACCTACACCACCACCGCGCCGCCCGCACCGATGCTGATCTCCATCTCCCGGGTGCTGGCCTGGAAACTCGGCCTGCACGACCGCGACCCCAAGGGCAAGGTCACCCTGACCTCGTCGGACAGCGGCAGCCGCTACCCCAAGGGCAGCACCCACTCGTTCGACGTGATCTCCGGCCACCGGGACGCGTTCAACACCGAGTGCCCCGGTCAGGCGCTCTACGACCAACTGCCCGCGATCCGCACCGACGTGGCGCTGCGCGTGGGCTGAACGCGGCTTCGGGGCCGGCCGCTCAGGCCCGCTTGCCGACGATCTCCCCGAGCCGCTCCACCAGCGGCGCCACCACCGCCTCGGGGACGAACCGCTCGCGCGCGAGCGCGACCGTCGCGGCGCGCAACCGGGCCACCTCGGCCGGGTGTTGGGCCAACCGGCGCAGCGCGTCGGCCAACGCGTCCGAATCGCCCGCCGGCACGAACAACCCGGCCGGCCCGAACAGTCGGCGCTGCGGCGCGGTGTCCGAGGTGAGCACCGCGCACCCCGCCGCAGCGCCCTGGAAGACCTTGTTCGGCACCAGCCGCAACGCCTTGGCGCCGGTGCCGAACACACCCAGGCACACGTCGTGCGCCGCGACCAGATGCGGCAGTTCGGCCTCCGGCACCCAGGTCCGCCAGGTCACCCGCGGCGCGTCCGGGCCGACCAGGTCCCGAGTGCGCTGCGCCTGTAGGCCCCGACCGATCATCGTCACCGCGATCGGATAGCCCTCCAGCCGACTCAGCGCGGCACCGATCACCGGCGCACCCTGCACCGGCGAGTACAACCCGAACGAGATCACCCGCAGATCCTCGCCGGGCCGGAAGTCCGCCTCGACCGACACCGGGCCCGGATCGGCGCCCGGGCGACCCGCGTCGAACCACGCCGGTGCCGCCCCGATCGGCACCACCACCGCCCGATCGCGATGCCCCGGGGTGAGCACCCGACGATGCTCCTCGGTGTCCACGAGCACCAGTCGGGCCGCCGCGATCGCGGCCTGCTCGATCCGGTCGACCTTGCGCAGCTCGGCCTGCGCCGCCTGGCCGAGCCGATCGGCCACGTCGTCCACGCTCTCCAGGTGGTCGAGCACGAGCGGGGTGCCGGGAAACAACCGGCGGGCGATCTGGATGTCGAGCCGGCCCTGATAGCCGACGATCACCACGTCCGGCCGCGGCGCGCGGCGGGCCTTGGCGACCAGCTCGGCAATGCACCGCGCGTGCCGGATCCGCTGGCGGGGGATCCCCGGATGGGCCGACGGTGGTGGGACCATCGGCCCGGCATCCATGTGTCCGAGGGGAACGTTGCAGGTCACCACCTCGATACCGTGGCGCCGCAAGCCCTCGATGAGGATTCCCACCCGGGGGTGGACGGTCGTGTCATACGTGCCGAACGCCATCACCCGCATAGGTGAAGTCTGCTCTGCGCACATCGGGGCAAAACCGGGAAGGTACCGTGGCGGTCCGAACCCGGATCGCGAGGAGAGCCCGTTGCACCCCAGTGCCCTCCATCGTGTGTGGCGTCCCGGTTTCCCGCTCGACCTCCGGCTCACCGTAGGTCAACTGCGCCGCGGCCACAGCGACCCCACCCACCACGCGGGCACCGACGGCTCGGTGTGGCGGACCTCGCGCACCCCGAACGGACCGTGCACGCTGCGGCTGATCGACCGTCCCGCGACCGGCGAGATCGAGGCGAGCGCGTGGGGACCGGGCGCCGAATGGCAACTCGACGCGCTGCCGGCCCTGCTCGGCGCCGAGGACGACCCGGACGCCTTCGTCGCCCGGCACACGATCGTCCGGGACGCCGAACGCCGGTTCGCGGGCCTGCGGATGCCGCGCACGACGCTGGTCGTGACCGCGTTGGTGCCCTCGATCCTGGAGCAGAAGGTCACCACGATCGAGGCGCGCCGGGCCTATCGGCTGCTGCTGGGCAAGTACGGCGAGGCGGCGCCGGGGCCCGCGCCGACGGGCCTGCGGGTGGTGCCCGATGCCCGTACCTGGGCGATGATCCCGTCCTGGGACTGGGCGCGGGCCGGCGTGGACGGGCGCCGTTCGCGCACCGTGATCGAGGCGGTCCGGGTGGCCGGCCGGCTGGAGGCGACCACGGGCGTGGCCCACCCCGAGGCGGCGCGGCTGCTGCGACTGGTGCCCGGGATCGGGATCTGGACGGCCGCCGAGACGATGCAGCGTTCGCACGGCGACGCGGACGCGTTGTCGGTGGGCGACCTGCATCTGCCCAAGACGATCGGCTACGCGCTGGCCGGACACGCGGTCGACGACGCCGGGATGCTCGAATTGCTGGCCGGCTACCCGGGACACCGGCATCGGGCCGCGTTGTTGATCCGCATGTCGGGGGTGAAGGTGCCGCGCCGTGCGCCGCGGTATGCGCCGCGGGGGCACTTCGTCGGAAAGGCGTTGTGACGGCGGTGTCGTGACCGGGGGTGCGGGGTGTGGCGCGCGGGGTGCGGTGCCGGCGGCGCCTGGCCCGAAGGACACCACGTTTGCCCCCGGGGGCCTCGGGCAGCCGTTTGGGTGAAGGACTTGGCTGTTGTTGCATCGCAGCCCGGAACCGACACCGAGAACGAGGAGGAAGTGCTCGTGACGACCGTCCAGCACTCGATCGACGTGGACGTGCCGGTCCGCACCGCGTACAACCAGTGGACCCAGTTCCGCGAGTTCCCGAGCTTCATGAGCGGGGTCGAGCGGATCGACCAGATCGATCCGACACATACCCACTGGGTCACCCGAATCGCCGGTGTGTCCCGGGAGTTCGACGCCGAGATCACCGAACAGCGGCCCGACGAGCGGGTCGCGTGGAAGACCGTGGACGGCCCGCACCAGGCGGGTGTGGTGACCTTCCATCGGCTCGACGACGTGCACACCAGGGTGATGCTCCAGATGGAGTTCGACCCCGACGGCCTGGTCGAGACGGTGGGGGACAAGCTCGGCTTCGTGCGTGGTAGGACCAAGGGCGACCTCGAACACTTCAAGGTGTTCGTGGAGGAACGCGGGCACGAGACCGGTGCCTGGCGCGGCGAGGTAGAGCCCCCCGGCAGCCCCGGCTCCGGCCGGCCGCAGAACGCGCCTCCGCCCTATGACAGCCCCGGTATGTCGCCGACTCCCGGTCGTACCGGAGCGCCCGGCGGCGGACACATCCCGCCGCCGCGCCCGCAGGCACCGCCGAGCGTCGGCGGGACCTGGGCGGGTGGCCACTGACGCGGCGCGACGCCCCCGGACATCGGCCGGACATCGCTGACGACCCGACGTCGGCAGCGGTGGGAGCCCGCCGAATCCGGGCCGGCAGCGCCAAGCGGCAGAGACCGTGCACGAAAGGGTGGGCGCGTCATCGCGATCGCGATGACGCGCCCACCCTTCGGGTTGTGGGTTGCCGGCGTGGTTCGGGTTGCTCGGGTCGTTCGGGTGCTTGGACTTCGGATTGCTCGGGTTGCTCGGATTGCTTGAGCGTGCCGCTCAGCGCACCACGATCACGTCGTCCGCCGAGCGAGCCGGGCGGTCCCGAGGCGGCTCGGCCGGTCGGCCCACCGCGACGGCACCCATCGGGTCCCAGCCCGCGGGCAGCGCGAGCGTGGCGCGCACCACGTCGGGACAGAACATCGTCGACGACACCCACGCGGACCCCAGGCCCTCCGCGGTCAGCGCGATCAGCAGGTTCTGTACGGCGGCGCCCGCCGCGACCGTGAACATCTCCCGCTCGGCGCGCGCCCGCACCGCGTCCGGGTAGGTGTGCGCACCGTCGGTGACCAGGCACGGCACCACCAGGTACGGCGCGGCGCGCAACACGTCGCCGCGCCCGATCCGGCGGGTGATCCGCTCCTCGCTCAACCCGTCCGCCCGCAGATCCGCCACCCACGCGTCGCGCATCGCGTCCAGCAGCGCGATCCGGGCCGGCGCGCTCTCCAGGAGCACGAATCGCCACGGCACGGTGTGGTGCGGGGCCGGCGCGGTGATCGCGGCGGTCACCGCGCGGCGCACCGCGTCCGGATCCACCGGCTCCTCGGTGAACGCGCGTACCGTGCGACGCGCGGTGATCGCGTTCCGGGCGCCCTCGCCGAGCGCCTCCCGGGTGCCGAGCCGGAACATGTCGTCCTCGGCGCCGCGCACCAGCGGACGCACGCCGGCGCCGTCCGCATCGGTGACCAAGTGCCCCAGGCCGCGCACGATCGCCACCGGGACGGCGCCCGCCTTGCCCTTGACCAGCTCGGCCGCGCTCGCGAGTTCGTCCACCACCGCGGTGACGGTGACCGCGAGTTCGTTGCCGTGCGTGTCGATCCGGCCCCGGTGGTCGTCCACCGCGTCCAGGCCCGCCACGCCGATCGCCACGTCGGTGACCCCGGTCCGCCAGGGCCGGCCGAACGTGTCCGACACGACGATGCCCACCCGGACCCCGGTCCGCTCGGCCAGCGCCGCGCGCAGCCGGCGGGCGGAGGCGTCCGAGTCCTCCGGGAGCAGCAGCAGGGTGCCGGGCTGGGTGTTGGAGGCGTCCACGCCCGCCGCGGCCATCACGAATCCGTGCCGGGTCTGCACGATCCGGGTGGGGCCCTTGCGCGCGACCACGCGGACCGCCTCGGCGTCGATCACCTTCTCCCGATCGACCCCGCGCAACAACCGGCCCTCGGCCTTGCTGAGGATCTTCGAGGTCACCACGAGCACATCGCCGTCGAGCAGGCCGGGCCCGTCCGGGCCCGTCGCCGCGTCCGCGATCAGCCGGCCCAGATCGGCACCCTCGCCGATCTCGGGCAGCCCGCTCACCCCGAACACCGAATAGCCGCGGGGCGGGGCGCCCATCAGCGCACCTCGTCCGCGAGCGCGAGCGCGGCGCGGGCCATCTCGGCGGTCGCCTCGACGTCGGTCATCAACAGGGGGATGGCCCGGCACGGGATGCCGGCCGCCTCGACGGCGAGCACGGCGTCCGCGTCCGCGGTGTCCACCAGCCAGCCGTCCAGCAGGCCCGGCCCGTAGTGCTGGGCGACGGCCGCGGCGCCGGTCTCGACGCCGACCGCCTCCAGGACCCGGTCGGCCATCCCGCGTACGGGCGCGCCGCCGATGATCGGCGACAACCCGATCACCGGCGCCGGCGCGGCCACCAGCGCCTCCCGGATCCCGGGCACGCCCAGGATGGTGCCGATGCTGACCACGGGATTGGACGGCGGGAACAGGATCAGGTCGGCCTCGGCGATGGCCTCCAGGACCCCGGGCGCGGGCTTGGCCGTCTCGATGCCCACCGGCACGATCGCGTGCGCGGTCGGCGCGGCGCGAAGTCGCACCCAGTACTCCTGGAAGTGGATCGCCTTGCGCGACCCGGGCTTGTCGGGGTCGTCGATCACCACGTGCGTCTCCACCCGATCGTCGCTCATCGGGACGAGTCGCACGCCGGGCCGCCACCGTGCGCACAGCGCCTCGGTGACCGCCGACAACGGGTAGCCGGCGCCGAGCATCTGGGTCCGCACGATGTGCGTCGCGTAGTCCCGGTCGCCCAGTCCGAACCAGGTCGGTTCGACACCGTAGGCGGCCATTTCCTCGCGAATGCTCCAGGACTCCTCGCGGCGGCCCCAGCCCTGCTCCTCGTTGATGCCGTCGCCGAGCGTGTACATGACGGTGTCGAGGTCCGGGCACACCTTGAGCCCGAACAGGTGGATGTCGTCCCCGGTGTTGCCGACGACGGTGATCTCCGCTTCCGGAACGGCCGCCTTGAGGCCCCGCAAGAACCGGGCCCCACCGATGCCGCCGGCAAGTACAACGATGCGCATGACATCAGTCTCGCAGGACCCCGACGAGCAGGTGCGGGCCGGCACCTCGGTCGGGGGCGGACGGGGACGCACCGAGCGCGGCGGGTTCGGCTTGGGTGGATCGTGGGGGCGGCCTGGACGGGGTCGCGAGGGCGGCGAGCCCATTCGACTCGGGGAGTGAGCGTGCTTCACCGGTCGGGGGTGTGGCGGGATCGCTTCGCCCAGGGCGGCGGCTCCGCCTGGGTCGCGGGCACAGCGGCACGGCGTACCCAAGTCGCGGGGGCGGCGGGCCCCCCGACCCGGGAGGTGCGCGGCGGGCTCGCTTCGCCGGGGGCGCGGGCGCGGTGAGTTCACCGATCCGAGTCGTGAGGGCGGCCGGCAGGGCCTGGTCGGAGTCATGAGTGCGGCGAGCACGACCGGCCTGAGTCGCGAGTACGGCGAGCCCGCTTTGTTTGGGTCGCGGGCCGGGCTCGATGCCCGAGGTGAGGTCGGGGGCGCGGCGAGCGCGTAGGCGGTCGTGGGCTGGGCCCGATACCGACGTGAGATCGCGAGCGGAGCGAGCGGGTGGGTGGTGGTCGTGGGCCGGGCCCGACACCCCCGAAGTCGCGAGCGGAGGGGGCCAGGGACGGCAGCCCGATGCCCGAGCCGAGGTCGTGGCCTGATACCTGGGGCGAGGTCGTATGCGGAGCGAGCGGGCCGGCGCGAAGCGCGAGCCCAATCCGACACCCGAGCCGAGATCGCGAGCGGAGCGAGTCGGTGGGCCCCGGTCGCAAGCCGGGCCCGACGCCCGACCCGGGTAGTGGGCGGAGCGGGCCGGGCCCAGGTCGCATGGCAAGCCCGAAGCCCGAAGCCCGAAGCCTGAGCCGAGGTCGTGATCGCGGCGAGCGGGCCGGCGCGAAACGCAAGCTGGGCCCGAGACCCGGGGCGAAGTCGTGAGCGGAGCGAGGGTGGACCTCGGTCGCGGGCTGAGACCGATACGCGACGTGAGATCTCGGGCGCGGCGAGCCGGTGGGCGGTGGTCGTGTGTTGGTGGCCAGTTCGAATTCCCCAACGGCGGCCGGTTGCTGGGGAAGCAACCGGCCGCCGATGTTGCCGTGCGTAACTGTTCGCAGAGCCGGTCGGTAGGGCCACCTCGGCAAGCGGAATCGGTAAGGTCAGTAGACGATCGACAGAATCCGGCAGGCCGCCTCGGCCAGTTCGCGGTCTCCGATGATGCGGGCGCCGGCCAGGGCGGCGTCGGGCTGGATGCCGCGGGTGCACAGGCGCCATGCGGTCTCCGCGTCCAGTTCGACGAGTGCGGTTGGGCGTTCGGCGTCCGGTTCGGCCAGCGACCAGCTGCTCCCGGTGGCCGTCGCCGTCCAGGTGCCGCCGGCCGGGCCGTCGATCCGCACCCGGACCTGCGTGCCGACCGGTGCGTCGGTCCCGCGCAGAGTGTGAGGCAGGGCCCGCATGAAGGTGTCGAGGACCACGGCCAGGGGGCGCGGGTCGGGGTCGGTGTCCTGGCCGACGGCGTGGCGGATCTGCTGGCGGTGGGTCCAGAACTCGGTGAAGTCGCGGGCGCTGTCCAGCCACATCGGTGCCGGATCGACGCCGGCCCAGGACACCCCGAGCGACGGGGCGTCGGGGTCGGCGGTCTCGAAGAACCGGGCGGTCCGACCGCCGATCAGGTCGATGGTGTCGGTGAGCGCGGCCGGGCTGACCCGGCGCTGGGCGTCGACCCATTCCTGGTTGATGCGGTGGATGAACGCCTCCAGGGCCTCGCCCGGTGCGAAGGCGGGACCGTCCCGGTGGCCGTCGCGGTCCCGGGCGAGCCGCCCGTAGAAGTCGCCCAGGACGTGGGCGGCGAGATCCCGAACGGTCCACCCCGGCACCGCCTCCCTGCCCCAGTCGGCGGGCGCCAGGCCGCGCAGCGCGGCCGTCAGTGCGGCCTGTTCCGGGGCGAACAGAGGGCGGGCGTCGATCGGGGTACCGAGCCAGGGATAGCTCGGCGCGTCATTGGACTGCGGGTTCATGGACCGATCCTGTCGACCGGGTGACCGTTCCACCAGTGAATATCCCACTGTGGCAGTGGCTTTCGGCTACGGTGAGCGACTGTTCCAGCCGGCCGTACGCGGGGAGTTTCTCCTGGCCACTGTCATGGTCGCAAGCCGAGCCCGACACCCGACTCGACCCGACGTCGTGAGCGGAGTGAGCGGGCCGGTGCGAAACGTAAGCCGGGCCCGACACCCGGGGTGAGGTCGTGAGCGGAGCGAGTCGGTGGGCCCAGGTCGTGGGCCCGAGCCGACACCCGGGCCGGGGTCGTGAGCTGAGTGAGCGGGGTGGGCGGCTTTCGGCGATGCAGCGCTGCTTTTTGTTGGGCGCCTTCGGCGCCGGCTCGCGAGGCACCACTTTTTTGCTCCGTCGCAGGCTCCTCCACAAAAAAGTGGCCCCTCGCTCGTGACTTCGTGTCCCTGCGCTTCGCTCCGGGCCACGAAGTCAACGTTCTGCGGCTCCGCCGCTCTCCGCGCTGCGCGCGTCGATCACGAGGTCTCGACAAGGTCGTGGGCGCTGACGCGCCGGGCCGCAGCCACACTCGGCGACCCGGGGAAAAGCCACTCCACACCGCAGCCAACCCGCCCAGTTCCCCGTAGCCATGCCGGGGGTGCAGCCGTCGACCCCTCGCACGAAACAAGCAAACGAGCCCCGCAGCCCGGAGCAACGCCACCGCCCCGACCCGGCCCCACCCACCCGCCGCCCCCGGCCCTGAGCTTGCTCCGTTTTGACGGACACCCTTGTTGTGGTGTTCAGGCCGCCGCGAGGGCGGTTTCGTATTCGACAAGTGTGCGGTAGCCGAGGCTGCTGTGCAGCCTGCGGATGTTGTACCGGGCCTCGATGTACTCGAATACCTCGGCGCGTGCGGCGGCCCGTGTCGGCCAGGGCGGCCTTGCTCCCAGGTCGCTTTTCAGCGTGGAGAAGAACGACTCCGCGAGTGCGTTGTCCCAACAGACACCGGTCCGACCGACCGACAGCCGGATGCCGAACTGCCTTGCCGGCCGGGCGAATTCGTGACTTGTGTACTGACAGCCGCGATCCGAGTGGAAGAT
>NZ_JBEXUX010000066.1:0-55415 GCF_040629175.1 Embleya sp. NPDC005971 | reverse complement strand
GGACCGCGAGCGGTGCTCGCGGTCCCGGCGCCGGTCAGCCTCGGGCCGCCCGCTCGGCCCGGGCCAGGTCCATGCGCTCGCGGGCCGCGGTCACCTGCGGCCGCGCCGAGACCTCGGGCACCCCCACCTCCCACCAAGCGCCGGCGTCGGTCCACCGGTCGGGGCGGGTACGCACGACCACCACGGCCGGCCGCCGGGCCGAGCGCGCCGCCGTGTACGCCTGGGCCAACTCCTCGACGGTGTCCGCGGTGAACACCTCGGCGCCCAACGCCGCGGCGTGCGCGGCGAAGTCGACCCGGTGGTCGGCGGCGGCGCCCGGCCCCCGGCAGTCGGTGATCATGTTGTTGAACGGCGCCGCGCCCTGGCCTTCCTGGAGTCGGGCGATCACCGCGTAGCCGCCGTTGTCGCAGACCACCGCGACGAACCGGTGTCCGGACAGGACCGCCGAGTACAACTCGGAGTTGAGCATCAGGTAGGAGCCGTCGCCGAGCAGGGTGGTGACCACGCCAGTCGGCCGCGCCATCGCGGCGCCCCACGCGCCGGCGATCTCGTAGCCCATGCAGGAGAAGCCGTACTCGACGTCCATCGTCGCCGCGCCGACCGGCCCGTCGGCCCGCCAGCCGCCGACCAGTTCGCCGGGCAGCCCGCCGGCCGCGGTCAGCACGTAGTCGTCGGGCCCGGAGATGGTGTTGACCACGCCCACGACCTGCGCGTACGTCGGCGGCCCGGCGGGC
Source organism: Embleya sp. NPDC005971 (assembly GCF_040629175.1). NCBI lineage: Bacteria > Bacillati > Actinomycetota > Actinomycetes > Kitasatosporales > Streptomycetaceae > Embleya > Embleya sp. NPDC005971. The sequence continues at coordinate 54,681 of NZ_JBEXUX010000066.1, read as the reverse complement.
TCGCCCGGCGCGCGCAGCCGATCGACCAGGCCGTCCCAGGCCCGCCGCTCGTGCTCGGCCCGGGCGGTCCAGGCCGGGTCCGCCCGCCATTGGCCCAGCAGCGGCCCGAGTTCGCGCAGCGCCTCGCGGGCGTCCGCGGTCACCGGTGCGGCGCCGCGCTTGACCGCGTCGAACCGGGCCGCGTTGATCGACACCAGGCGCGCGTCGGCGGCGAACACGGTGCCCGACGCGGTGGTGAAGTCCTGCAGGCGGGTGCCCACGGCCAGGATCAGGTCGGCGTCGGCGGCGAGCGCGTTGGCCGAGGCGGAGCCGGTCACCCCGAGCGGTCCGGCGTGCAGCGGGTGGTCGTGCGGGAGCAGGGTGCGCCCGGCGACCGTCTCGGCGAACGGGACACCGTGCGCCCGAGCCAGCCGCAACACCTCGTCCGCCGCGCCCGAGTAGCGCACCCCGCCGCCGACCACCAGCAGCGGACGCCGAGCGGCCCGCAACAGCGCTGCCGCCTCCGCGAGTTCGCCCAGGTCGGCGCGCGGTCGCGGCGGCCGGTGCAGGCGCGGCGCGAACAGGCCCGGCGGGAAGTCGAATGCCTCGGCCTGGACATCCTGCGGCAGCGCGAGCGTGACCGGCCCGCAGTCGGCCGGATCGGTCAGCACCCGGGCCACCTGCGGGAGGGTGGCGATCAGTTGTTCCGGGCGGGTGATCCGGTCCCAGTAGCGACTGACCGCGCGGAAGGCGTCGTTGACGGTGGTGCTCGGGTCGTGGAAGTGCTCGACCTGTTGCAACACCGGGTCGGGGGCGCGGCCGGCGAAGGTGTCGCCGACCAGCAGGAGCAGCGGCAGCCGGTTGGCGTGCGCGACACCCGCGGCGGTGACCATGTTCAGCGCGCCGGGCCCGATCGAGGAGGTGGCCGTGAGCACTTGGCGACGTTGGGTGGCCCGGGCGTAGCCGACCGCGGCCAGGGCCATGCCCTGTTCGTTCTGGCCGCGCCAGACCGGCATCGCCGCGCCGGCCTCGTGCAGCGCGTCGCCCAGGCCGAGCACGTTGCCGTGGCCGAAGATGGCGAACACGCCGGGGAACAGCCGGACCCGGCGGCCGTCCGGGAGTTCGCTCTCCTGCGCCACCAGCCAGCGGACCAGGGCCTGCGCGGTGGTCAGCCGCACGGTCGCACCGGGCGTCGCGTCGGCGGAGGTGGTCCGCGTGCTCATCGCTCTCCTCCTTCCGGCGCCGGCGACGTCATCGGGCACCTGGGGTCGGGCGTCTGTTCGGCCCAGCTCTCCCGGACCCAGTGGTGGGCGGGGTCGTCGCAGGCGAGCATCGCCCGCTCGTCGCCGGGGCCGGCCATCACGTTGAGGTAGTAGAGGTGGTGTCCGGGGGTGGCGACGCAGGGGCCGTGGTAGCCGCGCGGGACGAGGAAGACGTCGCCGTCGCGCACCGTCACCGTCTCGTCGATCGTGCCGTCGGTGGTGTAGGTGCGGTGCAAACCGAAGCCGATCCGGTCGGGGGTGCGGCCGTCCCGGCCGGCCACCCGGAAGAAGTAGATCTCCTCGTTGACGCTCTCGTGGGCGCTCGCCGTGTCGTGCTTGTGCGGCGGGTGGGAGGACCAGTTGCCGTCGGGGGTGAGGATCTCGCAGACGATCAGCTTGTCCGCCTCGAACACATCGGGGGTCAGCAGGTTGTTGGCCTGTCGGGTCGCGCGTCCGGCGCCGCGCACCTCGACCGGCACGCCGGCCGCCGGGCCGTACGCCGGGTCCAGTCGCCGGCCGGCCCGGGCCGAGGCGAGCGCGAGTTGGCAGCCGTGCTCGGTGGACAGCCGCAGTTCGGCGTCGCGCGGCACGTAGGCGAAGTCCGACACCGCGGTGAACACGGTGTCGCGTCCGGCCAGTTCGAATCGGCGTCCCTCGGTCTGCACGGTGGCCGAACCGGCCAGCGGGATCACCGCGAACTCGTGTTCCCCGGTGGCAAGTTCCCGCCGGCCGCCCGGAGGCAGGTGCAGCACTCGCAGGCCGCTGTAGGTCCAGCCGGCGAGTTCGGGGGTGATCAGCAGCGGGTCCTCGGCGCCGGTGGCGGTGCCCCAGGGGTGGAACAGGGTCGGGTCGTTCACGCGATCACCTCGATCGGCCGCGGGTTCGCGGCGCGCAACACCCGGGCGGCGGCGGCCACCGCGCCGCGCACGTCGCCGTCCGCCGGGTAGAGCAGCGCGCGGCCCACCACCAGGCCGCGCACGGCCGGTTGGGCCAGGGCGCGCCCCCACGAGGACAGGTCGGCCTGCGGGTCGGCCGAGGGCACGCCGCCCAGCACGACGGTCGGCAGGGTGGTCGCGCCGGCCACCCGGTCCGGCTCCTCGGTGGCGGGCAGCTTGAGCCACGTGTAGGCGGAGGTGGTGCCCAGGGCCGAGGCGACGGTCACCGCGCGTACGTTGGCGGCGGTGCCGCGATCGAGGACGAGCCGGGTGCCTTCGCGCCGGTAGGGCAGTGGTTCGATCATCGCCCGGATGCCGTGCCCGGCCAGTTCGCTGACCGCGCGGGCGCAGCCCTCCAGGGTGGGGACGGTGCCCGGATCCTCGTCGACGATGCGCAGCAACATCTTGCCGCCGTCGAGCCGGTATCGGCGGATCGCGTCCGCGTCGTAGCCGGTGAAGCGGTCGTCTATCTCCCAGGACGCGCCGGCCAGGCCGCCCCGGTTCATCGAACCGATCACCACCTTGTCCTCCAGCGCACCCAGGAGCAGCAGTTCCTCGATCACGTCGGGGGTGCCCAGGACCCCGTCCACGTCCGGGTGTTCGAGGGCGGCGACCAGTCGGCCGAGCAGGTCGCGTCGGTCGGCCATGGCGAGCGGGTCGGCGCCCACCCCGAGCGAGCCGCGCCCGGGGTGGTCGGCGGCGACCAGGAAGAGGGTGCCGTGCGCGGAGAGCAGGCTCGGGCGGCGCCGGCGCTCGGCGTAGGCGGCGCGTACCGCGTGCGGCCGGTTCGCCCGGGTCGCCAGCAGGTCGGTCCAGTCGCGGTCGCTGATCACGTTCGGTTCTCCCGCGTCGGGTGGTTCATGAATTTCTCGATCTCCGCGTCGGTGGGCATCGCGTCGGCGCACGCGAGTCGGGCGGCGACCAGCGCCCCGGCGGCGTTGGCGTATTCGGCGATGCGGATCGGGTCCCAGCCGGCCAGCAGGCCGTGCACGAGGGCCCCGCCGAAGGCGTCGCCGGCGCCGAGCCCGCAGACCGCCTCGACCCGGCGCGGGGCGACCGTGGCACTGCCTTCGGGGGTGGCCACCAGGACTCCTTGGCCGCCCTTCTTGACCAGGACCAGGCGCACGCCCCGGTCGAGCAGTCGGCGGGCCGCCTCGTCCGGGTCCGCCGTGCCGACCGCGACCTCCACTTCGGTCCGATTGCCCACCACGACCGTGGCCTCGTCGAGGAGTTCGCCGATGTGGCGGCGGGCGGTGCCCGGGTCGGGCCAGAACATCGGACGGTAGTCGAGGTCGAGCACGGTGTGCGCGCGGCGGCCGCGCACCGCGAGCATCCGCCGATGGGTGCCGCGCGAGGGCTCGATGCTCGCCCCGGTGCCGGTCACCCACAACACCGGTACCTCGCGCACCAGTTGCCAGGGCACGTCCTGGTCGGTGAGGGTGAGGTCGGGGGCCACCGGGAGCCGATAGAACAGCAGCGGCGGGTCTTCGGGCGGGTCCAGGGCGCAGAAGACCACCGGGGTGAGCAGCCGTTCGTGGCCGGCCACCCAGGTCGGGTCGACGCCGAAGTCGGCCAGCGCGGTGCGCACATAGGTGCCGAACGGGTCGGCACCGACCTTGGTCAGCACGGCGGAGCGGCGGCCCAGCCGGGCGGCGGCGACCGCCACGTTGGTGGCGGTGCCGCCGAGCGACCTGGCGAAGGTCTCGACCCGCTCCAGCGGCACGCCACTCTGTTGCGGGTAGAGGTCGACGCCGACGCGGCCGACGGTGAGCACGTCCGGGATCGGGCCCGGGGCCGGGCTGCGGTCGGGTCGGGCGGCGTCGGCCGGCTCCGGCGCGGAGTCGGTCATGTCTTGGCCTCGGCATCCAACTCGTGGGCGAGTGCCTCCAGTTCGGCGCCGCCGGCCATCTGCCGGGTGAGTTCGGCGAGGGTGATGTCGGATTTGCCGAAGCAGCCCTGGCTGCGGCCCCGGTTGAGCAGCAGGAAGCGGTCGCCCACCGGGTAGGCGTGGTGCGGGTTGTGGGTGATGAACACCACGCCCAGGCCCCGGTCTCGGGCCCGCGCGATGTAGCGCAGTACGACGCCGGCCTGCTTGACGCCGAGCGCGGCGGTGGGCTCGTCCAGGATCAGCACCCTGGCGCCGAAGTGCACGGCCCGGGCGATCGCCACGCATTGGCGCTCGCCGCCGGAGAGCGTGCCCACCGGCTGCTCGACGTCGCGCAGGTCGATGCCCATGTCGGACAGGGCCCGGCGGGTGGTGGCGCGGGCGGTGGCGATGTCCAGCCGGGAGAACGGGCCGCGGCCCTTGCGCGGTTCGGAGCCGAGGAAGAAGTTGCGCCACACGCTCATCAGCGGCACCACCGCCAGGTCCTGGTAGACCGTGGCGATGCCCCGGTCGAGCGCGTGTCGGGGCGAGGCGAACCGCACCGGTGCGCCCTCCACGAGGTAGCTGCCGCTGTCGTTGGCGTGCACGCCCGCCAGGATCTTGATGAAGGTCGACTTGCCCGCGCCGTTGTCGCCCAGGACGCACGTCACCTCGCCGGCGTCGACCGTCACCGAGACGTCGTCGAGGGCGATCACGCTGCCGAACCGCTTGCCGACGCCGCGCAGTTCGAGCAGGTGCGCGCCGGTGCCGGGACCGCTCGGCGGGGCCTTGGAAGCACCGGCGGCGCTCTCGCCGCTGCCCGCTTGCCCGGCCGGCGGCCGAGTGGGTGGATTCGTCATCGACGGGACCTCTCCGCGCGGCGCCGGAAGGAGTTGTTGACCAGGACGGCCGCGAGCAACATCACGCCGAGGAAGAGCTGGAACCAGTCGCTGTTCCACTTCGCGTAGACGATGCCCTGGCGCGCCATGCCGAAGATCAGCGCGCCCACGGCGGCGCCGATCGCCGAGCCGTAGCCGCCGGTGAGCAGGCAACCGCCGATCACCGCGGCGATGATGTACTGGAATTCCAGGCCGATGCCCTGATTGGCCTGGACCGAGGTGTAGCGCAGGATGTTGATCGAGCCGACCAGCCAGCCGGCGCCGGCGGTGGTCATGAACAACACGATCTTGGTCCGGTCCACCGGGACGCCGACGTTGCGCGCGCTGATCGGCGCGCCGCCGACCGCGTAGATCCAGTTGCCGAACCGGGTCCGGGCGAGCAGCCAGGTCGCCAACGCGGCCAGCACCAGCCACCACAACACCGAGACCTGGATCTCGGTGCCGGCGATCGCCATCGTCGAGGCGAAGAACCGGCCGGCCGACTCGTATCCGTCGGTCGAGCGCATCCCGCTGACCTGGACGCTGTTCGTCACGTGCCGGGTGACCCCGAGGTTGAGGCCCTGCAACGCCAGGAAGGTGCCCAACGTGATGATGAAGCTGGGCAGTCCGGTGCGCACCACGAGCCAACCGTTGAGCGCGCCGACGGCCAGGGCGAACAGCAGCGACACGGCGAGCGCGGGCCACACCGACCAGCCGGCCCTGGTCGCCAGCATCGCGGTGATGAGCGCGGTCGAGGCGGTCATCACGCCGGCGGACAGGTCGAACTCGCCGCCGATCATCAGCAGCGCCACGGCCACCGCCATGATGCCCAGGGTGGCCGAGTCGTCCAGCCAGGTCGCCGCCCCGGCGGCGGTGAAGAAGCCGTCCGCGACGAACCCGAAGAAGCCCATCACCAGCACCGCGCCGATCAGCGAGCCCAGTTCCGGTCGGATCAGCAGTCGGTGCACGAGCCGGGCGGGAGCGACCCGTTCGTCCGGCCCGGGCCCGCCGGTGCCGGACGGGGCCGGAACCGCGCGGCCGGCCGCCTCCTCGGTGGGCGCCGAGGGCGTCGTGCCACTCGTGCTCATCTGGTCCCCCGCTGCGCGTATTCGGCCACCGCGCCGACGTTGTTCCGGTCGACGAAGCCGGGTCCGGTCAGTACCGGCTTGCCGCCGCCGACCGTGTTGGCGTTGTCCCGGTAGAGCTTGATCATCACGACCGGCAGGTAGCCCTGGAGATATTGCTGTTGGTCCACCGCGAAGACGATTTTGCCGTCCTTGATCCCGGTGACCACGTCCGGGTTGAGGTCGAAGGTGGCGATCTGCGCCTTGGACTTCGCGTCGCCCACCGCGCCCACCGCGACCGCGGCGACCTGCGGGTTGAGCGCGAGCACCGCGTCGATCGAGGAGTCCGACTGGAGCGCGCCGCGAATGCGGGCCTGGATGTCGGTGGGGTTGCCGATGTCCACCTGGAGCGTCTGGGTCGCGCCGCCGAAGCCGGCCTTGGCGCCGTCGCAGCGCTGGTTCAGGCCGATGTTGCCCGCCTCGTGGATGACGCACAACATCTTGGTCCGGCCGGCCTGCTTGAGCTTGGCGCCGGCCGCCTCGCCGGCGATCGACTCGTCCTGGCCGACGTGCGCGAGCGCGCCGAACTCGGTGGATCTGCTCTGCCCGGAGTTGATGGTGATCACCGGAATGCCCTTCGCGGTGGCCGCCTTGATCGAGTTCGCCAGCGCGTCCGGGTTGGCCATCGAGACCACGATGCCGCCCACCCCCTGGGTGACCGCGTTGTCGATCAGCCGGGCCTGTCCGGCCGGGTCGCCGTCGCCCTGGTACCGGACGTCCACGCCCAGCTTCCTCCCCGCGTCCTGCGCGCCGTTCTGGACGACGTTCCAAAAGGCGTCCCCCGCCGATCCGTGGGTGATCACGGACACGGTGTTGTTGCCCTTGGCGGCGGCGGTCGGCGCGCTCTTGGGGGTCTTCTCGGCATCCGGGTCGCTGCCGGACGGGCTGCTGCAGGCGGCGAGGACGAGCGCGGATACGCCTAGCGCGGCGGCGAATCCGAGGGAACGTCGGGGCATCGAATACTCCTCGTCAGGACGGTCGGAACGGTCGGGACGAACGGGTCGGGTCGGGCGGCGGTCCGAATCCGGTGCGCGGGCGCGTCGACGGGTGGGCGGGTACGGCGGCACGGGCGCGCGGCCCGATACCGATGTCGTACCCGGCCGGGCGACCGGCAAGGGGGGCGCCGACCCACCGGGCGCCGGCGTCAGTTGCCGCGCAGGTGCGCCAGACTGCGCGCGGTGTCGCGGCGCGGCAGGTCCGCGTCGGCCGGGTCGTCGGTCAGCCGGGTGTCCTGTTCGAGCACGTACCAGCCGCGGTAGCCGGCCGCGTGCAGCGTCGCCACGATCTCGGCGACCGGGACGTCGCCTCGGCCGAGCGGGCGGTAGATGCCGCGCTGGACGGCCTCGGCGTAGGTCAGCGAGCCGGCCCGCACCAGGGCGGCGAGGGGGGCGTGCACGTCCTTGAGGTGCACGTGGCCGATCCGGTCGGGGTGCCGGCGGACCAGGTCGAGCGGGTCGGTCCCGCCGATCAGCAGGTGACCGGTGTCCAAGCACAACGGCAGGGTGCTGTCGACGAGGAAACGTTCCACCTCCGCCGAGGTCTCCACATGTGTACCCACGTGCGGGTGCAGGGTGGTGCGCAGGCCGTGTGCCGCGGCGATGCGGGCGATCCGGTCGGCCGTGTCGATCAGGCATCGCCATTGCTCGTCGGACGGTTCGGACCGGGTGTCGTAGCCGTCCAGGCCGGTGGCGGCGGCCAGCACGAGCACCTCGCCCCCGGCCGCGGCGATCAACGCGGCCGTGCGTTCCGCCGCCGCGGTCGACCGGGCGACCAGGTCCCGCTCGTGCAGCACGAGCGCGGCGAACGAGCCGACCAGGGTCAGGCCGTGCGCCGCCAACACGCCCTTGAGCAGCGTGGGATCCTCCGGCAGGTAGCCGGGCGGCCCCGACTCGGTGGCGGTCAGGCCGAGCTCGGCCATCTCACCGAGCACGGTGTCCACCGGCAACATCGGGCCCCAACCGGGCACTTCGCACACGCCCCAGGAGATCGGCGCACCGGCCGGCCGCAGGTCCGGCCCGGCCGGGCGGCCCGAAGCGGATTCGGTCGAGGGCGGCCACGGGTTCATCGGGCCACCTCCGTGACCGACGCCGCCGCGCCCGCCGCGGCGAGTACGGCCGCCGGCTCGATCGGCCGGCCCTCGCGACGCGACCGCTCGCACGCCTGCGCCAGCACCAGACCGGCCAGCGAGTCGCGCACCGGGGACGGATTGGCCATCCGCCCGGCGACCACCTCGACGAACACCCGCATCTCGTTGTCGTAGGCACGGGCGAATCGTTCCGGGAAGCCCGCGTAGGCGTCCGGGCCGGCCTGCGGACCGTCCGCCTCCAGCGAGGTCAACGGCGTCCGGGGATCCAGGCCCACCGCGAGCGACTGGGCCGAGCCCAGCACCTCGATCCGGTGGTCGTAGCCCGCCGGGTCGTGTCGGCCGCCGGTGAGCACCGCGTGTGCCCCGCTCGCGAAACGCAGCAGCACGACCGCGTTGTCCACGTCGTCCGCCTGCGCGAACGCCTCGTCCACCAGCACCGAGCCGCTCGCGAACACCTCGACGACCGGTTCGCCGAGCAACCACGGCACCGCGTCCAGGTCGTGGATGAGCAGGTCGCGGAAGATCCCGCCGGACGCGGGCAGGTAGCCCGGGTCCGGCGGCACGGCGTCCTGGCCGACCGCGCGCACCAGGTACGGCGTACCCATCTCGCCAGCGTCCAGGCGGCGCTTCAACTCCAGCACGGCCGGATCGAAGCGGCGCTGGAAACCGACCAGGACCGGCACGCCGCTCGCCTCCACGTCCGCGATCAGCGCGATCATCGCGGCGATGTCCGACGCGATCGGCTTCTCGCACAGCGTCGGCACACCGGCGGCCACCGTCCGACGCAACATCTGCGGGTGGGTGTCGGTGGGGGTGGCCACCACGACGCCGTCGACCGTGTCGAGCAGGGTCTTCGGGTCGTCGACCGCCTCGACGCCGAGTTCCTTCGCCAGGGCCGGCGCCCGGCCCGGTTGCGGGTCGAACAGGACCAGTTCGTCGACCGTCTCCAGGCTCGTGAGGTTCCGCGCGTGCATCGCGCCGATTCGCCCCACACCTGCGACTCCGATACGCATCAGGTTCTTTTCTCCAGTGGGCCGGCGGACAACGGACTTCGACGGTCGCCTGTTCGACCGCCGGGGGACGAAGCAGCCCCGGATCGCCGCGCTCCATTTTTGGAGCGCTCCAATCCGGGAACGCCACAAGACTGATACTCGCCGTCCGAGCGTGTCAAGGGTCACTCGTCACCTTCGCCGCGGGTTGCCGACACACCCGAGCCGGTGGGTAATACCGCCATTCGACGGACCGTTCGAGGCGTCCGCGCCGGGATCGCTTGGAGCGCTCCATTCGTTGGAGCGCTCCAAGCGTGTAATCTTCGTGCCGCGGCCGTGGGCCGTCCGAGCGCCGGGTTCGTCGGCGTCGCCGGAGCGCCGATCGTGCGGGGGCGGCGCCACGGCATCGGGTGGGTGGGGTCGCGGTGGTGCGGGTCGCGGGCCCATCGGAGGGTCGACCGCGTCGAGTCGGCGCACGTCGATCCCCGGACACCCGACGACGCGGCCGCGGCTGCGCACGGGGAGATCATCGGAGGAAAGGGGAGCATCAGTGTCCGGTCCCACTCTCGAGGACGTCGCCGCCCGCGCCGGGGTGTCCCGCTCGCTCGTGTCGCTGGTGATGCGCGACTCGCCCAAGGTCGGCGAGGTGCGCCGCCAGGCCGTGCTGGCCGCGGCCCGCGAGTTGGGCTACCGCCCCAACCTCAACGCCCGCACCCTGGCCACCGGCAGCAGCAGCACGCTGGGCGTGATGATCTCCGACCTGCACAACCCGTACTTCGCCGAGGTGGTCGACGGCGTCGAGGCCGCCGCGCACGCGTGCGGCATGGACATCATCCTGGGCACCGGCGGACGCCGTCCGGCGCACGAACGCCGCAGCCTGGAACGCCTGCTCCAGTTCCGACCCGCGGGCCTGATCCTGCTCGGCCCGGTCGTGGAGACCGCCGCGATCGAGGAGGCCGCCGCCCGGGTGCCCACCGTGCTGGTGGCCCGCAGCGTGCGAGCCGCCCGGGTGGACACCGTCAACGACGACGGCGCCACCGGATCGGCGCTGGCCGTCGAGCACCTGGCCGCCCTGGGCCACCGCGACATCGTGCACGTGGACGGCGGCGCCGGCTCGCAGGCCGCGGTCCGCCGCCGCGGCTACGAACAGGCGATGACGCGCCTGGCGTTGGGCCGCCACCTGTCCGTCGTGCCGAGCGAGTACACCGACACCGGCGGCGCCCGGGCCGCGCGGGCCCTGCTGGAGCGCGCCACCCTCCCGACGGCCATCGTCGCGGCCAACGACTTCAACGCGGTCGGCATCATCGGCGAACTGTCCGCCGCCGGCGTGCGGGTGCCCCTGGACGTCTCCGTGGTCGGCTACGACAACACCCACCTGGCGGGCCTGCGACACATCGGCCTGACCACGATCAATCAGCCGCGCGAGGAAATGGGCCGGCTGGCCACCGAAACCCTCCTGCAACGCCTGCGCGGCGAACGCACCAAGGCGGCCCGCCACCTCCTGCACCCGAAACTGGTGCCCCGCACCAGCACCGCACCCCCGAGGCGGACGGACCGACCGGATTAATTACTATTATCTGCGCTTCGCCGATACGAGGCCGGCTTATGCCAATCCCTTCGAATCACCGGTCGCGCGCGCAGGGTACCGGCTGTGCGAAACACCGCCCGGAAGGGCTCGGCCGCCACGATGGCCGAATCTTCGCCGCACCCTTCGAGGTTTATCGTGGCGCTCCGCATTGTTTCGACGCGAGGCAAAGTCCTTTCGGCCGAAATCCCGGCTCCGGGGCCGGGCCGGCCGACCCGAAGCCCGGTCACCGGTCGTGCCCGACTCCCCTTTGATCCTTCGAAACCACCCGTATGGTCGCCGACCGAACGGTGCCGGGACAGGGAATTTGCCGGCCTGCGGGAAAGCCCGCCACCGACCGCGACACTCGCGGGAAATGCCGCCGTGGCCTGCGAAAACGCAATCGGTCGTTGATATCGACGACGCGGGTTGTCTACCGTCTGCGCCAAGTGCAGACCGCACCCCCGTTATTCGCCGTGCAGTCACGGCCGAACTCGCGACCCGGTCGCGAGGTGGAGGCAACGAAGCGCTCGTCACCAGCATCCGGGCGATTCGGATGGCCGGAACGGATTCCTCGCGGATCGCCGCCGGCCGTACCCCACAGGGGGAATTCCGAAGGGAATCCATGCTTTCTCACAGCACGTCGCACCGGGACGAATCGCGCCCGGCCGGCGGCCGGCGCCGCCTCCGCGACACGGCGGTCGTCGGTGTCGTGGCGACCTCGATCCTGGGCTTCACGGCAATGACCCAGGCCCGGGCGGCGGACGACGCCACCTGGGACCGGGTCGCACACTGCGAGAGCGGCGGCAACTGGTCCACCGAAACCGGCAACGGCTACCACGGCGGGCTCCAGTTCAACGAGCGCACCTGGAGGGCCAACGGCGGCAAGGGCCGGGCGCAGGACGCGCCCAAGGCGGAGCAGATCCGCGTCGCCGAGAACGTCCTGCGATCACAGGGGGCGGGTGCCTGGCCCGTCTGCGGACGCAAAGCCGGCCTCGCCGGCGCCGGCCCCGCCCGTCGCACCGAACGCAGCGCGGCCGAACGCCCCGGGCGCGCCAAGAAGTCCGCCACATCCACTCGGCCGGCCTCCGGCCCTCAAGAGCAATCGGCTGCCGCTCCCGAAGAGTCGCGCCGGCCCGCGGACGCCGCCGAGGTCGTCGTCCGGCCCGGCGACACCCTCTCCGGCATCGCCGACGAGCAACAATTCCCGGGCGGCTGGCCCGCCCTGTACGCCAGGAACCGGGAGGCGGTGGGCCCCGACCCCGACCTGATCCAGCCGGGTCAACGCCTCTCGCTGCGCTGACGCGTCACACCGCGCGCGGGAGGTCGGGGCCGGCCCCGACCTCCCGGCACGGGCTACATCGGGGTGACGTACGCACCCGCGATGCCGCCGTCGACCAGGAACTCGGCAGCGTTGACGAAGGACGAGTCGTCACTGGCCAGGAACGCGACCGCGGCCGCGATTTCCTCCGGCTCGGCGAATCGGCCGACCGGGATGTGCACCAGCCGACGGGCCGCCCGCTCCGGGTCCTTGGCGAACAGCTCCTTGAGCAGCGGGGTGTTCACCGGCCCCGGGCACAGCGCGTTGACCCGGATGCCCTCCCGGGCGAACTGCACGCCCAGTTCCCGCGACATCGCGAGCACACCGCCCTTGGACGCGGTGTAGGAGATCTGCGAGGTCGCCGCGCCCATCACCGCCACGAAGGACGCGGTATTGATGATCGAGCCCCGGCCCTGTTCCCGCATGTACGGCAACGCGGCCTTGCAACACAGGAACACCGAGGTCAGGTTGACCTCCTGGACCCGGCGCCACGCGTCCAGGCCGGTGGTCAGGATCGAGTCGTCGTCGGGCGGCGAGATGCCCGCGTTGTTGAACGCGACGTCGACCGAACCGTAGGTGTCGAACGCGGTCTTGAACAGGGCCTCGACCTGCTCGGCGTCGGTGACGTCGACCCGCACGAAGAGCCCGCCGACCTCGTCGGCGGCGGCCTTGCCGGATGCCTCGTCGATGTCGGCGCACACCACGTTCGCGCCTTCGGAGGCCAGTCGCCGGGCGGAGGCCAGGCCGATACCGCTGCCCGCTCCGGTGACGACGGCGGTGCGGCCGACCAGGCGGCGGCACACGGGGGTCTGCTCGGTCACTCAACTCTCCTCGGTGCTGGTGGACGCGGTGCCGGTGGATCCGGTACCACAGGACTCGCTGCTGATGAACACGTTCTTGATCTCGGTGAAGGCCGCCAACGCGTCCGGACCCAGCTCACGGCCCAGCCCGGACTGCCCGAACCCGCCGAACGGGGTCGAATAGCGCACGCTGCTGTGCGAGTTGACGGACAGGTTCCCGGCCCGCACCGCCCGCGAGACGCGCAGCGCGCGACCGACGTCCCGCGTCCACAACGACCCGGACAGGCCGTACGCGGTGGCGTTGGCCAGCCGGATCGCGTCCGCCTCGTCGTCGAACGGCAGGACCACCGCGACCGGGCCGAAGATCTCCTCCACGGCCGTGCGATCCTCGGCGGAGTCGGGCGTGAGCACCGTCGCCGGATACCAGAAGCCCTTGCCGGCGGGCGCCTCGCCGCGGATCGCCGCCGGCGCGTCCTGCGGTACGTAGGAGCGCACCCGCTCGCGATGCGCGGCGGAGATCAGCGGGCCCATCTGCGTGTCCGGGTCCCCGGGGTCGCCGACCCGGAAGGCCCGCACCGCCGGTTCGAGCAGGTCCATGAAGCGGTGGTAGACGTCGCGCTGCACCAGGATGCGGGTACGCGCGCAGCAGTCCTGTCCGGTGTTGTCCAGGAACGCGCCCGGCGCGGCGGCCGCGGCGGCCTCGATGTCCGCGTCGGCGAAGACGATGTTCGCGCTCTTGCCGCCCAGTTCGAGGGTGACCCGCTTGACCCCGGCGGCACACCTGGCCATGATGTCCCGGCCCACGGCGGTGGATCCGGTGAAGACCACCTTGGCCACGCCGGGGTGTTCCACCAGCGCCCGGCCGGCGACCGGGCCGGCTCCCGGCAACACCTGGAACAGGCCCTCGGGCAGCCCGGCGACCAGGCCCAGTTCGGCCAGCCGCAGGGCGCTCAGCGGGGTGGTCTCGGCGGGCTTGAGCATCACCGCGTTGCCGGCCGCGAGCGCGGGGGCCAGACCCCACGCGGCGATCGGCATCGGGAAGTTCCAGGGCGCGATCACCGCGACCACGCCGAGCGGCTCGTGGAAGGTGATGTCCAGGCCGCCGGCGACCGGGATCTGCCGGCCGGTCAGCCGTTCGACGCCGCCGGCCGCGTAGTCCAGCAGGTCGCGTACGTTGCCCGCCTCCCAGCGGGCGTTCCCGATCGGGTGGCCGGCCTCGCGTACCTCCAGTCGGGCGAGTTCCTCGACGTGCTCGTCCACGACGACGGCGAAGCGGCGCAACACGCGGGCCCGCTCGCCGGGCGCGAACGCCGCCCACTTCACGGCGGCGCGGCCCGCCCGGGCCACCGCCGCGTCGACGTCGTGCGCCGAACTCGCCCGGACGGTCGCGATGACCTCTTCGGTGGTGGGATCGAGGATGTCGTGCTGGTGCGGCCCGTCGGGGTCCGGTCGGTCGTGGCGTTCGTGCTGCTGGGACACCGCTTTGATCCTCACATGCGCTCGAAGGAGCGGAATCGCTCCCGGTCGGTCACTGCCGTGTCGTACGCGTCCTGTTCGACCTGCGCCGTGTGCAGGTGGTGGGCCACCACCTCGGCGCCGAAGGCGTGTTCGGCGATGGGCAAGGAGCCCCACGGCTCGGCGGCCCCGCCCGGCATGCCGGGCACGTGCGGCGCGTCACCGGTGTAGGCGTCGCCGGGTTCGAGTTCGTGCTCGATCCCGTGCAGGCCGGCCGCGATCATCGCGGCGACCGCGAGGTGGGGGTTGACGTCGCCGCCGGGAAGGCGGTTCTCGAAGCGGTGCGCGTGGCCCGCAGCGCACACGTGCGGTCGTCCGGCCCCCGGGCGACCTTCGACCCGCCCGGTGCCCAACACCGAGTGCTCGACGTTGTATCGGTTGGCCGGCGTCAGGCCGCGGTAGGCGCGGTCCCAGCCGGCCGCGTGCTTGTCCCTGAACAGGATGAACTCGAGTTCGGTGGCCGCGTGTGCGGGCCGGCCGTGCTCGGCGAGCCGGCCGAGTCGGCGCCGCAGAATCTGCCGGGGCGAGGCCGCGACCGGGGAACCGTCGTGCCGCAACAGGTCCGCGTCGAACTGCGCGGTGCCGGGATGCCACGGGGTGCGGCGCACGGTGGCCGGGTCGGGGCACATCACGAAGTCACCGTATCCGCGTTCCCGGGACGACATCGCGTAACCGGCCACCGTGTTCATGTCGGATGTCCGCCGCGAGCAGGTGGTCGCAGCCCTCGGCGCCGTGGGCGAGCGCGTCGTCCAGGCTCGGTGAACGCCGGGACCACCGTGTCGATTTCGCCGGTGTCGACGAGCGCGCAGTCCGTCAACGGACGGCGGGGGCGTTCGGTCTGCCAAGGGAGTGCTTCCTGTCGGTCCAACCGGAAGCCATAAGGTATGGCGGAGAACCATTGATTGGGAAGAGCTGGAGGGAGGGATCGTGGACGAGCAATCCGGGCCGGGCCCGAGCGACGGTCTGGCGCCGCTGTTGCGGCCGGTGCGGGTGGGCAACGGCTTCGAGGAGGCACTGGAGCAGATCCTCCAGGTGATCCGATTGGGCCTGGTGTCCGAGGGCGACCGGCTGCCCTCCGAACGCGATCTGGCCGATCGGCTCGGGGTCAGCCGGGTGACCCTGCGCGAGGTGCTCAAGGTGTTGGCCGATCAGGGCATCGTGGAGAGCCGCCGGGGTCGCTACGGCGGCACGTTCGTGCACGAGCGCCCGGGGCCGGTCGGCGACGGGTCGGCCGCCGAGTTGCGCCGCCGGATCGCGACCGTGGACGTGGAGGACACGCTGCGCTTTCGCGAGGTGCTGGAGGTGGGCGCGGCCGGGCTGTGTGCGGCGCAGGGGCTGGACCGGGCCCAGGCCGTGCGGTTGCGGGAGGCGCTGGCGCAGACCCGGGACGCGCCGCTGGCCGAGTACCGACGGCGGGACACGCTGCTGCATCTGACCGTGGCCCGGTTGTCCGGCTCGCCGTCCCTGGCCGGGCAGTACGCGGCGGTACGGGCCACGGTGAACGACCTGCTTGACTGCATACCGCTGCTCGTACGTAATCTGGAACACTCGCAGCACCAGCACACCGCACTGGTCGAGGCGATCCTGGACGGCGATCCGGACGCGGCGGCCGAGGTGATGCGCGAGCACTGCGCCGGAACCGCAGCCCTGCTGCGCGGCTTCCTCGCCTGATCCGGGCGCCCCGGCCGCCGGCCGCACCCGCCGGCGCGAAGGACGTCCTCCACAGGCTTGCGCCGCGACGGCCTGTCGAGTAAAGGTGTGGTATCGAACCAATGATTGACCGCCGCAATCCCGAGGAACCGAGCGACCCTGTATGACCAAACCACTGATCGGTATCAGCACCTACCACGAGGAAACCGCCCGCTGGGGGGTGTGGCGGCTACCGGCGATGTTGCTCCCTGTCGACTATCCGACGCACTTCCAACGTGCGGGCGGCCTGGCGGTGCTGTTGCCGCCGGACGCCCCGGAGGCGGCGGCCGAGGCGGTGGCCCGGGTGGACGCCGTGGTGATCGCGGGTGGTCCGGACGTACGGCCCGCCCGTTACGGCGCCGAGCCGCATGCCCGAACCGGTGTCCCGGACGAGGCCCGGGACGCGTGGGAGAGCGCGTTGATCGAGGCGGCGCTGGCCTCGAACACACCGCTGCTGGGGATCTGCCGCGGCATGCAACTGCTCAACGTGGTGCTGGGCGGCACGCTGATCCAGCACGTGCCGGACGTGGTCGGCCACAGTGGGCACACCGGCCCGCCCGGCCGCATGGTGGCGCACGTCGTCACGCCGGTTCCCGGCACGCTGTTCGCTTCGCTGGGCACCGAGGCGTACGAGGTGCCGACCTACCACCACCAGGCGGTGGACCGGCTCGGCCGGGGCCTGGTGCCCGGTGCGCGGGCCTTGGACGGCCTCGTCGAGGCGGTGGAGCTGCCGGGCGAGACGTTCACGATGGGGGTCCAGTGGCATCCCGAGGCCGGAACGGACGCGCGGCTGGCCGACGCGCTGATCGCCGCCGCCCGCCGGCCGCGGCCGATGCCGGTGCCGGAGCCGGAGCCGATGTCGGAGCTGATTCCGGTGCCGGAGCCGATGTCGGAGCTGACGTCGGAGCTGATTCCAGTGCCGGAGCCGATGTCGGAGCTGACGTCGGAGCCGATTCCGGTCTCGGAGCCGCTGTCGGAGCCGGCGGCCTGAGGCGCGCACCCGACGGTCGCATTCGCCCCCTCCTGGGGCCGGCGCACCGGCGATCCCGCGGCATCGCTCACCGCCGCGCCCGCCGCCGCCCCGGGCTCATCCGACGGGCGGTGGCGGAGCGGTCGGCCGATCGTGGGTGAGCAGGCCGTCCGCGAGCGGCGCGAGCCGGGCCGGCGCCTCGGCGTCGTCGGTCACGATCGGCTCGCCGGGCGCATCGCCACCGGCGAGCGCGAGCAGCCGCGGCCCGGGCCGATCGTCGACCAGTCCCAGCAACAGGTGGTGCACCGGCGTGTACGGCAACATGAAGCCCAGGTCGGGACGCCCCGGGGCGATCGCCTCCGGCAGCGCCGACTCGTCGGTCCGGCGGAGCCGCAGCGGCACGATCGGCCGGGTCGCGCCGGTGAGCGACTCGCGTTCGAGGCCCCCGATCACGGCATGCGGCTCGATCTCGCCGAGCGAACGGGCCAGCACCGCGAACGGTTCGTCCGCCCGCCCGGTGCGCTCGCGCAGCCGCGCCACCGCCTCCTCGTCGGCCGCGGCGCAGAGCAGGTGATAGCCGCCGATGCCCTTGACCGCCAGGATCTCCCCGTCGGCGAGCATCCGGCGCGCCTCGTCCACGGTGCCGAAGCCGATCGGGGCACCCTGCGCGTCGATCAGGGACAGCCGCGGCCCGCAGGCGTGGCACGAGAGGGAGGGTGTGCGAAAACGCCGGTCGCCGGGGTCGGCGTACTCCCGGGCGCAGTCCGCGCACATCGGGAAGTCCGCCATCGTGGTGTGCGCACGCTCGTAGGGCAGTGCGGTGGCGATGCCGATCCGGGGACCGCAGTCGGCGCACGTGATGAACGGATGCAGGTGGCGACGATCGGTGGGGTCGGCCAACTCGGCCAGACAGCGCGCGCACGTGGCGACGTCCGGCGGGATCCCGGCACGGCGCGCGGCACCCGGCTCCACCGACCCGGACGCCGCGGTCGTGCACGCGGTGTCGCCGCCGATCGCGGGTTCCTCGTCGGTGATCGCCGCGACCGCGACGGGCGCGGGCGGGTCGCTTTCGAGCCGGCGGCCGCCCGAGCCGTCGCCGGCCGCATGATCGTGCCCGTGCCCGGGTTCGTCGAATTCCACCGTCTCGTGCATCGGCTCTCCTGGTTCGCCGGTCCGGCACCTCGGCCCACCGGCTCGACGTGCCCGAGCCCGGGGCTCCATTACAGGCACCGTCGGTGATCCGTCCCGGCACCCACGCCGTGACCGCCTCCCGGCGTACACCATTCGCCGCAACCCGCGACTGGCCCGGTTCGGCGGATCCCGGTGGATCGGGCCGCGTCGTCCGGTGTCGGGCGGCGCGGCCCCACCGGGATCCGCCGAACCGGGCCTACGTCGTCACCGGGCTCACCACCGCCCGGTCCGCCGGGTCCAGGGACATCGTCGCCTCCAGGAGCGCCTCCAGCGCGGGGTCCGACCACGGGCGCACGGCGGCCAGTGGTGGACGATGCCGCCCGGTGGCGATGTCCTCCAGGATGTCGGCGGCGCCGATCCGCCCGCCGATCACCCGGTCGGTGGCCGGCGCCCGGCCCGTCCACGCCGCCCGGAACGAGGCGCCCAGGCTGTACAGCTCGGCGGCGTCGGTGAGGCGCACGTGGTGTCCGGGGCCGGTGTCCAGGAGTTGCCGGGCGATCTCGGGGGCCGTGGTCAGGTCCATCCCACCCCGGTAGGGGACCGGCAACGGGAGCAGATCCGGGTGGTGGGTCAGATCGTGGTCGATGAACTCGATCCCGGCCCCCGGGGTGACCAGGATGTTCATCGGCTGGATGTCCCCGTGGTGCCAGCCCATCACATGCAACCGCGCCAGCGCCGCGAACGCCTGCCGGGCCAGCACGAACAATCGATCCGGGAGGCCGGGGCCGGTGCGCCGGGCCGACTCGCACCAACGCCACAGGGTCACCCCGGGGCGCCACTCGACCGCCGTCCATACGCCGTCGTCGACGTGCCCGTGCGCGCCGCCGACCGGATACAGGCCCTGCCCGCGCAGGATGGTCAACACGCGCGCCTCGTGGTGCAGCGACGCGGCGTCGGCCGGCCCCCTGGCCGTCTTGATCCGCCACCCTCCGGCCCGCCAGGCATGCGTGTGATGCGAGGTCAGCGGGCGTGGCCGGTCGGCGATGCCGAGGGTCTCCAACGCGGCGGCGAGCAGCGGATCCATGGTCACAGTCTGGCGGACGCGCAGGTTCCGATGGTGCCGCGCCGGGCCGGGCCCACGCACAGGGTGCGGGCGATCTGTGCCGAGATGGGCAGGCCGGTGGCACTCTCGATCCAGCCGAACTCACCCACGCAGTTGGTCTCCAGATAGGTCCAGCCGGCCGAGGTGACCACGAAGTCCAGCGCGGCGTACGCCAATCCCAGGTCGCGCACGTGCTCGACGCAGGCCCTGGCGATCTCCGCCGGCGGATCGATTGCCCGGTATCGGGCCGCCTCCAGCGGGACGGCCCGCCAGTCGAGCGCGCCGTCCGTCGTGATCGCCGCGGCGAACACCCGGTCGTCCACGACGGTCACCCGCGCGTCGAACAGTCGATCCTCGACCAGGGCTTGCAGGTAGTGCAGGGTGCCGGCGATGCCGGTCAGATCATCGGAGAGGTGGATCCGGGTGGTCGGGATGAAGGTGGTGTGCCGTTGGGTGAGCGCCTTGACCACGACCTTGTCCCGGTGCGCCGCGATGAACGCGCGAGCCGCCTGCGGATCGCTGGTGAACAGCGTGTCCGGCACGGTGAATCCGTTGCGCGCGGCGGTCGCCAGTTGGGTGGGCTTGTGCAGCGAGGCCGCCACGACGGTGGGATCGTCGATCCACACCTTCAGCGGGTGGGCTCGCAACAGGCCCAGCAGTGCGGTGGTGTTCTCGTCCGCGCGCCAGCGTTCCTCGGCGCGGGCCAGTGCGTCCGGCCGGGTGGGTTTGCGCCAGTAGACCGCACAGCGCTCGTCCAGGGTCACCGACACCCGCCCCGAGGTCAGCACGGTGTGCCAACGGCCGGCGGCGAACCGGCCGGTGACCAACGGGCGTTCGCGCATGCGGCCCGGATCCAGGCGGAGCAGGGCCACGGGGCCGCCGAGGAGGTGCGCGGCCACCATGTCGGCGGTCAGATCCTCCTCGGTGGCCACGATCACGACGCTCGCGTCGCGATCAGTCATCCTTCTTGTATCCCCTGGGCTCCTGGGTTCCGGTGTAGGTGCCCGAGTCGACCGCGTGGATCAACAGCGTGCCGCCCGGGGTGACGTTGACGCACAGGTCGGGATCGTAGTGATGCCGGGGCAGTGCGGGCGCGGCTCGGGTGGGGACGGGGGCCCTGCGGCCGAGAATCAAGGGACCGGGCATGACCTCTCCTGACTGTGGGTGTCCGACGAACCCGAACGGTGCGTCATCTTCATCAACGCCCGGATGGGGCACATCAGTTGCACCTGCATGGCAAAAAGAGACGACCGACCCGGAGCAATCCCGGCCGAAGCCGTGCCGAACGGACGGGCGATCAACGGATCTGCGCGCAGGTGATCTCGACGACCAGGTCGAGATGTCGGCCGGCCATGCCGCGCGAGGCGGTCACCCCGAACGCGGTGCGATCGACGCGGGCGGTCGCCCGGACCGAGAACGCCCGGGGCAGCACGTCGATCGCCACTATCGACACCGGCACCGCTCGCGCGACACCCCGCACGGTGAGTGTGCCGGTCGGCATGTCACGGTCCAAGCGATCGGCGGCGAAGCTGATCGTGGGATGTCGGTCGGCGTCCAGGAAGCGGGCCGAACGCACCACCTTGTCCCGTGCCGCACTGGGCGAGGTGAAACTCGCCGCGTCGATCTCCACCCGCGCCCGGGAGGCGGCCGGTGGCTCCACGACGTCGATCGTCCCGGCCGAGATCGCGAAGCTCCCCCGGACCGGCAGCAGCCCGAAGACGTGCCTGGTCCGAAACGTGATGGTGGAGCCGGCCGGGTCGATCTCGTAGTGGCCCGGCCGGGGAGTGTCGGTCGCGTACTCTCGTCGGGTTTCCATGGATCCATTGCAGCGGGCGGCTCAGGCCGGCCGGTAGAGCCGATCGTCGTCGGCACAAGCGACGAAGTACGGGTCCTCGGCGAGGACATACGACTTTCGTAGGTTTCCGCTCGGCCGAAAGGCCGGCGGAGCACCCACCCCGATGGAGGCGACCTACCGTATGGCCGTGACCGACTGTCGATGGGACCAACGGCACCCGGTCGCCGTCGACGTCGGTTGGCGCTCTTCTTCGCGCCGCTCGACACCGCGGCGACCCTGTGGGGCCTGGTCTGGTGGCCGGCCCACCCCGGTCCGCTCGCCTGGACGATGCGGGCGGCCGAGGTACTCGCGGGCCCGGGCGAGGGCCGGTCCAACGCACAGATCGCGTCCCGCCTGTTCCTGTCGGAGGCCACCGTGAAGGGCTACGTCTCCCGACCGCTCGACAAACCCGGCCGCGCCAACCGCACCCAGGCGGGCCTGATCGCCCACGACGCGGGCACCTGACGCCCGGGTCGACCTGACAGGATGGCCGCATGCCCCTGGTGGAAGCGTCGGTCGAGGTCCCGGTCGATCCCGCGACGGCGTTCGCGATCTCCCAGACCACCGGCGCGGTGCGCCGACGGTGGGATCCGTTCATCCGCAGCCAACGCTTCCTGGACGGCGCGACCGAGCCGGGCAAGGGCGTCCGCACCCTCACCGTCCACCGGGCCGGCTTTCGGATGATCAGCGAATACGTCTCGTACCAACCGCCGACGAACGTGGGCATGCGGATGGTCGAGGGATCGTGGTTCTTCGCCAGGATGGGCGGCGGCCGGCGCTTCACCGCGATCCCGAACGACCCGAACCGCGCCCGAGCCGTCCGGCGCTACAACTTCACCTGCCACCCCCGCTGGTCGGCACCGATCGCCGAGCGCATCGGGACACTCGTGTTTCGACGCGAGATCGAGCACCGGATCGCCCGCTTCGCGCGCGCCTGACCCGGTCGTGCCGGCGGCGATCCGCGACGACCGGGTGCCTCCGGCGGGACGTGATCGAGCGGCGCCCGACTGAGCGACGAGGTGCCCCCGGCGCGGGCGGCGCGGCCGATCAGGTGCCGCCGCCTGCGGCGGATGCGCCGCCGGCCAGGCGTTCCTCCAGGCGCTTGCCCTCGATGTCGGGGTCGGGGACGTATTTGGCGAACCACTGCGGGTGGTACCAGAGCTTGGCGCGGACGATCGCCATCGTCGCCGGGACCAGGGTCAGCCGGACCACGAAGGCGTCCAGGAAGACACCGACCGCGAAGCTGAAGCCGATCGCCTTGATGGTCGGATCGTCGGTGAACATGAAGGCGACGAAGATCGCGAACATGATCAGCGCGGCCGCCGTCACCACCCGCGCGGACAGTGCGGTGCCGCGCGCGACCGCACCGCGCGCATCGCCCGTGGTGGTGAAGTCCTCCTTGATCCGGGAGACGACGAACACCTCGTAGTCGCTGGACAATCCGAAGATGATCGCGAGCATCAGGATCGGCAGGAAGCTGATCGTCTCGGTCGGGGTGATGCCGAAGATGTGCTCGCCCCAGCCCCATTGGAACATCGCAACCTGGGCGCCGAAGGCCGCCCCGACCGACAGCAGGAAGCCGATGATCGACGTGATCGGCACCAGGATGGTCCGAAACGCGAGGGTGAGCAGCACGAACGCCAGCCCGATCACCACGATCAGGAACACCGGCAGCGCGGCGGAGAGCTTGGCGGACACGTCGATGTTGGACGCGGTACTGCCGCCGACCAGGATCGGGGCCCCGACGCCGGCCTCGATCGCCGCACGGTTGTCCCGAATGTGGTGCACCAGGT
Organism: Embleya sp. NPDC005971; assembly: GCF_040629175.1. Classification (NCBI taxonomy): domain Bacteria; kingdom Bacillati; phylum Actinomycetota; class Actinomycetes; order Kitasatosporales; family Streptomycetaceae; genus Embleya; species Embleya sp. NPDC005971. Next base: position 31,845 of record NZ_JBEXUX010000066.1, on the reverse strand, counting down.
CGGCGGTGGCGCCGGAGTTGGGCCCGGTCGTGGGAATCACCCGGACCACGGCGACCTGGTCGTTCGTGGCGAGCGGGCCTGCCGCCGCCACGTCCGGCTGCTGTTTGAGCGCGGTCACCAGGTTCTGCATACCGGTCTGATTCACCGGCCCGTCGGCGACCACCAGGAGGGGCCCGTTGAACCCGGGTCCGAAGCTCGCCGCGGTCAGGTCGTAGGCCTTGCGTTGGGTGGAGGACTTCGGTTGCGAGGCGCCGCTGGGCAGCCCCAGTTCCATGCTCGTCGCCGGGATCGCCAGCACGAGCAACAGGCCGATACCGACGACCAGCATCGGGATCCGGAAGCGCACCACGAAACGTGCCCAGGACGCGCCGAAGGTCCGGGCCGGTTCGGTCGCGGTGATCCGCGCAACCTCCTCGTGGTGCCCGGGCCGCAAGCGCGTATCGATGAACGAGACGACCTTGGGTCCGGCGAAGCCCAGGATCGCGGGCAGCAGGGTGAGCGCGATCAGCAACGCGACCGCCACCGCCGCGGCGGCGCACAAGCCCATCACGGTCAGGAACGGGATGCCCACGACGGCCAGCCCGCACAGGGCGATGACGACGGTGAGGCCGGCGAAGACCACCGAGCTGCCGGCGGTGCCCAGGGCCAGGGCCCCGGACTCCTCGACGGCCATCCCGCCGATCAGATTGTTGCGGTGTCTGAACAGGATGAAGAGTCCGTAGTCGATGCCGCAGGACAACCCGAGCATCAGCGCCACCGTGGTGGACGCGGACGCGATGGTCACCACCGACGCGACCGCGGTCACGCCCATCAGGACGACCACCACACCGATGATCGCGGTGACGATCGGCACGCCGGCGGCCACCACCGCGCCGAACGTGATCAGCAGGATGACCAGCGCGATCGCCAGACCGATGACCTCCGGCAGTTCGGAGGGGGTGATCCGCCAGCCCGGGTACACACTGCCCGAGTACTCGACCTCGACCCCGGCCTGCCGAGCCGGTGCCACCGCGTCCTTCAGCGCGTCCAGGGTGGAGTCCTCGACGTCGGCCGGCTGCACGGAGTACTGCACCCAGCCGAGCGCGACCTGCTGGTCCGGTGCCACCCCCTGATCGGTGAACGGGTCGGACACCGACACCACTTGCGGCACCGTCCGCAACTGGGCGACGGCCGCCTCGATGCCGGCCTGCGGACCCTGGTCGGTGACCTTGGCCGTGCCCTTCGCGGCGAACACCACCTGGGTCTGGGCGCCGCCGAGCGCAGGCAGCTTCTCGTTCAGCAGGTCGGTCGTACGCTGCGACTCGGTCCCGGGGATCGTGAACGTGTCGTCGGTCTTGCCCCCGCTCACCGTCGCGAGCACGACGGCGGCCACCGCAACGGCCAGCCACACCGCCAACACGAGGCGCCGATGCCGAAACGCCCATTGCCCCAGCCGGAACAGATAGGTGGACAAGCCGCTTCCCTCCGCACCGACCGACAGGCCGCAACCCCTGCACGGACCGCCACACGACGCCCCGCACCCGCATTCCTGATTCGCCCATATTTTCCCTGTTTCGCCCCATCGATCCGCGTCGACGCGCCGACGAACCCGAGGCCGGCGCCGAACCGAACGGCGCGTCGGAGGGCCGGACGAGCCCGCGCCCACGTCGGGGCCGGAACACCGCGGGGATGGTCTTCGTGGTTGTATCGAGCGGACGTCCGACTCCCGATGGGAAGACCATTGCCCCTGCCCGGCCCGGATTCGACCCGGCGAGCCCTCGGTGCGGTCCGGAACTGGCTGGTTTCGGCTCCCGGTACCTATCTCTGGCTGCTGATCCTCCATGTGACGACGGCCGATCTGTATGTGCGGCTGACCGCCGACGAGCGCATCACCTTCCTACGGCACCGGAGCACGAACCTGCACAACCTCGACGTCGCGCCGCTGCGGGTGTTGGTGGCCAGCGCCGTGTGGGACCAGGGGATGCATCTGCTCAAGTTCACCGTGATGTTCACCGTGTTGTGCGCGGTCGCCGAGCGGTGGATCGGGACTCGGCGATGGCTGGCCGTGGTCGCCCTCGGGCACGTGGGCGCCACCCTCGTCAGCCAGGCGATCGTGCTGGCGCAGATCCACGCCGGCACCCTGCCGCAAAGTACGCGGTTCCAACTGGACGTCGGCCCCAGCTACGGATACATGGCCGTCGCGGGGCTGCTCTGCTACCGGATCGTCGGACCGTGGCGCCTGCCCTACTTCGCGGGCCTGGCCCTGTACGTCGTCCTACCGCTGCTCGTCCACCGCGACTTCACCGCGATCGGACACCTCAGCGCGGTATTGATCGGGCTGTGCTGCCGCCGGCTCACGCGCGGACGACCGAAGTGGGACTCGGGGGCGTGGTGGCGCGCGACACGTCCGCGCCTCGACCCGCGCCTCGTGCTCGCGAAGCGGTGACGAGACACGACGTCGCACCATGCCGTTAATGGGATTTTTGTCCGAAATGAACGGCTAATCTCCCTGCATGCACGCATGGAATGGCAGGTCCCAGCCCCTCGGCGCCACCTTCGACGGCTCGGGCACCAACTTCGCGCTGTTCTCCGAGGTCGCCGAGCGTGTCGAGCTCGCGCTGATCGACGACGACGGCACCGAACGGCGGGTGCCGCTGCCCGAGGTGGACGGCTTCGTGTGGCACGGGTACCTGCCCGGCGTCGGTCCGGGCACACGCTACGGGTATCGCGTCCACGGACCGCACGATCCCGACCGCGGGCATCGTTGCAACCCCGCGAAGATCCTGATCGACCCCTACGCCAGGGCGATCGACGGCACCACCGACGGCGACCCGTCGCTGCTCGACTACCGCCCCGAGGCCCGGGATCAACAGAACACGTCGGACAACCTGGGTCACACCATGTTGTCGGTGGTGACCGATTCGACCTTCGACTGGGGCGACGACCGCAGCCCGAACCGGCCGTACCACGAGACGGTGATCTACGAGGCGCACGTCAAGGGCATGACCCGCACCCATCCCGACGTCCCGGAACACCGACGCGGCACCTACGCCGGCCTCGCCCACCCCGCCGTGATCGAGCACCTGACCACCCTCGGCGTCACCGCGATCGAGTTGATGCCGGTACACCAGTTCGTCCAGGACGGCTCGCTGCTCGACCGAGGGTTGTCGAACTACTGGGGCTACAACACCATCGGCTTCCTCGCCCCGCACAACGCCTACTCGTCCTCCGGGACCCGAGGCGAACAGGTCACCGAGTTCAAGGCGATGGTCAAGGCCCTGCACGCGGCCGGGATCGAGGTCATCCTCGACGTCGTCTACAACCACACCGCCGAGGGCAACGAACTGGGCCCGACCCTGTCCTTCCGCGGCATCGACAACGCCTCGTACTACCGTCTGGTGGACGACGATCCGGCGCACTACTACGACACCACCGGCACCGGGAACAGCCTGCTGATGCGCCACCCCAACGTGCTCCAGTTGATCATGGACTCGCTGCGCCACTGGGTCACCGAGATGCACGTCGACGGCTTCCGCTTCGATCTGGCGGCCACCCTGGCCCGGCAGTTCCACGAGGTGGACCGGCTCTCCGCGTTCTTCGACCTGGTCCAGCAGGATCCGGTGGTCAGCCGGGTCAAGTTGATCGCCGAGCCGTGGGATCTGGGCGAAGGCGGCTACCAGGTGGGCAACTTCCCACCGCTGTGGAGCGAGTGGAACGGCAAGTACCGGGACTGTGTACGCGACTTCTGGCGCGGTACGGACGGCGTGTTGCCCGAGTTCGCGGCCCGGCTGACCGGTTCCTCCGACCTGTACACGAGCGAGCATCGCAGGCCGCTCGCGGGTGTCAACTTCGTCACCGCACACGACGGCTTCACCCTGCGCGACCTGGTGTCGTACAACGGCAAGCACAACCGGGCCAACGGCGAACAGGGCCGCGACGGCGCCGACGACAACCGCTCGTGGAACTCCGGCGCCGAGGGCGACACCGACGACCCGAGCGTGTGCGCGCTGCGCGAGCGCCGCCAACGCAACCTGCTCACCACGCTGTTCGTCGCGCAGGGTGTGCCGATGCTCGCGCACGGCGACGAACTCGGCCGCAGCCAGCAGGGCAACAACAACGTGTACTGCCAGGACAACGAGATCGCGTGGATGGACTGGGCCCGGGCCGCCGCCGACCCGGCCCGCCGGAACCTGCTGGAGTTCACCCGCGGCCTGGTCCGACTCCGCGCCGCGCACCCGGTGTTGCGCCGCCGGCGCTTCTTCCGCGGCGACGGCGCCGACGGCCCGGCCGACCTGCTGTGGTTCCGCCCGGACGGCGCGGAGATGACCGGGGCGGACTGGAACCGCCCCGACGCCCGCTCGGTGGTGGTCTTCCTCAACGGGGACGCCATCTCCGAACGCGACGCACGAGGCGGGCCGATCGTCGACGACTCGTTCCTGTTCGTGCTCAACGCCCACTACGAGGGCATCGAGGTCCGCATCCCGGTCCTGCGCGACGGGGGCGACGTGTGGCACGTCGCGGTCGACACCGCCGACCCGGACGGCGCCGACGAGGTGGAGGTCAAGGCGGGCGGCGTCCGGGCCGTGCGGGCGCACAGCGCCCTCGTCCTGATCCGGCGCCGCCACCCCGAATGAGCGCGGCCCGCGTCGCCTCGCCGCCGGGCTTCCGCACGGCGGGGCGACGCGGACCGGCCGCCGATCAGTCCCGGTTCGACGGGTGGAGCGTACCGGCGTAACGGCGGGTGAACCCGTCCGCCGCCGCGACCGTGACGTCGTAGCGGCCGTGCGCGTCGGTCGGCCACGTCACGGTGTCCCGGTCCCGGGCGCCGACCCACTGATCCCGGGCCGTGCCGCCGAAGTCGTTCGGCGTGATGGTGAACCGCAGGTCGGTGTCACCCTCGTTGCCCAGCCGCAGTTCCACCCGGCCCGCGTCGGGCCGCCGACCGTGCAGCGTGGCCCGGACCGAGGGCACGGCGATGTCGCGCTGCGGGTCGCGGACCACGGTGCCGGCGAAGCGCCGGACGAAGCCGTCCGCACCGTGCACGCTGAAGTCGTAGACGCCGTCGGTGCCGGCCGCGTCCCACACGTAGGTCGCGCTCTTGCCCGGTGCGACGGTGAACGGGGTGCCCGCGAACGGGAGCACGATGTTGGGGAACACGGTGAAGTGATAGGTCACCGTGCCCTCGTTGGCCAGCGTGCACTGCACTCGGCCGGTCTTGCGGTCGACGGTGACATCCGCCCAGGGACGGTACGGCAGCGGCCGATGCGGGCGGTAACCGGGTTCCTGGGTGGGCACCTGCTGGGCGCCCGCCGCCGGCAGTTTGACGCCGGGCAGCGCCTTGGCCGCGTCCGCCTTGGCGATCAAGGGGTTGGTGTCCGGCAGCGCCGGAATCGTGTAGTCGGGGCGGGTGAAGTCGAAGCACGAGGTGAGGTCGCCGCAGACCGCGCGGCGCCAGGCGGAGATGTTGGGTTCGTTCACCCCGGTCACCGTCTCCAGGAAGCGCAGCACCGAAGTGTGGTCGGCCACCTGGGAGTTGACCTGACCGCCGCGGCTCCAGGGCGAGGCGATCCACAGCGGTACGCGCGAGCCCAGGCCGATCGGCCGGCCGCCGACGAACTCCTCCGGGGTGCCCGGCTCGGGCATCGGCGGCACCACGTGGTCGAAGTAGCCGTCGTTCTCGTCGTACATCAGCAGGAACACGGTGTGCTTCCACACCTCGGGGTTGGCGAACATCGACTGCATCGCGGTGTTCACCCAGTGCGCGCCGTAGTTGGGCCCGGCGTCCGGGTGTTCGCTGAACAGGTAGGGCGCGACCAACCAGGAGACGGTGGGCAGCGTGCCGTCCTTGCAGTGCGCGTCGAACGCGGTCAGGTCCCACTTGGTCATCGCGTTGATGTAACGCGGGTCGTCCTTGGGGAAGTTGTGGAACTGCTTGAAGTAGGACAGGCCGTTGTCGTCGTAGTCGCCGTAGCGCTCGTCCTTGCTCGGGTTGTGGTAGACGCGCCAGCTCACCCCGGCTGCGGACAACCGCTCGGCGTAGGTGGTCCAGTCGGCGACCGGGTTGTCGGTGACGGGGGTGTTGTCGGTCCACGGGCCGGTGGTGCCGTCCCGGCCGGGTCCGGCGGTGCCCGACCACAGGTAGAGCCGGTTCGGGTCGGTGGGGCCGTTGAGCGAGGTGAAGTAGGCGTCGCAGACCGTGAACGCGTCGGCGAGGGCGTACTGGTACGGGATGTCCTCGCGGGTGAAGTAGCCCATCGAGCGTTCGCCCTTGGCCGCGACCCAGCGGTTCTGCGCACCGTTGTTGACCGCGGTGTGGCCGGTGCTCCAGTCGTGCGGGAGGCCGCCGGCGTTCTGCGCGTTGTACTTGGTGGAGTCCATCCGATACGGCAACAGGTAGCCGCCGTCGGTGCGGCCGGGGTGCGGCTGGCGGAACACGTCGTCGCCGTTCGGCAACACCAGGCCCTGGCGGTCGGCGAAGCCGCGCACGCCGGCGAGGGCGCCGAGGTAGTGGTCGAAGCTGCGGTTCTCCTGCATCAGGATCACCACGTGCCGAACGTCCTTGATACTGCCGGGCTTCGGCCGACGGGCGGCGTCCGCGGCGGGATCGGGTGTCGGGTCGGCGTACGCGGGGGTCGCGGTGAAGCCCACCGCGCCGGCCGCGCCGACGGCGGCGGAGGCGCCCACGAAGGAGCGGCGGCTGAACTCGGTCATGACGAAACGGTCCTTTTCGGAAGGGGAGGGGACGCGGGTCAGGCGCGCAGCGTGAAGGTGGCGACGGCGGCGGCGTGGTCGCTGGGCCAGCCGTTGCCGGCGGTGCCCGGGATCGGCTTGGGCCAGCCGGTGACCAGGCTGTGCGCCTCCTCGGCGGACAGCGGTCCGGCGGTGTGCAGCGCGTCGATCCGGTCCTGCGGTTGGGTCGGGTCCACCGGCGACCAGGTGTTGCCGGGCTCGCGCGCCGGGTCGTGGTGTCGGTCACGGAACACGTCGGCCAGTCGGGCCTGTTCGAGCAGTTGGGTGACCGGCCAGCGCACCGGCCCGGACGTCCCGTGCGCGCCGGCGGTGCGGGCGGTCCAGTCCAGGTGCGAGGGCGAGGACAGGGCGCCCGCGAGCAGTACCGGGGTGTCCCGGGCGGCCCGCAGGTCGGGCGCCATCGCCGCGACCAGGGCTCCGGCCTGGCGGTAGCGCAGGCTCGCCCGTTCGGCCGCCTCGGCCTGCGCGGGGGTGCGGCCGCGCCGAATCCCGATCGGCCCGTAGTCCCCCTCGTCCAGGCGCGTGGTCCACACCCGGACGGCACGCACCCCGGGCGCCCGCACGGTCGCCGCCACCGCCGGCAGCTCGGCGCTCGCCGGGCGCGGGTCGGTGAGCGGGTGCCGGCTGATCAGCGCGAGTCCGGCCGGGTCCTCGTGGACCGCCCAACCCAGCGCCTGGGCCACCGCCTTGCCCAGCACGCCGCCGGTGTCCTGCAACGCCAGGACGTCCAGCTCCTGGGTCAGCGCGAGCCGCAACACCTTGGTCACCGCGCCGTCCACGTGCTTGCCCGCGTCCCACGCGTCGAGGCCGGCGACCTTGAGCGTGACGGCGCGCGCGTTGCGCCGGACCGGTATCTGCACGGTGAGCTGCGAGGTGGCGCCGGTCGCGCCGTCGCGGCCTTCGACCACGAGGACGCCCGGCCGGCGCGCGCCGGTACGCGGGGCCTCGGCGGTGACAACGCCGTCGGTACCGACGCCGAGCCACCCGTCGCCGCCGCGGGCCCGGAAGGTGACGCCCTGGCCGGACTGTTGCCCGTTCGAGGCGGTCCACAGCCCGGCCAGGCGCACGGTCGCGGTCTCCCCCGGGGCGATCGCCGCACCGGTGACGGTGTCCACCGCGAACCGGGGCCGGGGCGGCACCGGCCGCACCGCGAAACCGAACGGCGTGGTCTGCGCCAGGATGCCGTAGCCGTCCTTGGCCAACAGGTAGGCGGTGTAGGGGCCGTCCGTAAGGCCCTGCGTGTCGATGGTCACCTCGCCCTCGGCGGTGGTGACGTACTTCCAGGCCAACGACCCCCCGCTGCCCGGCTGCCGAGCCCCGTCGTAGACCCCGACCCAGTTCTTCGCGTGCGGCGCGTCGGTGGCGAACCGAAAGGTCAGCGCATCACCCTCCTTCGGCACGGTGGGACGCAGAAGAGTGAGCAAACTCCCTGACATATCGTCAATTCCTTTCCACAACAGAGGCGGCGACGTCGAGACGGAGAACGGCACCCGAGCACCCGAGCACCCGAGCCGAGGCCGGGACCGGCGGAGCCGACGACTACGGGGCGAACCGGCGTGCGCGCGGTGCAACTGCGCCCGCTCGTGGGCGAACTCGGGACCTGGGAGTCGTGTCCGGAACAGGGCCGACGGTGATCGAGATGTTGCGGCCACGGAAGGTGGGCACGGAAATGCTCCAGGCGGAAGTCGAGTTGTCTGTACAACTCGGCTCAGTAGGCCGGCACCCGATGGCCGGGGCGTGAACACATCCGCACCGCCGGGCAAGCTTCACGGGAAGAGCCGGCGCTCCCGGACCGGGCCACGAGGGCGAGTGCCGCCCCGCGCGATCGGCGGCATGGCGGACGGAGCAACAACCGGGCACCCGTCGGCTTCGGCCGCCGGCTGGGCCGAGCAACGATACGCAGGGCGATGGGTCGGACCCGAAAGGTCACGACGCACACGGGCGGAGAGGCCCACGCTCCCGCGCCGGGCTGAGTCTCCGCTTGTCAAGTCTCCTACGGAGAGTTATAAGGTGGAGTGCACCTTCTGTGCCCAGGCCCCCTCCGTGGCCCGAGAAAAATGGCGCGCGGCAGCACGGCGCGCGGCGCCGGACCACGACGGGTCCTCCCCGGCGCAGAGGTCGGTGCGGACCGCCGCACCGGCGTCCCGAGGCCGCCCGTCCCGGTCGCCGGCCGGCCCGCCCGCCCCGATCGCCTCGACGGCTGACGGAAGACGGAAGAAGGGCCGATACGATGCCGATGCGATGGGAATCCTTCCTCGCGGCAGTCCAGGAGCGGGGCGAATACTCCTCCCCCGAGGAGGCGGAACGAGCCGTCCGGGTCGTCCTCGCCCTCCTGGGCGCACACCTCGTCGGCGGCGAAAGTGCCGAGCTGGCCGCCCGGCTCCCCGAGACCTGCGCCGTGGTGCTGCTCAACCCGCTCCCCGCACACGAGCCACTCAGTGCCGACCGCTTCGTCCGGGCCACCGGCGCGTGGATCGAGGGCGCGACGGACGAAACCGCGAAATGGGACGTCGGAGCGGTACTCAGCGTCGTGGCCGACGCCACCGACGAAAATCTGATGAGCCGCCTGCTCCTGCAACTGCCGCCGGGCTACGACATGCTCTTCGGCCGCCCCCGACGCTGACTCGTCGGGTCGCGCCGCGGTGGCTCAGGCCGGTTCGACGCGCAGGAACCGGGTGAGCAACAGCCGCAACATCGGCGCCTGCTCCAGTGGGGCGAAGCCCGGATCGGTCGCCAGCCGTGCGAAGACCCCGTCGATCTGAGCCGCGATCCAGGTCGCCGCGTCGTCGGCGTTCAGCCCGGCGTCGATCCGCCCGGCCGCGGCGGCACGACGCAACAAATCGGCGATGCCGGACCGGAGTTGGCGGTCGTTGCGGGCCACCAGCGCGGCGATGCCCTCGTCCCGCTGGGCCTCCGCCGCGGTGTCCAGCGCGAGACCCGCGAACTCGGGGTCGGCGGCCAGCTCGACGACCGTGTCGATCAGCGTGAACAGCGCCGCGAGCGCGTCCTCCTCGGCGACCAGCCGTTCCAGGAACTCTGCGGTCTGCACGCCCTCGCTCTCGATCAGCGCCACGATGATCGCGTGCTTGCTCGGGAAGTAGTGGAAGAGATTCCCCGGACTCATCCCCGCGCGTTTGCAGATGTCCGCGGTCCGGGTGCCGTGGAAGCCCATCTGCGCGAAGCAGGACGCGGCGGCCTCCAGAATCTGGCGTCGCTTGGCTGCGTGCTTGACGGGATCGACGGTGCGCATGGGGCACTCACTCTACCGCGCACCCGCCGCCCCGCGTCGCCGGCCGGCCGGCGACGCGCAGACGCACGATGAGCCGGAACCGGATCGACGGATCACCGGCGAGGCTCCGACAAGATCGACCCGCGGCCGCCGAACACCGTCGCGCGACCGCCCCGATCGCGCATCCGGCCCGCACCCCCGAACCCGACCGACGTCGGCCGCGTCCGCCGCCGGGCCTCCGCCCGGGCCGCACTCCCCCGGCCCCTCGTCACCCCAAAGGTTCCGCCGCGTGCTCCGCCCCCGGTTTGCGCGCCAGGAAGACCGCGTGCCGCCGCTTCACCCCGTCGCCGGGCTCGCATTCCAGCCGCGCGGTGACCACCAGCCCGGCCCGCCCCAACAGGCCCACGATCTGCTCGGCCGGCAGGAAGTACGACGCGTAGGAGACCGGATGTCCCCCGTACGCCCGAATCGGCCGCACCTGCTCGCCGTCCCCGATGTAGTCGCCCAACATGAGCCACCCACCGGGCGCGAGGGTACGGGCGAATTCGGCGAAGACCATCGGCAGGCACTCCGGTGGCGTGTGATGAATGACGAAATAGCAGAGAATCCCGCCGAGTTCGTCATTCGCGATGTCCAGCGCGGTCATCGATCCCGGCACGAACCGCAGTTCCGGATGGGCCCGTCGAGCCGACTCGATCATCCTTGGCGACAGGTCGACGCCGAAGGCGGCCAACCCCAGCGAGGCCAGATACGCGGTCACCTGCCCCGGCCCGCAGCCCAGATCGGCGACCGGCCCACGATCCGCGACCCGCACGAGTTCGGCGAACGCGCCCAACATCGAGCGCGACAACGGATCCAACTCCGCCGGCGCCTTCACCACCCGGGCGTATTCATCGCAAACAGTGTCGTACGACCGCCGAATCGCCGCCAAATAGGACGGCTCGACCATCCGATCAACCCCTTCCACCAACGCGAATCCACCGCAACAACCGGCCCGGGCCCGCCGATTCGTCGCACGCCGGCCCGAACTGCCGTTCGTCACAGTAGTCTCGGCACAACCGTGCCGGTGGTTGTCCGAAGGGTGAACCCGTGACGTCGATATCGCACAACGACGAGGACGCCTGGCGGCTGCCGCGTCTGGACGAGGTCGAGGCGGAAACCGTCCCGGCCGGGATCGATACGAGCATCCCGCATACCGCGCGGATCTACGACTATCTCTTGGGCGGCAAGAACAACTTCGCCGTGGACCGCGCGGCGGCCGAGCACATCCTGGCCGCGATGCCGGATCTGCCCACCACGCTCCGGCTCAATCGGCTCTTCCTCCAGCGCAGCGTGCGCTACGCCGCGCGGCGCGGCATCCGGCAGTTCCTGGACATCGGCACCGGCATCCCCACCGGCGGCAACACCCACGAGGCGGCACACCAGGTCGCGCCGGACGCCCGGGTGGCGTACGTGGACAACGACCCGATCGTGCTCGTGCACGGTCGGGCGCTGATGACCGACGCCGGCCCGGGACGCACCACCTTCACCCGGGCCGACCTGCGCGACCCGAAGGCGATCCTGACCGCACCCGAGGTGCTGGAGGTGATCGACTTCGCCGAGCCGGTCGCGCTGATGCTGGTCGCCATCCTGCACTTCGTCAGGGACGAGGAGAACCCGGAGCAGATCGTCGCCACACTGCGCGACGCCCTCGCCCCGGGCAGCATGCTCATCCTGTCGCACGCGTCCTGGGACGCCGACCCCGCTCGTGGCCGGGCCGGTGCGGCCGGCTGGAAGAACGCCTCCGCCGAGATGACCATGCGCGACCACGATCGGGTCCGGGCCTTCTTCGACGGCTTCGAGCTGGTCGAACCACCTGGTATCCGCCCGCACTGGAACCCGGACGGCGAACCCGAGGATGCCTTGGACTCCCTCGAAAACGTATGGGGCTACGGCGGCGTCGGCCACCTGCGCTGAACCGCGGCACGGGTCGACGGACCCGAAGGCCCGTCGTCCCGACATCGGCCGCCGTACTCAGCCCCCGGCCGGCCCGGTCGGCCACGGCGCCTGCCCCGGCCACGGCGCGGCCTCTTCCAACTGCGCCGACAGTCGCAGCAGTTCCGCCTCGGCCCCGAGCCGACCGGTGAGCTGGATCGCCACCGGCAGGCCCGCCTCGTCGAAGCCCGCCGGCACGCTCGCCGCGGGCAGTCCCGAGACGTTGAACACCGAGGTGAACCAGGTCATCTTCGCCGCGTGCGCGTACATGCTCGCCGGGTTGCTCGTGTCCAACACCCCGAGTTCGGGTACCGGAACACCCAACGTCGGGCTCAGCCACACGTCGTGGGTTTCGAAGAACGGCGCCACCTCGCGACCGATCCGAACCACCGTCTGCAGCGCGCGGACCAGATCCTGGCCGCGCATGCCGACCGTGTTCTCGCGGATCACTCGGGTGAACGGTTCGAGGTCGTCCTCGCGCAATTCGCGGCCCAGTTCGGCGAGTCGGTCGTCGATCTGGGTGTTCGTGGCCGCCGCCATCACCTGGCCGAGGGCCCGGCCGGTCGCCGGACCGTCCCACACCGGCGCGCCCTCCTCGACCCGATGGCCCAACTCGGCGAGCAGCGCCGCCGTGCGCTCGACCGCCCGAACGGCCGCCGGGTGGGCCGGCGTTCCGTCCACACTCGCCGTCGCGAAGCCGATCCGCAGCCGCCCCGGCGCGGTGTCCAACGCGGCCAGGAAGGATCCGGCGGCCGGCATCGCCAGCGTGGCGTACGGCTCGCCGGCGACGGGGCCGGCGGCAACGTCGAGCAGCGCCGCGGAGTCGCGGACCGTACGGGTGACCGCGTGCGCCATCGCCAACGGGTAGGCCAGCGCGGACAGACCGTGGTCGTCCGGAACCCGGCCGCGCGAGGGCTTGAGCCCGAACAGGCCGCAGCACGCCGCCGGAATCCGAATCGAGCCGCCGCCGTCGTTGGCGTGCGCGGCGGGCAACATCCCGCCCGCGACGGCCGCCGCCGAGCCGCCGGAGGAACCGCCCGTCGAATGGGTGGTCCGCCAAGGGTTGCGCGACGGGCCGTGCAGAAGCGGTTCGGTACTGGCGTTCTTGCCGAATTCGGGAGTGTTGGTCTTGCCCACGATCACCAGTCCGGCGCGGCGGTAGCGGGTGGCCAACTCGCCGTCCCGCTCGGCGACCGCGTCGGCGAACAACCGCGAACCGTGCGTACTCACCATGCCGGCGACATCGCAGGCGAGGTCCTTCACCGCGAACGGCACACCCCGCAGCGGCCCGTCGGGCAGGACCCCCTCGGCCTCGGCCCGAGCCGCCTCGAACCGGGTGGCCACGAACGCGTGCAGCGCCGGGTCGCGCTCCTGGATCCGAGCGATCACCGCGTCGAGAATCTCGATCGGCTTGACCGTGCCCTGCCGCACGAGATCGGCCAACCCCACCGCGTCGTTGTCGTCCAGCAGTTCACCGGTGTCCATGGTGGTGCCTCGTTTCGATCGCCTTGATCGATCGCCTCGATCGATCAAATGCATGATGCAGTCAAGCAATCGAGATGACAAGGACGACAATCGACCGACCGTCGGCATGACCCCCGTCCCGACGGGAATCGCGATTCGGGGAACGTGTCACCCCCGCTGTCGGTTGAAGACCCGAGGGAGACACGATCCGGGGGCGACGCGCCGCAAGCACGGGGCGCCCCAGGACGACACGACCCGAGGCCGACACAGGGAGAGTGGACGATGGCACGTAACGTAGCGGCTCGGCGACTGGTCGCGGGCGGGCTGGCGCTGGCCGCCGCCGGGTGGGCCCTGCGGGACGTCCCGGCGGAATTCGGTGGGCGGGCCGAAGGAGAGCGGCTCGCCCGCTTTCTGCGCTCGCCGCAGTTCCACGAGGGCGCGTTCCGCAACCCGGTGCCCGCCGATCTGGTCGCGGCCGGCAGCGCACCGCAGCTCATCGGCCAGATGCTCCGCAATCGCGACGAGCGCCGCCCCGCCGCCCCCGTGCCGCTGGTCACCTCGCCGAGCACACCGCCGGCCCAGGACGGGCTGAGCGCCGTCTGGTACGGCCACGCGACCACCCTGGTCGAGATCGAGGGCCGCCGGGTGTTGTTCGACCCGGTCTGGAGCGAGCGGGTGTCCCCCAGCCAACTCGTCGGCCCGCGCCGGCTGCACCCGCTCCCGATCCCCTCGGCCGCGCTGCCGACCCTGGACGCGGTGGTCATCTCGCACGATCACTACGACCACCTCGACCGGGCGACGGTACGCACCCTCACCGCCACCCAGACCGCGCCGTTCCTGGTGCCCCTGGGCATCGGCGCCCACCTGGAGCGCTGGAACGTACCCGCCTCCCGCATCATCGAACTCGACTGGGAGGAGGACGCCGTCGTCGCCGGCCTGCGCTTCACCGCGACCGCGGCCCGCCACTTCTCCGGTCGTACCCTGCGCCGCAACGACACGCTCTGGGGCTCGTGGGTCGTCGCCGGCACCCGACACCGGGTCTTCTACGCCGGCGACTCCGGCTACTTCGACGGCTACGCCCGCATCGGCGCGGCGCACGGCCCGTTCGACCTGACCCTGATGCCGATCGGCGCCTACAGCCCGAGTTGGCCCGACATCCACATGAACCCGGAGGAGGCGATCACCGCCCACCTCGACCTCGGCGGCCGGGTGTTGCTGCCGGTGCACTGGGCCACCTTCAACCTGGCGCTGCACCCGTGGGCCGAACCGGTCGACCGCCTGTGGCGCGAGGCCAAGGCCAAGGACGTTCAACTCGCCGTCCCCCGCCCCGGCGACCGCATCGACACCGCCACGCCGTCCCAGCCGACCCCCTGGTGGAACCTGCTCACCAACACCGCCTGACCACGCTTCGCGCCCCGTACCGGCGCGCGACCCGGAGGCGAAAGGCGGAGGAGGGCGGGGGCGGAATACGGAATACGGGGGAAAAGCCTCGGTGGAGACCTCCCGGACCGCAGTAGCATCGGCCGCCTGTGATCTCAGCGAGGGGAGCATCGCGTGCGGGCGATCGTGGGCGTGACCGTATCGGCCGTCATCCTGTTGGCGGCCTGCGACGACACCGACTCCGCGAAGGACCGAACCGCGCCTCCGCCCTCGACGACCGCACCCGGCGCGGTCGTTCCGCCGCCGGCGACATCCGCACCGCCGGCATCGACCGCCTCCGGCGCACCGAGCCCGGCGGCCCCGTCCCAGACCCGGGCGGCACCGCAGGGCCGGTCGACCGAGGCGGCGATCCAGCGCTACGAGCAGTACCTGCACGCCGTGGGCCGCGAGGACCTCACCACAGTCTGCGAAATCGCCGGCCCGGCGGCCAAGCAGGCCGAGCGGGAGGGCGCCGGCCCGTGCACCGCGTCCTTCCCGATCACCTTCCAAATGATCTCCCCCGCGCAGAAGAAGGCCCTGCAAACCGCCACGGTCGACCCCAAGCTGGTCTCGGTGCGTCCGCCCGACAAGGTGCACGTCCCGGTCGGAGCGGTCCGCGCCACCGTCCGGTTCTCCGAGAGCGGCCTCGGCGACATCACCCTCCAGTACCTCGACAACGCGTGGTACATCGTCGCCTGACCAGGCGGGCCGACCCACTACCGCGCGCCCCGGGCCACCCGACGCGCGGACACCCGGCCGCCGACCGCGATGCCCCACGCGAGCACGAGCAACAGCGCGGCGACCACGAACGTGGCCCGCATCCCGTCGGCGACCGCCCCGCCCCGCGCCGTGGTGACGTCGTCGGTGCCCGACGCGAACGCGAACACCGCGCCCATGACCGACGTTCCGGTGATCAGCCCGAGATTGCGCGACAGGTTGAGCATCCCGGACACGACACCCCGTCGGTCCGGTGGGACATCGGCCAGCACGGCGGTGTTGTTCGCGGTCTGGAACACCGCATAGCCGGCCGTGACGACCACGATCGGCACGAGGTAACCGGCCACGCCGAACGACGCCGGTGACATCGACAACCCGAACGCGCCGACGGCCATCGCACCGAGCCCGACCACGGTCATCCGAGTCGCGCCGAACCGGTCCGCCAGGCGACCGGCCGACACCCCGATCAGCGCGGCGACCACCGGACCGACCGACAACACGAGCCCGACCAGGGTGTCCCGCAGCCCGAGCGTGCGGGCGAGGTAGAACGGCCCGACCACGAGCGTGGCCATCATCACCGTCGACACCAGCACACTCATCGCCAGGCTCCCGCCCAGCATCGGTTCGCGGAACATCGCCGGCCGGATCAGCGGTGCGTCCGCCCTCCCCTGGGCCCGAACGAACAGCACGACCCCGATGACGGCGGCGAGCAGCAGCGCCACGTTGAGTCGGCCGAAACGGCCGTGCCCGAGCGTCATGGCGAGCGCGTACGCCGCGAGCGTCAGCGCGAGCAGCAGCGTGCCCAGGTAATCGAAACCGGCCCGCGCCGTCCCGGCCTCGCGTCGGTCGATCGGCAGATGGCGGTACACCAGGAACAGCGTCACCAGGCCCAGCGCCGCGTTGACGAGGAAGATCATCCGCCAGCCGGGTCCGGCCAGCAACGCACCGCCCACGGACGGGCCGAGCGCGGTACCGATCGCGGACATCGTGCCGAGCAGGCCCATCGCGCGCCCGGTCCGCGCCTTGGGCACCGTCTCGCCCACGAACGCCATGGTCAGCGCCATCATCGCGGCCGCGCCGAGGCCCTGCGCCGCCCGCGCGGCGATCAGCAGCCACAACGAGGGCGCCAGGCCGCACAGGACCGAGGCCACCGTGAACAGCAGGATCCCGGCCGACAACAACCGGCGCCGACCGAACAGGTCGCCGAGCCGCCCCACGCCGACGATCACGGTGGTGATGGCGAGGAGGTAGGCCAGGACGACCCACTGCACCGCCTGGAAGGAGGCGTCGAACGTGCCGGCCAGGGTCGGCAGCGCGACATTGGCGACGCTGGTGCCGAGCGAGGCAGCCAACATGGACGAGGACAGCCCGGCCAACGCCCAGCGCACCGCCGCTGCCTGCTTCGCACCGCCGGTCACCGCCTCGGTTGCCGGCGCGTCGGTCGTTCTTCGGGTTGCACCGTGTGGGCTCATGCCGAGGAGGGTGTCCGCACCGCACCCTCCCGGCAATTCTTGTTGCCATTTTCGGGACACCGGAGTGGAATGCCCCCATGGACAACGCACCGGCCCATCAAGCGGTCCTGGACGCGGTCGCGCCACGACTGCGGCGCCTGCGCGCCCACCACGGCCTCACCCTGGCCGCGCTCTCCGCGGCGACCGGCATCTCCAAGAGCACCCTGTCCCGGCTGGAGTCCGGCCAACGCCGGCCCAGCCTGGAACTGTTGTTGCCACTGGCCGGCGTCTACCACGTACCGCTGGACGACCTGGTCGGCGCGCCCGAGGTCGGCGACCCCCGCGTACGGCTGACCCCGCGCCCGCTGCCGAGCGGCGGCACATCGGTGTCGCTGACCCGAACCCCCGGCCCGCTCCAGGCGTTCAAGATGATCATCGCCGACCGGGGCACCGAGCCGAATCTGCGCACCCACGAGGGCTACGAGTGGCTGTACGTGCTCACCGGCAGACTGCGCCTGGTACTGGCCGACCACGACCTGGTCCTCGGCCCTGGCGAGGCCGCCGAGTGGGACACCCGGCTGCCGCACTGGTTCGGCAGCGCGGACGGCCGCCCGGTCGAGATCCTCAGCCTCTTCGGCAGACAGGGCGAGCGCATGCACGTCCGCGCCAAACCGCACTCCTGACCATCGGCGGCGGCGCGTGCCGGGCACCCCGGCCACGACGCGCTCGGGGCGGTTGCGGTGCCGACGGGATTCGAACCCGTGGAAGGGGACGGGCAGGCCCGCCCGTTACCCCCTCGATCGACGCGACGGGAACCTCCGCCGCGTCGATTGCAATGGGCCGCTCTGCCACGGCACCCCAACCTGCGGAACCGCGCAATCCCGCTGGGGGTGAGCGTAGTTGCGCGGCACGCGCGGGCCACCCGATTTTTCGCCGCGGCGCACCGGGTCGGGGCCGCCCCGGAGGATCCCGGCGCGGCCCCGAGAGGCACTCAGTGGCTCGGCAACACGCACACCGAGTCGAGCCCGAGCACGTGGTTGAGCCGACCGAAGGCCAGCCAGGACCCGATCGCCATGCTCAGCTCGACGATCTCGGCCTGGGTGTAGTGCGCGGTCATCCGGGCCCAGAACTCGTCGTCCAGGTTGTGGTGGTCCACCGCGTACCGCTCGGCGTATTCGGCGGCCAACCGGGTGCGGTCGTCGAAGACCTCGGTGGTGCGCCACTCGGTGACCGCGACGTCGAAGCCGTCCTCGACCTTGTCCCCGTCGCGTTCGGTGCGCCAGTCGAGGCAGAAGATGCACCCGTTGATCTGGGCGATCCGCAGCCGCGCGGCCTCGAATTCGCGCAGGCCCAGCTTCGAGGCGTCGTAGACCTTCATCGAGAACGTGGAGGCCGCGATGCCGATCTCGGGCACCATCTCCGCCCACACGTAGGCGAGCGGGTCCTTGTCCTCGGGAATGTCGATCTGCATGGTTACTTCCTTCCGAGCTTGCCGACTGCGGGACGGAGCGGAATGTCGAGCGCGTCGTAGAGCCCGGGTTCGGCGGCGACCAGCCAGTCGATGGCGCCGACGAGTCGGCCGACCGCGGTGGCGTTCCCGCCCGCCGACCGGTTCGTGCCCTCGTCGGTGGCCTCGACCGTCACCTCGATCCGCGGGCGTCCCTCGATGACCACCCGGTGGGCCCCGTCGCCGTTGGGCGGTGTGGGCCAGTCCGGCGCGCAGGAGGGGTGGATCCGGGTCACGTGCTCGATCACGATCCGGGGCTCGCCGTCGACGATGCCCTGCACCTCGAACCGCACCGCGCCCTGCGTGCCCGCCTCGAACTCGCCCATCGTCGTGGTGCGTACCGTGCTCTCCAGCGGCCGGCGGTCCATCGTCTCCCGGATCTCGTCCAGTTCGACGCCCAACGCCCGTGCCATCAACCGGATTTGCCCGCCCCACACCATGGTCGGCATGTCCGGCCACAACATCGGCGCCCCGTAGTCCATCGGCTGCCCCATGCCGACCAGATTCCGGACCGAGTCCTCCTGGTCGTAGGTGGAGTAGTCGAAGATCTCCTGGCAGCGGATCGCGTCCACGGTGGTGCCCAACCCGCTGATCAGCAGCGGCAGTACGTCGTTGCCCCAGCCCGGGTCCACGCCGGAGACGAACAGCGACCCGCCGCCCGCCGCGATGGCGGCAAGTACCGGCTCGCGCAACTCCGTTGGGGCGTTGCGCTGGTCGTAGAGCGCGTACAGGGCGGGGGTGACCACCACGGCACCGGCCCGGATCGCCCGGACGATGTCGTCGAGCGCCTCGTCGGGACGGATGTCGCCGGACGCGGCGTACACCACCGCGCCCGGCCCGGCGGCCAGCACCGCGTCGATGTCGTTCTCGGCCGCGACACCCAACTCGTGGTCCAACCCCGCCAGTTCACCCGCATCGCGGCCGACCTTGTCGGGATTGTGCACCAATACCGCCGCGAGCTTCAGCGCCGGATGCGCCTCGACGGCGCGGATGGCCGCACGGCCGACGTTCCCGGTACCCCAGACAACCGTGGAAATCATGCGCTGGAGGGTAGCGAGGGCCCTCGACGGTTCATAGGGCCACGACCGGAAAAGATGACCGGTTGGCCGAGCCCGCGTCCGACGCGGGCTCGGTCGCCGTGCCCGGACGGCTCACTGTTCGCCCAGGACCATCCACGTGTCGGTGGCGCCGAGCGGTACGAAGCCCACCTGCGCGTAGACCGCGTGCGCGTCCGCCGTGGCCAGCATCAGGCGCCGTATGCCGGCGGGCGCGAGGTGGTCCCGCACGTGCGCGGCCAACGCGGTGCCCAGGCCCTTGCCCCGGACGTCGGGCGCGATGTACACGTCGCAGAGCCAACCGAAGGTGGCCCCGTCGGTGATCACCCGGGCATAGCCGACCTGGGCCCCGGAGGCCGTGTCGTAGACCCCGAAGTTGAGCGACCCGGCGATCGCCGTGTCCAGCTTCTCCCGCGTGCGCCCCAGCGCCCAATACGCGTCGAGCGACAACCAGCGGTGGATCAGCGCGGCGTCGAGCCGGGTCGGGTCGGTCGAGATTTCGTAGCCGTCGGGCAGGTGAAAGTCCATCCCCGGATCCAACCAGCCGGCCCCCGCGGACGACCACCCGTTAAACGGCCGCCCGTTGTCCGGGCCGCGTTCAAAGTGTGGGCACCAGGGCCTCCGCGCGCGCCCGCAGGCCGGGCACCCAGTCCCGCCCGGGGGTGATCAGGCGCAGCCGGAGCAGGTGGCCTCGGCCGGGGCCGGGGGTGTCGCGTTGCAGGGTGCCGGTGACGCAGTCGAAGGTGGCCGCGTCCGTGTGCCGGACGAAGAAGGCCGGGCCGGCGATCCCGGCGAGCAGTTCGATCGCGTCGGCCAACAGGCGGGGGCTGCGCGGTCTGGCGTGCTCGACGTCGACGGCGTAGACGCCGTCCGGCAATACGGTGGCGCCGCGCAGCCGCCAGGGCGACCCGGGGAGATCGCAGGCGACGCGCAGTCTGGGCAGCAGATCCGTTGCGGGATCCGCCGCCGGCCAGCCCGGCCGGGTCGTCTGCTCGGCCAACTCGTGCAAGGCGTCCCCGGGCGCCTCTTCACCCGACACGCCGAAGAAATCGTCCATGACAGTCACTGTAAGTCGAAGAGTCGTAACCGGCTTCCCCGCAGCGCCCGGGTCGACCCGCGTCGGGGCTCAGAACAGCCGGGCGGCCCTGGTGCTCTCGGATTCCTCCAGTTCGAGCAGCCGTCGCTTGCGTTCGAGTCCGCCGGCGAAGCCGGTCAGCTTCCCGTCGCTGCCGACGACGCGATGACAGGCCACGATGATCGAGATCGGGTTGTGCCCGACCGCCTGGCCCACCGACTGGGCCAGCGCCTTGTTCCCCAACCGCTCGGCGAGTGCCCCGTAGGTGGTGGTCTCGCCGAACGGGATCTCCCGGAGCATCGCCCACACCTGCTCCTGGAACGCATCGCCGTGCGTGGCGATGGGCAGGTCGAACGCGGTCCGGTCGCCGTCGAGGTACTCGGCCAATTGGGTCGCCGCCGCCGCGAGCAACGGGTCCCGGCGATGGTCGACCCGCCGGCCGAGGCTCTCCTCGGGAGGCAGGTACCAGTGTTGCGGGAAGTAGAGGCCCACGATGGCATCCTGCGCCGCCACCACGGTGAGCCCGCCCAGCGAGGTGTCGACGATCGAGTGCCGTGTGTCCATGGTGCCGATCTCCCCTGTCGCGATGTGTGTGCCCATCCTTCACCCCCGCGTCCGCCGGCCGCGCGGAGCCCGCGGGATGTGCGATCCGGGCGCGGTTTGCCGAAGCGGCAAAGAAGTTTGTGACGGTGGAAAAGTCGCCACATGATCGGGGTCCGCACCCAGACCCGGGAGTTTTCATGACACGGCCTGCCCACACCGCGGCCCCCGTCCATCGCCTGATCCCCTCCCCCGCCGGCCGCATCCATCTGGTGGAGCAGGGCACCGGCCCGCTGGTCCTGCTCGTGCACGGGTTCCCCGATTCCTGGTACGGCTGGCGCCGGCAACTGGCCGACCTGGCGGCGGCCGGCCATCGGGCGGTCGCCATCGACGTCCGGGGCTACGGCCGCTCGTCCAAGCCTTCGGACGTCGCCGCGTATCGAATGCTGGAGCTGATCGAGGACAACGTCGCCGTCGTCGAGGCGCTGGGCGAGCGTTCGGCGGTGATCGTCGGGCACGACTGGGGCTCGACCATCGCCGCCGGGTCCGCGCTCGTGCGGCCGGACGTCTTTCGCGCGGTCGGGTTGCTGAGTGTGCCGTACACCCCGCCGGGCGGGCCGAAGCCCGGTGACGTGTTCGCGGCGATGGGCGGCGAGGAGGAGTTCTACGTCCGGTACTTCCAGGAGCCCGGCCGCGCCGAGGCGGAGATCGAGCCGGACGTGCGGGGGTGGCTGGCCGGGTTCTACGCCGCGCTGTCCGCCGACACGATGCCGGCCGCCGACGCGCCGGACCCGCACTTCGTCGGCCGCGGCGGCCGGTTGCGCGACCGTTTCCCCGAAGGTCGCCTGCCGGGGTGGCTCGACGAGGCCGATCTCGACGTCTACGCCGGTGAGTTCGAGCGGACCGGGATGACCGGCGCGCTCAACCGCTACCGGAACATGGACCGGGACTGGGCCGACCTGGCGGCCTACGCCGGCGCGCCGATCACCCAGCCCTCGCTGTTCCTGGGCGGCGCCCTGGACGCCTCCACCATGTGGCTGTCCGACGCGATCGAGGCATTCCCCACCACGCTGCCCGGCCTGGTCCACTCGCGGATCCTGGACGGTTGCGGCCACTGGCTCCACCACGAGCGCCCCACCGAGGTCGACCGGCTTCTGGTCGACTGGCTGGCCGGCCTACCGAGCTGACAAGTCCCTTGCCCGGAAGACGGGTTGCCGGCACGCACCGACTCCGGCACGGGCTCGGGCGGTGAACAGACGTTCGGTGTCGACCGCGACATCCGGTGGGTCGGGCCCGGCCGAAGTCGCGGTCAGAGCACCGGGACCACCGCCACCGGGCAGTGGGCGTGGTGCAGGACGGCGTGCGTGGTCGGGCCCAACCTCATCGGCAGGGGGCCGTGTCGTCGGTGCGAGGCGACGACCACGAGGGCGCCGCCGGTGGACACGCAGACCAGGTCGCGCCCGGCCGACCCGTTCATCACCACGGTGTCCACCGGCAGTTCGGGATACTCGAACCGGATCGGATCGAGCACCGTGTCGACCATCCGGCCGCGCTCGGCGGCGATCTCGTCGACGTCGTACATCGACGGCAACATCAGGCTGGGCGCCAGGCCCGTCACCGGGAGCGCCCACGAGTGCACACCACGCAGCCCGCCCAGCCGGAGCGCCCGGTCCGCCGCGAACTCGGCGGCCGGTCCGTCCTCGGGGCCGGCGATGCCCACCACCACACCGCTCGCGTCCTCGGCCGCGTCGGCGTGCACCACCACGACCGGGCACGACGAGTGCGCACACACCCGCAGCGACACCGATCCCAGCAGCAGGCCGGTGAAGCCGCCGTGACCGCGACTGCCCATCACCATGGTGTCCGCGCGGGCGCTCGCCGCGAGCAGCGATTCGGCGGCGTCGCCCTCACGGACCGAGCCCTCCACGACCGCTCCGGCGAAGCGCGCCCGCACCCGGGCGCAGGCGGCGTCGACCAGCGCGTGTGCCCGCTCGCGCAGCTCGACCCGATGTCGGTGGCCGAGCCCGCCGACCGGCACGGCGGTGACCACGTACAGCGGTACCCGCCGGGCGACGGCGTCCTGCGCGGCCCAATCCAGGGCCCGGTCGGCGGCGGGCGAACCGTCGTGACCGACCAGGACCCCGAGAGCGACTTCGCTGTGTGTGGACGACATGGCATTCACCTCGACGGGGCGCTCGGCACACGCACGGCCCGGCACGCACATCGCCCGACACGCGCACGGCCGCGTCGCGTGGATTCTCCCGCTAGCGCGCCGCGTAGACGTTCTCGGCGAAGGCGGCGATCTGTTCCTCCGAGAGGTGTCGCGCCACGTCCGCCTCGCTGATCATGCCGACCAGGCGCTTACGCGCGATCACCGGCAGTCGACGGATCTGGTGCACCTGCATCTCGCTCAGCACCTCGGCGATGTCCGCGTCCGCGTCGATCCAGCGGGGGGTGCCCTCGCACAGCTCGCCGGCCGTGACGCGCGCCGGGTCGTGGCCGGCGGCAAGGCACTTGATGACGATGTCGCGGTCGGTGATGATCCCGCACAGCCGCTCGTTCGCGTCGCTGACCGGGAGCGAACCCACGTCGAGTCGGCGCATCAGTTGCGCGGCCCGATCCAGCGTCTCGGTCTGCGGAATCCACTGCGCACCCTCGTGCATGATGTCCTTGGCCATGGTCATGATGGTGCCTCTCGTCAGGCCCGCCGACGGCAGCACACCGACCGCGGGCTCGGGACCACGCCGCGAGCGCCGTGACGCGGTCCTTCCATCGTCTCCGCCCCACTCCCGGTCGGCCACCCGGGTGAATGACGGCCCGACCGGAACACCCTCGATGGCGCCCGACGTGGGGTCGGGGTCGGCGGCAGGTGGGCCGGGCGGCGGACGAAGGTGCTCGGCAGACCGCGACATCGCCGCCCGCGCGGGCACCACGCCGGCGACCGTGTACCGCTATGTCGGGTCCAAGGACCGGCTGTTGCACGATGTGGTGATCGAATGGGCCGAGCGAACCGCCGCCCACCCGGGCGAGGTGACCTACCGGGGCGGCGCGGCCTTCCGGGACATCGTGCGTCGGGTGGCCCGCGATCCGGCCCTCGTCGAGGCGGGCATCGTCTCCTTCCGCGTCGACGCCTCGGCCGACGACGGACCGGCCCGGTGGCAGGGGCTGTTCACCGCGTTCGTGCGGGCCGCGCCGGACGACCCGGGCCGGCCGGACGACGAGGGCAAGGCGCCGGCCCCGGGACACGTCCCGGTCGCCTGCCTGCTCGACATCACCTCCGGCCGCACCCACCCGGACCAGACCTGCGCCCACATCGACACGGCGGCACACCCGATCTTCCGCTGACCCGCCGCGCCGCACCCCGAACCTCCGGGCGGGTTCAGCCGATTGCGCCGGTCGACGGGCCGGTGGCGGGTCGGCGTTCGACGAGGCGGGCGAGCAGGCCGTGCCGTGGGGACAGGAGCAGGGAGAGCACGAAGACGGCGCCGGCCACCAGCGCGATGGTCGCTCCGGCGGCGACGTCGTAGTGCCGGGAGATCTCCAGTCCGGCCGACGCGCTGCCGATACCCAGTGCGCCGGCCAGCACGGTGGTGCGGGCGAGCGAGTCGGTCCACAGTCGGGCGGTGGCGGCCGGCGCCACCAGCAACGCCATCGTGAGCATGATGCCCACCGCCGGGGTGAGCACCACGATCACGGCCTGGACGATCAGCAGGAGCAACAGGTCCAGCGCGGTCACCGGATGCCCGGCGGCACGCATGCCCTCGTGGTCGAACGCGGCGAAGGTGAGTTCCTTGGCGCACAGGCCGAGCACGAGCAGGATCACCGCCGCGGTGCCGGCCGTGACCACGAGGTCGTGGGTGTCGACGGTGACGATGGAACCGACCAGGAACGCGGAGAGTTTGCGGTCTCCGGCGGGACCGGCGGCAACCAGGGCGGCGCCCAGGGCGAAGCCGGCCGCCAGGATCACCCCGGTCGCACCGGACGCGGTCCGGCCCGGTCGTCGGGTCAGGCCGACGACGGCCAGCGACAACACCACGCCCACCGCGGCACCGCCGAGGTAGATGTCCAGGCCCAGGATCGAGGCGAGCACGACGCCGGGGAAGGTGGCATGGGTCATCGCCATGGCGTGGAAGGCCAGCTTGCGCAGCACCACCTGCACGCCGACGACGCCGGCGAGCAGACCGACCAGACCGGCCTCGGCGTAGGCGCGGTGGGTGTACGTGTCGAACCAGGTCATCGGGGGCTCCCGGTCGGCCGGGGAAGACCCGACGGGGCGGGCATTCCTGCGGCCGGTGCGTGGGCGGACGCGCGCAGGCCGCGCCGGCGGACGAGGCCGGCCGCGACCAGGGCGAGCAGGTAGGCCGCGACCAGGGTCAGGACGACGGTCGGCCCGGTGGGCAGCGCGACGTCGTGGTCGATCGAGGCGGTGTAGCTGATGATCAGGCCGAAGTATCCGCACAGCACGGCCGAGCCGACGCCGATCGTGACGATCGTGCCCAGTCGGCCGCCCAGGGTGCGGCCGATGGCCGCCGGGACCACCAGCAGCGCCAGCACCAGCGCGGTGCCGATGGTGCGGACCGCGGCGACCACGGTCAGCGCGATCACCAGGTTCAACGCCAGGTCCAGCGCGCCGACCCGGTGGCCGGCGGCGCGGGCGGCCTCGACGTCGAAGCTGCGCAGGAACAGTTCTCGGCCGAGCGCCGCGAGCACGGCCAGACACAGCACGGCGACCACCGCGGTCTCGACGATCTGCGTGCGGGAGGTGTAGAGGATCTGGCCGAACAGGAAGGTCTGCAGGTCGGCGGCATAGGAGTGGCTGCGCGAGACCACGATCACCCCGATCGAGAACATCGCGGTCAGGACGATGGCCAGCGCGGCGTCGTCGCTGGTGCGCCGGTTGCGGGTGAGCAGGGTCAGTACGCACGCGGTGATGCCCGCCGCGATCAGCGCGCCCTCGAAGACGCCGTCGGCGCCCTGGAGGGCGAAGCCGATCGCCACGCCCGGGAATACCGTGTGGGTGAGCGCGTCGGCGACGAACTCCAGTCGGCGCAGCGCGACGAACGCGCCGACGGTGCCGCACAGGACGCCCAGGATGGTGAGTTCGATCAGGGCCCGGGTCAGGTAGGGGACCCGGAAGGGCTCCAGGAGCAGGGTGGTGTCCACGGCGGCCTCAGCCCGGGGTGACGACGAGGCGCCCGGCGTCGAGTTCGAGGACCTGTCCGCCGTAGCAGGCGCACAGCAGTTCCGACGTGAGCGCGGACTCGGTTCGGGTGAAGGCGAATTGCCTGCGGTTGACCAGACAGGTCTGCTCGCACAGCCGTTGTGCCACGGCGAGGTCGTGCGTGCTGACCAGGACCGCGGTGCCGGCTGCCTTGGCCCGGGCGAGGGCGTCGATCAGGGCCTCCTGGCTCACCGCGTCGACGCCGTTGAACGGCTCGTCCAGGACCAGGATCGGCGGTTGCGCGGAGAGCGCGCGGGCCAGCAGGACGCGCTGGCGTTGGCCCCCGGACAGGGCGCCGAAGCGGGTGTTCGCGCGGTCGGCGAGGCCGACCAGGGCCAGCGCCTCGTCGGCGGCGGCCCGATCTCGGCGGCCGGGTCGCCGCAGTCGGCCGATCAGCCGGTAGCGGCCCATGAGCACCACCTGGCGTGCGGTGACCGGGAATTCCGGGTCGAGATCGGCCGCCTGCGGTACGTAGCCGACCAGCGCGCGGGCCGCGGCCGGGCGGCGCCCCGCCACGGTGACCGCGCCGGCGACCACCGGAACCAGGCCCAGGACGGCCTTGATCAGCGTGGACTTGCCGCCGCCGTTGGGACCGACCAGGGCCACCGCCTGGCCGGCCGGGACGCGTCCGTCTACCCGACTCAGGGCCGGGGTGCGGTCGTAGGCCATGGTCGCCTCGGTGAAGCGCACGGGATCCGGTGTGGTCTCGATGGGCTCGCTCACCTCAGCCCCGCAGTGCGGCGACGATGGTGTCGGTGTTGTGCGCCTCGGCCGTGAGGTAGGTGGCCCCGGCGGAGCCGGGCGCGCCGAGCGAGTCGGCGTAGAGCGAGTCGTCGCCGTCGACGACCTTGACGCCCGCCTCCCGGGCGATGGTCGCGGCGGTCTTGGGCGGCAGCGCGCTTTCGGCGAACACCGCCTTGGCGCCGGTGGCCTTGATCCTGGCCACGACGTCCTCGATTCGGCTGCCGGAGAGTTCGGCCTGGTCGTCGAAGCTCGGGATGATCGAGCCGACGAACTCCAGCCGGTAACGGTCGACGTAGTAGCCCAGCGCGTCGTGGTTGGTGACCAGTTTGCGGTTGGCCGCCGGAATGGTGTCCAGCTTGGCCCGGTTGTCGGCGTCCAGGGCGTCGAGTTTGGCGCCGTAGCCGGCGAGGTTGTTCTCGTACACCTTGGCGTTGGCCCCGTCGGCGTTGCTCAACGCCTTGGCGATGTTGGTCACCATCACCTTGGCGGCCTGCGGGTCGTGCCAGATGTGCGGATCGTACTCGCCGTGTTCCTCGTGCTTCTCGGGCTCCGCCAACTTCCCGTGTTCCTCGTGTTCCTCGTGCTCGCCCTTGCGCAACTGCACCCCGACGGAGGTGTCCACGACCGGGCCCTCGAAGCCCGCGGCCCGAACCGCCTTGGGCAACCACGCCTTCTCCATGTCGACGCCGTTTTGTACGACCAGCTTGGCCGCGCGCAGCGCGTTCAGGTCGGCCGGCGTCGCCTCGTACTCGTGGGCGCTCGCGTTGGCCTTGATCAACTGGGTCACCTCGACCCGGTCGCCGCCGATGTTGCGCACGAAGTCGGCGACCTGCGTCGTGGTCGCGACGACCTTGATCCGGGGCCCGGTACCGGCGCCGGCCGCCGGTCCGGCGGACTCGATCCGGTTCCCGCCCTTGCCGTCGTCGGTGTCCTTGTCGTCGGAGCCGCACGCGGTGAGGGTTCCGGCGGTCAGGGCGGTGGCGGCGACGGCGAACATCGCGCGGGTGGATATGCGCATGAGAACTCTCCAGGCAGGGGTGTATCGACGCATCGATCGGCGGATGTCGCCTCGATCGTCCGATAATGAAAACCATAATCATCTGAGAAACCCGTGTCCAGGCCGGGGCCGAGCGCGGCCGGGGACCGGGGAGAGCCCGGCCGGGGTCGAGCGCGGGTCGGCATCAGGCGCTCGGGTCGAGGAATTCCTCGAACGGTCGGTCACGGCGCACCGATGGCCCGGATGGGATGTGCACGGGCGACGACACCAAAAACGCCGGTGTCCCCCGGCACGGGTGGGCCGGGGGACACCGAGGTGGGGCGGGCGGGTGCTACGGCCTCGACGCCGCAGCCGGTGGTTGTGGATCGGCCCGCCGTTCGGCCGCGGCGCCGGCGGCGCCGGTCGGATCACCCTCCGGGGTCGTTGCTTCGGCCGCGGTCCGGCCCGAAGCGGCCGTCGGCACCGGGGTGTCCGAGGTCGCGGCGGTGCCGGCGCCGGCGGCGGAACGGACGGCTTCGGCGCGCACGAGGGCGCTCATGAGCAGATATGCGTCAAGGGGCATGGCGGAATCTCCCGGGTTCGCGGGGCTGAGGAATCGAACGCGGACACGCCGGTCCGGCCACGCGCCCCGGGGGTGTCCGGCGGACGGGACCCGGACGGCGGTGGCTCGGCGGCGGTGATCGCTCAGCAGCGCAGGACGACGGTCCGGACCGGGGTCGGTCCGGGCAGGCCCGCGGCGGTACGGGCGCGCAGTTCGCCGGCCAGGGCCGGATCGGCCGGCCGGGATCCGACGGTGCCCACCGGGGCGGCGGCCGACGCGGTGGTGGAGTGGTGCCGCGGCCGGGCGGTGGCCGACGTGCACGCGGGGCCGACGGCGGGGCCGTGCCGGCCACCGGTCTCGCCGGCGGGCGTGGCGCTGCGCACCGAGTGGTCGCCGGGCGGCCCGTCGCCGGGCACGTCGCCGGTGACGGACGAGGCGGCGCGGCCGACCGTGCCCACCGCACAGCGGTCCGGATCCGGCGCGACGCGGTGTGCCACGCCGGGCACGTGGGTCGCGTGCAACAGGGCCATCAGGGCGATCAGCACGATCACCCCGAACACGCCGTGCCGGGCGGAAACGCCACCGGCCGCGACCTGCCCCATCCTGACCTCCCTCGGTACCGCTCTCCGAGAGAACCTCCGATTTCCGCCGTCGGCACGGCAACGAGGCCGAACCGACCCGGATTTCACCCGATCCGGCGAATCCACCCCATCGGGGACCGCCGTATCGACGCCGATCGACCGCCGGCCGCCACCATCGGCCGCATGGACCATCCGTCCGCTTGGCCGATACCGTCGGCCGCATGGACGACACGGCCGCACCCCACAGACCCACGCTGCGCAAGGATGCCGCGCGCAATCGGCGCCGGATCCTGGACGCCGCGCGCGAGCTGGTGCGCCGGGGCAGGCCGCCGCAGCTCAACGCGGTCGCACTGGCCGCCGACGTCGGCGTCGGCACCGTCTATCGGCACTTCCCCACCCCCGAGGCGCTGCTCGAGGCGCTCGCCGCCGACCGGTTCGCGGAGTTGATCCAGCACGCCCGCCGGGCCGCCGAACTGCCGGATCCGCGGCAGGCGCTACGGGGCTTCCTGGCCGCCGCGCTGACCGCCTACACCCAGGACGAGGCGTTCACCGCGGCCGCCTTCGGCCCCGACGCCGCCACCACCGAAACCGTGGAGCTGCGCGACCATCTGCTGCGCGCGACCGGCGAGCTGCTGGCTCGTACGGCCGGCGCCGAGGCGCTGCGCCCGCCCCTGGGCCCCACCGACCTCCAGCTCATGCTCTGCGGCCTGGGCTTCGCCATCCGGCACTCCCCGCACCGGAACGACCCGGAGTCGGCGACGCGCTACCTGGACGCGCTCCTGGACGGCGCCCTGGTCGCGGCGGCGGGAGATGCGACCGACTGACGCCGGGAGGGGCTGTGGCAGGGTCGGGGCATGCCCTTCGATCACAACGACCACTACCATCCGCTGCTGTTGCGCCAGGTGCCGAGGAACAGTCGCACGGCGTTGGACGTGGGCTGCGGCACCGGGCGGTTCGCGCGCCGGCTCGCCGCCTCGGGCATCGCGGTCGACGCGATCGATCCGGCCGAGGAGGCAATCGCCGAGGCCCGTCGTCCGACCCGGGCCGCGCCGAGTGCGCCGCGTCCACGCTTCCGGTGCGCCGACGTCACCGAAATCGAACTGCCGGCCGGGCACTACGACTTCATCTCGTGCCTGGCGAGCATCCACCACGTCCCGTTCGACACCGTCGCCGGCCTGCGCGACGCGCTCGCGCCGGGTGGGGTCCTGGTGATCCTGGGTTGCCACCCCGAGCACACCCCGCTCGACTGGGCGTACAGCCTGGCCGCCGTCCCGATCAACGCCGCCGCGCGGCTCGTCGTGGCGGCGAAGGAGCGACGCGGCGGGCGCGCCGGCGCACCCGAGCCGGCCATCACCGCGCCGGTGCGTCCGCCGACGATGCCGTTGCCGCTGATCCGGCGGGAGGCCGCGGCGCTGTTGCCCGGCTGCACGGTGCGCCGCTTGCTCTTCTGGCGCTATCTGCTCGTCTACCGCGCCCGGGGCTGACCAGCGCCGTCCGCGGGAATCCTGATCCGACATGGCCGGGCCGGGGCGGCGTATTATAGCTCTGGAACGGAAAACCGCCGGCGCCCCGGGATCCGAGCCCCCACGACACCTCGTCTGGCTCGTGTGCCAGGCGGTCCAGCGGGTCGGTCACCGGCGCCTTCGGCGCGACCGGCCGCCGGGCCACACAATCGACAGTGCCGGGTGGTGGTCTGGAGGAGTCATGCGCCGCACTGGCGATTCGACATTGTTGATGGAACCCGACGCGCTGCAGTGTGCGCTGTTCGGCGTGCAATTCCCGGCCCGGCCGGCAGCCCTGACGGCGGCGGCCGCGACGAACGGCGCCGCGGCTTGGGTCACCCGGGCGTTGGCGATGTTGCCGGAACGCCCCTACGAGGGGCCGAACCAGGTCTGCATGGCCCTGTGCGGCCGACACGCGGCCATGGACCCGGGCCTGTGACGCCGCCGGGGCGGACGAGGCGGCGGCCGGATTCCCGGGTGTCGCCGTCCGGCGTCGTGCGGTCGCTCACCGTCGTACGGTCGCGGGGGCCTCAACTTCCAGGTGACGCCGCCCGGCGCGACCCCGGTACTCCAGCACCACCCAACCGAGCCCGCCCAGCACCCGCGCGCACTCGCGCAGCGCCGTCTCCGCCTCGTGGCGTGCACCGCTCCCCCTCGGGCCCGGCCACTCCACCCGGACCACCGCGGGATGCTCGGTCGCGGTGACGCAGTAGCCGGTCGCGGTGCGTTCGCCCCGCTCGTCGACCGCCGACGGCGGCACCCCGGCCGCTTCCAACGACAGGCCGATCGCCCGCACCATCCGCACCCGCTCCCACTCGGCGGGCACCGAACCCGGATCGGCAACCACCGTGTTCACCACCGCGCGAATGCGCAGCAACGCGTCGAACGCGTCCCGCACCGCCGCCGCCCGCTCCGCCGTCCCCGCGCCGGGCGCCGCCGCCGGCCGCACCTCGGCACCGGTCGCCGGCTCGAAGCCGCCCGCCGCTTCCGAAGAGACCATGCCCCCAGCGTAGGTGCGCGCCCGGACCCGCGACCCCGCCCACCGCCCCGGGTGCCGGGTCGCCTCGCGGGTGGGCCGGTCCGTGGGGGGCGGGCTAGG
>NZ_JBEXUX010000065.1:0-55782 GCF_040629175.1 Embleya sp. NPDC005971 | reverse complement strand
GAGCAGGTTCGTCAGGCTCGCCACGCCCACCCCCACGTGCCTGCCGGCGTCCGCTCATCGGCCTCGCGATGAACCGACCGAGTGGCCCGGGCGTGGTCACGGCGACGGATCCGGTCGGTGGATCCGCGATGGCCGACGGGAGCGGACGTGGTCGACTTCGCGCTGGACTACAGCACGTTGAGCGAGGCCAAGAAGGACCTGTACGACCTCGCCGGCCGGATCTCGCCCACGCTCAAGTCCAGCGACTTCGCGACCCTGGGCAAGGGCGGTTACACGGACGCCCAGGCGGTCTTCGGCGACCCGACGCTGACCGGCGCGTTCCGCAGCCTGTACCGGCTGTCCGCGGGCCCGATGACCCGGGCCGAGGACCTGCTGAAGAAACTCGGCGACTGTTTCGGCAAGGTCGGCGACGCCTACTTCAACGCCGACGCGCAGATCACCGAGGGCATGGGCGTGATGGGCGCCACGATGGGCCTGGCGGAGTGGCGGAACAAGGTCGCCGCCTGGAAGTACAAGCAGGACCACCTGTCCGAGTGCGCCACACCCGGCCCGGACGGCAACCTCCCGGAGTTCTGCAAGGCCACCGACCCCGGCGACAAACCGCCGCTGGATCAGGTGATCACCACGCCCAACGGCGGCCGGATCGAGACCCATCTGACCCTGGACGCCGACGGCAACGTGATCAAGGAGGAGACCAAGGTCGTCAGCAACGGCCAGACCTACACCTCGGTCACCACCTACGACTCGAGCCGACTGAACTACACCACCGTCTCCACCGCGGCGGACGGCAGCGTGACCACCACCGAGACGCACCTGAACGCGGACGGCGGCGGCACCCAGAAGGTGGTCGACTCCGAGGGGAAGACGCACACCTACGTGCGCGTCGACGGCAAACACCAATGGGTGGACACCACACCCAAGCCCCCGGAGAAGCCCGTTCCGCCCGGCTCCGGCGGCGGCGGTGGCGGCGGGCGCATCCCGCGCCGCGACTGACCCGCCCCCGCATCCCCCAAGCCCCCGTAGCCCCCGTTCGTCGTACCCCCACGACGAGCCGATCTTCCCTGGAGGAACCATGCCCGATATCGCACTCGACTTCGGCCGCATCGACGAGGTCGCCGGCAAGCTCACCACGGCCAAAGAGACCATCACGCCGATGATCAACACCCTGCTCTCCGACGTGAACGGGCTGCTCGACAACGGCATGGTCTTCAAGGAATCGAGCCCGGCCATGCGCGAGGCCTACTCGAAGTTCAACACCAGCCTGACCGCCGCCGTCGACGGCATCCTGATCTTCTCCGAGATGTTCGCCAAGATCCGCACCCAGATGCACGAGATGGACGTGGAGATGGCGAAGAACCTGAAGAAGAACTGAGCCCTCGCCGAACCGATTCGGGCCGCCTCCCCCGAGGGGAAGCGGCCCGAACTCGTGTGCCCGACGCGGAGGCCGGCCCGGCTACGGGGCCGACCGCAGTACCGTCAGCGGCACCTGCACCGCCATCGGCGCACCACCGGGACCGGCGGTCCAGCCCCGGCCGATCCCGGGCGGCGCCGAGCGCACCACGTTCGTCGGCAGCCGTACGCCGATCATGTCGCCCTCCTGCATGTTCTTCGGTGCGAGCAGGATGCCGCTGCGACTGCCGCGCCGGGCCGCGGTGAGCCAACTGCCCATCGCCACCTGGAGGGCGTCGTAGGACCCCGCGTACAGCAGCCCCTGCCCTCGGTCGCGGCCCGCGACCGCCAGGTCGCGCAGGACCCGGTCGGCGGCGGGCATCCCGAGCAGCTCGGCGTCGTCGACCACCACCACACGCGGACCGGACAACTCCGCCAACGCGCGCTCGACGTCCTCGGCGGCGGGGTTCTCCTCGGTCAGCAGCCGCACCTGCGGATGTTGCCCGAGGCCACGCAGCGGCGATTCGCGCGGGGTCAGTACCACCAGCGAAGTGCCGCCCGCGAGCAAGGACACCGACAACGACGCGAGGGTGGTGCTGCGCCCGGTCCCGGCGGGCCCGATCACGCAGAACACCGACCTGGCGGCGAAGTCCGCCCCGATCGGCTCCGCACTGTCGCCGCCGATGCCCAGCAGCCCCCACATCGGGCGGCGCAACTCGGCCGGCACCCGCTCGTACGCGGCCGCGAACTCGACCACCCGCGGCAGCGTCGGGATCAGCACCGGCATGCGGGCGGGCGGCACCGCGGCGTCCCGCAAGGCCGCCGCCGTGCCGATCCGGCGCAGCGCCTCGGCCTGCTCCTGCCCGCTCGGATCGGGCGCGAGCAGCGCGACCTGACTCTCCGTCTGGGACAACACGTGCCAGCCGCGCCCGGGCCCGATCACCGCCGGCACCTTGCGCATCGGCATGCCGGCGATCTGGTAGTCGCTGCGATCCGCCTGGCGCAGCAACAACTTGTGGTCGTTGTGCGCGGCCAACCGCCCGCTCAGCAGCGCCCGTTCGGACGTCGCCACGATGTGGATGCCGGCCGCCGCGCCCTCGCGCAGCAGGCGCATCATGTCGTCCACGAGCCGGCCGCCGTCGTGGTCGTCGAGCAGCGCGACCAGCGAGTCCCAGCCGTCCAGCAGGACCACGATGTGCGCGGGCCGCTCGGCGGCCGGGAGCATCCGGCGCAACTCCACCAATCCGGCGGCGTTGCGCGCGCTGCACTGCTCCTGCCGCTCGGTCAACTCGCGGACCAGGCGGCCCAACAGGCGCCCCATCCGCTCCATGTCGTGCCGCGAGACCACCGCGCCGCAGTGCGGCAGGGTCTCCAGCGCGGCCAGCCCGCCGCCGCCCGCGTCGATCCCGTACAGGTGCACGTCGGCGCAACTCGCGGAGTGCGCCGCGGAACCCGCGAGGGTGCGCAGTACCTGGGTGCGGCCCGAGCGCGGCGAGCCGATCACGTACAGGTGGCCGAACGTGGCCAGGTCCATCGTGGTCACCCGCTGCTGCTGGAGCTGCGGAATGTCCTCCAGGGCGTAGGGGATGGGCGCCGGGCAGGTGTCGGACGGGTCGACGTCGGCGCGTTCCACCGTCGGCAGGTCGTCCAGGAGCACCCGTTCGGCCAGCGCCGGCAACCACGGGCTGGGCTGCGCGGTGTAGTCGGGCAGTGTCTCGGCCGCCTCGCGCAGGGCCAGGACCAGCGAGTTCAGGTCGGTCGGGTTGGGTGCGTCGGCGGTCTCCGGGCCCTCGTCGATCACCGGCAGCGCCACCGGGCGGCCCAGGCCGCTCAGGGTCAGCTCGGTGGCGCGCACCGAACGCGTCGGGCCGGTCTCGGGGCCGCCGGGGATCGGCCGCTCGGCGCCCACCCACGCGGCCTGGAACGGCACCGCGGCGTTGGGTCCGGTGCGGATCAGCGCCCGGCCCGGGGTGCCGGCCGAGATGTGCACGGCCTCCATGGTGTCGATGATGTCCTGGCTCTCGCCCGCGTCCGTCACCCGCAGCGCGATCCGCAGGTTGGTGTTGGCGCGGATGTCGCCGGTGACCACGCCGGCCGGGCGCTGGGTGGCCAGTACCAGGTGGATGCCGAGTGAACGGCCGCGCTGGGCGATGTTGATCAGCCCCGTGACGAAGTCCGGCACCTCGCGGACCAGGGTGGCGAACTCGTCGATCACCAGGATCAGTCGGGGCAACGGCGCCAGGGTCGGGTCGGCGGTGCGCTTGCCCCGGTACTCGGGGTGGTCCTTGGCGCCCACGTCGGCCAACAGGTGCTCGCGGCGCCGCAGTTCCGCGGCCAGCGACTCCAGCGCCCGGGTGGCCAGGTGTTCGTCCAGGTCGGTGACCATGCCCAGGGTGTGCGGGAGTTCGGCGCACTCGCTGAACGCGCTGCCGCCCTTGTAGTCGACCAGTACGAAGGTCAGCTCGTCCGGGCGATTGGCCACCGCGAGCGCGGCCACGAAGCTCTGCAACAGCTCGGATTTGCCCGATCCCGTGGTGCCCGCGATCAGGCCGTGCGGGCCGTCGCGGACCAGGTCGATGCGCAGTGGCCCGTCGTACCCGGCGCCCAGGGTGAAGGTGGTCGAGGCCGGTCGGCGGGCCCAACGGGCCAGGAAATCGGCCGCCTTCGGTGGTTCGGCGTCGACCAGGTCGAGCAGCTTGACGGTCTGCGGCAGGCCGCTGTCGTGCTCGGGGCTGACGTCGCGCAACGGGGCCAGGGAACGGGCCAGTTGCTCGCACCACGCCGCGTCCACGTGGTCGGCCCGCACGTCCGCCACGTCGGGCAGCCCGGTCTGGCGCACGGTCAGGTTTCGACCCGCGGCCAGCACGACGGCGGTGCACTCCTCCGGCAGCAGCCGCTCGCGTTCGTCCAGACAGACGCTGAACACCCGGGCCGGCGGGCCCTCGGTGAGCACCTGGACCATGCCGGGCACCTCGCGCAACTGCCGGGCGCCGTCGGCGATCACCAGGATGTCGGGACCGCTGAACATGGCCTGGCCCATCGACGAGCCCATGCTGCGCTGTCGGCCCTGGATCTGCGCGACCAGTTCGGAGATGCGGTTGGCGGTGGACTCCGGGTCGGTGCCGAGCAGGACGACCGGCGCGGCCGAGCGCGACTGCGGGCGCAGGTGCGGCAACCAGCGCACCCAGGCCCAGTCGGCGGCCCGCTCGGGATCGGTCAGCACCACCACGCGCAGGTCGCGCGGACTGTGCAGGACGGCGGCCTGGATCACCAGCCAGCGGGCCAGCGCCTGGATCGGCTCGGTCGGACCGGCTACGCCGAGCACCCCGTGGTCGGGGATCTCGACGCCGATGGGCGTATCGGGCAACGTCCAGCTCGCGGTGCGGTGATGCTCGTCCCGGGCCGGATCCTCGACCTCCTTGACCGACGGCTGATCCACCGTGCCGATCCGCAACACCAGATGGTCGGCGTCGCGTCGGCGCCGCTCCCACAACCGGCTGCCCGGGCCGGTCGCGATCAGCGCGACCGCGGCCGGGTCGGGGCCGACGTCGCTGCGGACGATGCGCTCGCGTCGCACGGCGGTGTGGATGTCCGCGTGCAGGACGCGCAACCGGCGTCGGTACTGCACGCCGTCGAGCTGATGCTTGACCCGATTGCTGCGGCGGCCGGAGATCCAGTTCGCGATCGCCATGAACGGGCTCATGATGCAGAAGATCAGATAGAAGTACGACTTGAAGAACCCGACCATGGCCAGACCCATCACCAGTGGCGCGATCATCACCAGCAGCGGGAACGGCAGCCGGTTCGGGTCGAGCGGCGGCGAGGGCAGCCGGATCTTCTCCGCGTCCAGGTGCGGGGCGATCCGGGGCGGCCGGTTGTAGTCCAACCCGATGCCGTCGTCGGAGGGCGTGACGTCGGCGTCCGGCTCGACCGGCTCGGACAGCCGGAGCAGGGACGGGCCGACGACCAGGTCCGACTCGTGCAGCCAGGGGGTTCCCGGCGGCGCGGGAGCGC
Source organism: Embleya sp. NPDC005971 (assembly GCF_040629175.1). NCBI lineage: Bacteria > Bacillati > Actinomycetota > Actinomycetes > Kitasatosporales > Streptomycetaceae > Embleya > Embleya sp. NPDC005971. The sequence goes on along the minus strand of NZ_JBEXUX010000065.1, from coordinate 50,379 downwards.
GGACCGCGGGCTCCTTGGGCGGGGCGATCCGGGCGCTCTCCCGCTCGACCTTGAGGTCCGCCTCGCGCTCGTCCTCCAGGACCCGTTCCTCGTGCTTGCGGGGCAGCGCCGCGGCGGCGGTGATCGCGTCGGTGGGCGGCGGCGCGACCTCGCGGCCGTGCACCGCGCCGTCGTCGGGGACGGTGCGATGCCAATACGCCGAGCCGTCGGGGCAGATCGTCACCCACAGGCCCCGGGCGGGCACGTCGGCGGCCGGCAGCCGGATCGCGCAGCCCTCGTCGGCGCCGATCTCGTGGCTTCCCGGGCCCAGCGGCCAGACCCGGCCGGTGTAGGGGCCGGACACCGCGTGCACCTGCACCAGGGTCTGCGGATCGAAGGGGTGCCGGGGTAGCCGCACCCGATCGGGCTCGGCGGCCGGTGCGCCCAAGCCGAGCACGGCGGCCTCGTGGATGCCGGAGACGGTCAGCGGAGCCTGCGGGTCCAGCGCGGTGTCGCCGAGGTAGAGCGTCTGCCCGTCGTCCGGCGCGTTGCCGTCCAGGAACGCGCTCAGCTCGGCGGGTCGCCCCTCGGGGGCGGCTTCCACGGGTGCGGCCGGTCGCCGCACGGCGGTCGCGAGATCCGCCACGGTGCTCCCGGGCGGGAGGTCCACGAGATGGTCGCGGCGCAAACCGTCCGCGGTGTCCACGGTGGTGACGGTGAGTCTCACGTTGGCGTGCTCCTGGGGGTGGGCGGGGATTGGGGCCGGGGGTGCGGCCTGGGCAGGGACGCGGGCAAACGCCGGACGGGCCGATCAACGGCCCGTCCGGCGTGTGGGAAGCGGGGGATCACACGTCGACGGAGACGCCGCTCGGCTTGTCGGTGTCGGCGGGCTCGTCGAAATCGTCGTGCGGGGTCGGCTCGGTCGGGCTCGCCGGGCCCTGGACGGAAACCGGCGTCGACGCCGCGGCCGGCACCGGATCCAGGTCCGGATCGGCCGCGATCGGCACCGGGAGCGTCGCGTCCTCCGTGGCCCACGGCGGCAGTTGCCACACCGTCGCGGCGACCGAGCGCGGCAGCGGCCGGGCGTCCACCCGCAGCGGGGTGCCGTGCACGAGCAGCGCGCCGGTCGGCGACACCGCCAACAACCGGGCGTGGCCGCGCGGTCGACCCAGGGTCAGCACCGACACCGGTGAGGCGGCGGGCACATCGGGGGTGTCCGCGCACACCACGACCTGCGGATGGCGGCGGCTCGCGGCGGCGGTGGTCGCCCGGGTGAACGCCTCGGCCGTGCTCGGTCCGGCGTGCCGGGGATGGATGCCCTCCGCGACGGTGACCGCGCCGGCCGGCAACCGGGCGTCGAGCTGGGCCGCGAGCGCCTGCACGGTGGCCCGCGCGCCGCGTCGTTCGCCGGACACCGCCAGTACGCGCGGGCCGGTCAACAGGTCGAGGAAGACCACCGCCTCCTGCCGGGTGCCGACCGCGACCAGCAATGGAGCCGGACCACTGCCGACTTCCAGGTCGGTGCGCGCGATCCACCACAGCCGGGGGTCGAGTTCGTCGACCGCCCACGGCTCGGCGGGCACGGGCAGGTCCGGCCCGCAGGAGACCAACACGCCCACCACGTCGCGCTCGACCAACGCGCCGTACGGACGGGCGCCGGCCGCGACCCGCGCCGCGAGTTGCAGCGCGTGCTCGGCGTCGACCCAGGTGTTCGGCTCGCGCAACGCCCGCACCAGCAGCCGACGGCGTCGCCGATAGCGGCTGAACGCGGTGACCGGCTCGGCGAACGCCGACACCGTGAGCGCGAGTTCGCGGCGCAGCCGACGGCGCACGAAGCGCCATCCGCCGCGCCGCATCGCGGCCCAGTGGGCGAGGGCGTAGACGAGGATGAGGATCCCCGCATAGCCGAGCAGGGTCGTCACATCGTGTCCGGCGACCTGCATGGCGAGGTCCTCGGAGCCTGTCATCCGCTCTCCTCGATCGCGGCCGGCTCCCGACGGATGGCCGCGATCCCGTGGTAGGTACGAGACTTGACCGTCCCGCGCGGTATCCCCAGGGTGCGCGCGACGTCCGCGCCGCTGCGATCGAGCAGATGCACCTGGGCGAGCGCCTCGCGGTGCGGCGCGGCCAGTGCGCGCAACGCCCCCACGAGCACGCACCGATCCACGATGGTCGCGGCCGGATCGGGCACCGCGGGCAACCCGGCGAACTCGCTCGGGTCGATGCCCACGGGCAGCGATCGGTTGCGCCGTCGGGCGTCCACGGCCAGGTTGCGGGCGACCCGGAACAGCCACATCCGGATCGGCCTGCCGTCCCAGTCCAGCCGGTCCGCCGCTTCCCAGGCACGTAACAGCGTTTCCTGGACCACGTCTTCGACGGTGTGCAGATCCGCGCCCAGGATTCCGCTCACGTACCTGCGCAACGGCGTGCTCTCCGCCATCAGCAGTTCGATCCGCCGTTCGCGCTCGTGGGTCTCACGGCCAGGCGACACGACTGGGCTCCTCGGAAGTTCGGCCGGCGTCCGTTCCGCCGGTCAAGATCACGATATGGAGCCGGAAATACCCTCGGCGGGCCGGAAAATGAACAGTCGGCGATCTTCTGGCGGACCCCCGGTGACCCGGGGCCGTGCAGCCCGAACACGCAGGTGGGGCGCTGCCGGCGGCGGGCGGGCGAGTGGGCGGAGCCGGGCCGGGCCCGATCAGCCGACCGTCGGCGGGTGTTGCCCGTCGTAGCGCTCGCGCGCCCGGTCCACCTCGGGAATGTGCTGCTCGGCCCAGGACTTGATGGCCCGCATCAGCGGCAGCAGGCTCTCGCCCAGCGGGGTCAACGCGTAGTCGACCCGGACCGGGACGGAGGGCGTGACGGTGCGGGTGACCAGGCCGTCGCGTTCGAGGTTGCGCAGGGTCTGGGTGAGCATCTTCTGGCTGACTCCGGCGACTCGGCGGGACAGGTCGCTGTAACGCTGCGGGCCGTCCGCCAGCGCGTTGACGAGCAGGCTGACCCATTTGTCGCTGATCCCGTCCAGGAGCCGCCGGGCCGGGCACTCGGCCATGTACGCGTCGAACGCGGAGCGGGCCTGGGCGCGGCGTTCGGCCGCGGTACGGGTCGGCATGGCTCTCCTTCGGGTTGGATACGCACTTTCGGGTACGTGCTTACCCGGGGAGAGTAACTCTTCGTAGGTTTGCGGTCGAGGGGCCGGGAGGGCCGGCCCGACGCAGAGTGTGGGAGTGGTGTCATGCGTGCGGTGATCGCCCGAGCCGGCTCGCCCGCGGTCGAGGTCGTGGACACCCCCGACCGCGAACCCGGGCCGGGGCAACTGCGGATCCGGGTCGCGGCGGCGACGGTGAACCCGGTGGACGCGATGGTGCTGGACGGGGCGCCGGTGCGGTTCGCCCTGGTGTCCGCCCGCGAGGTGTTCGGCCTGGGCTGGGACGTCGCGGGCGAGGTGGTCGAGGTGGGCCCGGGGGTCGACGGGTTCGCGGTCGGCGACGCGGTGCTCGGGCTGCGCGATCGGCTGGACGTACGGGTCGGGGCACTGGCCGAGTTCGTGGTGTTGGACGCGGACGCGGTCGGGGCGCTGCCGGCCGGTCTGGACCCGACCGCGGCGGCGACGATCCCGCTGAACGGGCTGACCGCGTGGCAGGGGTTGGACCTGCTCGGCCTGTCGGCCGGGGACACCCTGCTGGTGACCGGTGCGGCGGGCGGGGTGGGCGGCTTCGCCGTCGAACTCGCGGCGGCGCGCGGGGTGGGCGTGCTGGCGGTCGCGGGCGCCGCGGACGAGGACTTCGTCCGCGCCGTCGGGGCCGCCTCGTTCGTCCCGCGTGGTCCGGAACTCGCGGACCGGGTGCGGGAGATCGTGCCGGGTGGCGTGGACGCGGTGCTGGACGCGGCGATGCTCGGCCCGGACGCGCTGGACGCGGTGCGCGGCGGCGGGGCATTCGTGGCCGTCAACGCGGGCGCCGCGCCGCCGGCCCTGCGCGGCATCCGGGTGCATCCGTTGTGGGTGCGGGCGGACGGTGCGCGATCGGCGGAACTGGCCGCGCTGGCGGCCGAGGGCGCGCTGACCCTGCGGGTGGCCGAGGTGGTCGCGCTCGCGGACGCGGCCCGGGCGTTCACCCGGCTGGCGGAGGGCGGGCTGCGCGGGCGGTTGGTGCTGGTGCCGTGAGTCGGGGCCGCCCGGCGGCTCGGGCGGCCGGGCCGGGAAGTCGGCCCGGACGCCCGGGGTTTCGTGGTGCGGGACGGTGTGGGACGGTCAGGGGGTGCGTGCGGGTGGCGCCTTGGGCGTGTGTACGTGCTCTTCCCACGGTTGCCGCGGCGGCCCGGCGTGGATCGCCTCGTCGATCTCCAGCAGCGATTCGCTGTGCCGTTCGCGCTCGAACGCCTCGGCCCCGCCGCGGACTCCGAACAGCCGCTTCGCGACGATGATGTAGACGACCGCGAGGATGTTCAGGACCAGCGTGGCCACCTTGAACGGGCTCACGTGCTCGCGCATCTCGTAGCCCTCCAGCGGCAGGAAGGCCGCGGTGGCGACCACCGTGAGGTATTCCGCCCAGCGCTTGAGCAGCCACAGGCCGACCGCCTCGACGATCTCGATCACCGCGTAGGCGACCATCGCGACGGCGACCCAGACCAGCGTCGAGTGCTTGTAGTCGAAGGTCTTGCGGATCGAGTCGACGATCGGCGAATGGTCCAGGTCGTAGTGGAAGTGCTCGGCCACCGGCCGGAACGCGGTCAGGTCGTCCTCGAACAACCTGCGCACCGAGTCCTGCGAATTGCTGAATCGCCAGACCGCGTAGGCCGCGACCAGGATCAGTACGCCGCGCGCGGCCCGTTCGACGGCCAGGAAACGCAGGATCAGCACGTCGCGCAGGGCCCGCCCGCGCATCACCGTCGGCGCGTCGCCGGCCGGGCCGCGGCCCTTGACCTCGCCGAGCACGTAGTCGCCGCAGCGCAGGCAGCGCCACGCCTCGCCGACCGGCGTGCTCGCGTGCAGCCGGTCACGCAGCGCCGGTTCGTCGGGAGCGTACGTCTCGTGCCCGCGTCGGGCGCAGGTCCGTCGATTCCAGTCCACGCGGTGAAGCTATGGCCCTCGGATCGCGTTACGTCCCGGGTTTGACCGGGTCCGCATCAAGGATTGGTCATCGAAGCGTGAAATGACGGCCCGGGGACTCCTCCGGCACCGGATCGCATCCGCCGGGGCGGGGTCAGCCGGCCCCGGCGCCGCAGCCGGCTTCGGCGCCGGTCAGCACGGTGTCCAGGTGGGCCGCCCACTGCCGGATGATCGTGCGCCGGCGCGCCTCGTTCTCGGTGAGCAGTTCCCGGACGCCCAGTCCCCGGGCCAGACTGAGCGTGCCCTCCACGGCGGCCGGTACCCCGGGGCGGGACACGTCCGCGCCGAGCAGATCGACCGCCATGTCGTACATCGCGGCGCTCAGTCGCCGATCCAGCGGCAGCACCCTGGCCCGCAGGGTCTCGTCCTGCACCGCGGCCACCCACAGGTTGAGCGCGGCCCGGTACAGCGTGCCCCGGAACATCGACACGAGCGCGTCCAGCACCGTCTCGGTGTGCTCGGGGCCGGGTGGGATCCGGGCCCCGTCCAGGCGTATCCGGGTGAACAGGTCCCCGGCCATGTGATCGATCGCGGCGGTGAACAGGTCCTCGCGAGTGGGGAAGTGGTGCTGTACCGCGCCCCGGGAGACGTTCGCCCGCTCGGCGACCACGGTGACGGTGCCGCCGAGCCAGCCGACCTCGGCCAGCACCTCGACGGCGGCGTCCAGCAGCCTGGCTCGGGTGACGCGACTGCGGTGCTGGCGTGGTTCGCGTACGGGTGCGCTGGTCACGGGGGTCAGCCTAGTGCCGCCCCCGGGCAGGGTGCCGTACGTCAGGCGCCGGTGCCGCGACCGGAAACGCCCGCGGCCCGGGTCGATGCTTGACAGGGATTGCACCGGAGGGTCGAATGTCTTAGCGAACGTTCAGTAATGTCGCGGATCCGAGGGGACGAAGCACCATGACCACAGCCGTCGTCGTCGACGCGGTGCGGACCGCGTCCGGCAAGGGCAAGCCCGGCGGCGCGTTGTCCGGCACCCACCCGGTCGACCTGCTGGCCCACACGCTCCGCGCCCTGGTCGAGCGCAACGATCTCGACCCCGCGCTGGTCGAGGACGTGATCGCGGGCTGTGTCTCGCAGGCCGGCGACCAGTCGCTCAACATCGCGCGCAACGCGGTGCTCGCCGCCGGATTCCCGGACGGCGTCCCGGCGACGACGGTGGACCGGCAGTGCGGATCGAGCCAGCAGGCCGCGCACTTCGCCGCGCAGGGCGTGATCGCCGGCGCGTACGACATCGTGATCGCGGCCGGCGTCGAGTCGATGAGTCGGGTGCCGATGGGCTTCGCCGCGCGCGGGGGCGATCCGTTCGGCGAATTGCTCGGCAAGCGTTACCCCGAGGGGTTGATCCCGCAGGGCTATTCGGCCGAGTTGATCGCGGCCCGCTGGAACCTGGACCGGGAGGCGCTCGACCGGTTCTCCGCCCGCTCGCATCGGCTCGCCGCGCAGGCCGGTGCCGAGGGCGCGTTCGATCGGGAGATCGTGCCGATCACCCTCGACGGCGGTGTGCACCGGGTGGACGAGACGGTGCGGCCCACCACCACCGAGGAGGGGCTGGCCGGACTCGCGCCGGCGTTCGTGGACGAGGGCATGGGCGCACGTTTCCCGGAGATCGATTGGCGGATCACCCCGGGCAACTCGTCGCCGCTCACCGACGGCGCCTCCGCCGCGTTGATCATGAGCGAGGAGCGCGCGACCGCGCTCGGGCTGACGCCGCGCGCCCGCTTCCACGCGTTCGCGGTGACCGGCGACGACCCGCTGCTGATGCTCACCGGGGTCGTCCCGGCCACCCGCAAGGTGCTCGAACGGGCCGGCCTGGGCATCGACGACATCGACGCGTTCGAGGTCAACGAGGCGTTCGCGCCGGTGCCGTTGGCGTGGGCGGCGGAGGTGGGCGCCGACCCGGAGAAGGTGAACCGGCGCGGCGGGGCGATCGCGCTCGGGCATCCGCTCGGGGCCTCCGGCGGGCGGTTGTTGAGCACGCTGCTGGGGGTGTTGGAGTCCACGGGCGGCCGGTACGGGCTGCAGACGATGTGCGAGGGCGGCGGGATGGCCAACGCGATGATCATCGAGCGGCTCTGAGGTTCTTCCGTTCCTTTCGGTTTTTTGTTCGCTCGGATCACTACGGAGACAGATAGATGCGTATCGAAGGCACCACCGCCCTGATCACCGGCGGAGCCTCGGGTCTGGGCCTGGCCACCGCCGAACGGCTCGTCGCCGAGGGCGCGTCCGTCGTGCTGTTCGACCTGCCCTCGTCCCCGGGCAAGGACGTGGCCGAACGGCTCGGCGAGCGGGCCGTGTTCGTTCCCGGCGACGTCACGCGGGAGGACGAGGTACGGGCGGCGGTGGACGCGGCGGACGCGAACGGCACGTTGGCGATCACCGTCAACTGCGCGGGCGTGGCCGACGCGGCTCGTACGGTGGGGCGCAAGGGCGCCTTCCCGCTGGATCTGTTCGCGCGGGTGGTCAACATCAACCTGATCGGCACGTTCAATGTGCTGCGGTTGGCGGCGGAGCGCATGATCGCGCACGAGCCGGTGGACGGCGAGCGCGGGGTGATCGTCAACACCGCGTCGGTCGCGGCCTTCGACGGGCAGATCGGGCAGGCCGCGTACAGCGCGTCCAAGGGCGGCATCGCGGCGATGACGCTGCCGATCGCGCGGGACCTGGCCGGGGTGGCGGTGCGGGTGATGACGATTGCGCCCGGGTTGTTCGAGACGCCGTTGCTCGGGGGGTTGCCGGAGGCGGCGCGGGCTTCGCTGGGGGCGCAGGTGCCGCATCCGAGTCGGCTGGGGCGGCCGGCGGAGTATGCGGCGTTGGTGGCGCACATCGTGGAGAACCAGATGCTCAACGGTGAGGTGATTCGGCTCGACGGCGCGATCAGGATGGCGCCGAAGTAGGCGCTGGGCGCTGGGCCTTTGGCCTCAAGCGCCGGCCCCGGCTGGGGTGACCCGGCCTCCGGCCGAGGTGGCCTCAAGCGCCGGCCGGGCTGGTTCGCCTCAAGCGCCGGCGGGGCTGGGTGGCCTCATGCGCCGGCGGGGCTGGGTTCGCCTCATGCGCCGGCGGGGCTGGGTGTCCTCATGCGTCGGCGGGGCTGATTGCCTCAGGGGCGCGGGCTGATTTGGCTTGGGAAGTGTTTGGTCGGTGTTGGGGGTTGGGTGTGGGTCAGGGGTTGGTTTTGGGGGTGTGGGCGACCGTGGCCAGGGAGATGGTTACGTAGCGGGTGGCGATTTGTTGGGGGGTCAGGGGGCCTGTGGGGCGGTACCAGTTGGCTACGGCCTGGCAGCTCGTGATGACGGCGCGGCCGGCGTCGATCGGGTATGGGGTGGTGAACTCGCCCAGGGCCACGCCGTCTCGGACCGCGTCGTGCATCAGGGCTTCGAGTTCGTCGCGCATCGCGATGTAGCGGGCCCGGTTGTCGGGTTCGAGGCTGCGCATCTCGGTGTCCAGGAAGGCCAGCGGCGCGCGGTTCGCCATGTACAGCACGATGCACTCGACCAGTGCGGCGAACCGCGCGGAGGGGGTGTCGTCGGCCTCGGCGAGGGCGCCCCGACAGCGACCGAGCGCGGCGTTCATCGAGCCGATCAGCAACTCGACCAGCAGCGCCTGCTTGTTCCGGTAGTGGTAGTACAGCGCCGGCACCGTCACCCCCACCCGGCGGGCGATGTCGCGCACGGTCGTCCCGTGATACCCGTGCTCGTCGAACGCGGCGAGCGAAGCGGCCAGGATCGGCGGCAACGACAGCGGACCGTACGCGCGCCAATCGGTGTGGCCGTCGGCACGTAGGTCCGCCGCGAGTGGCTCCGCCATGGGTCCTGCTCCTGAATTCGCACACGGGCTCCGGCCGTTCCGAAGCACGTTCGTGTTGGTGGTCGGTGTGCCGACGGTCGTTCGCTCCGCGATCCGGCCGAACTCGGCCGCGCCGCGCGGGATTTCGGGCCGCCGCTCAGCCGCCGATCTGTTGCAGCGTCTTGACCAGTTCGGCGAAGCCGATGCCGACCTCGTCCAGCACGCGCAGCAGCGCGGGCGGCGGGTCGCCGATCTGTCGGTTGAGCGGACCCACCCGGCCCGGAACGCTCGCCAGGTCGCCGCCGCGGAAGCGCGACTCGGGGTCGGCCGGGGGACGTATCTGGTAGCTGCGCCAGTTCCGGGCGGGCCAGTTCAGCAGCGTCAGGTCGGGCGCGTGCCAGGCCATGAAGGCCCACCGGCGCTCGTTGCCGGCCTGGATCAGTACCGGCTCGCCGTACTGCGCCAGACGCGTCGCGGCCACCGCCGCGATCGGGACCGGGTTGCCGAACGAGCCGGTGATCCGCCAGATCCCGTCCTCGATGCCGGCGACCCAGCCGTGCGCGGCGAACTCCTCGATCGCGTCGGCGTACGGGCCGTCCTCGGCGGGTGCGGCCGGGACCGGCTCGGCGTCGTGGGAGGGGACGTACAGCGGCGCCGGCGACGGCACGGCCGGCGGAGTCGGGGCCGCTGTCGGAGTCGGGGCCGGCGGGCGCGGAGTCGCCGGCGGCGCGGGCGCCGTCTCGACCGGGCGCGGCGGCGCGACCGCGCGCACCGGTGCGGGTGTCGCGGAGCGCGGCTCGGGCGTGGGTTCCGGGCGGGCGGTGGGCCGGGTCTCGCTCGGTCGAGCGGCGGCGGCCGGGCTGTACGCGAAGACCACCGCGGAGTGCAGCACGCTGCCGTCGGCGCGGGTGACGCTGCCCCGCACGGCCGGCCCCTGGCCCGCCGCGGGCGGGAAGCCGGCGCTCGAGGCGCCGCTCGGGATGATGCCCAACTCCCGCCAGGAGCCCGGCGATCCGTCGGCCGAGGTGCTCACCGTGACCGGCTCGCGGGCGGCCTCGGCCAGCACCACGCGCAGTCCCGCGCCGTCCGCCCGGGCGCCGAGCAGTACGAGTTCGGCGCCGGCCGCGACGCCGCGCAGCGCGTCCAGGCCGGCGACCGAGGTGGTCCGGCCCTCGCCGAGCGACAGCGCCGGACCGCCGGCGGTCCGCACCGCGAGGTCGAGGCCGCCGCCGGCCGCCGCGGTGCCGGCGAACCCGGCGCGGGTCAGATCGGCGTTCCCGGTCAGCGCGAACCACCGGTCGCCGATCCGCCACTGCGCGAACCGGCCGTGTACCAGCCGCTGTTCGGGCAACACGAGCACCTCGGCGGGACGACCGCCGAGTGCGGTGCGCAACATCGCGCCGGTGTGGCCCGACCAGTTCTCGTGCACCCCCAGCAGCACCCGCGCGGGAGCCAGGCGGGCGATCAACTCGCGCAGCGTGTCGCCCGCCGGATCCACGGCCGGCGCGTACACGTGCAGTTCCTCCACCGGGCCGGCCGGCACCTGGTCCAGCAGCGAACGGTCGAGGTTGTCCAGCAGTCGTGCGTCGGGCCCGGGCGTCTCGTCCGCCAGGATGTGCCGCTCGGTCAGCAGCGCGGCGATCTCGCGCAGATACTCGCCCGCCCACGGGGCCATCGCGACCCCGGCCGCCTCGGGCAGCTTGTCCAGCCAGTCGGCGACATCGGCCAGCAACGCGTTGGACGCGTCGTCCTCGGTCTCGACCACCGTCCACAACCGGTCCTCGCCCGCCCAGCCGGGCAGTGCGGGGGTGCCGCCGCCGATCGCGATCCGGCACGCGTGCTCGCCGAGCAGTACGACCAGCTTGGCGCGCAGGCCACCGGGACACACCGTGGGCGCGTAGAGGTAGTCCAGACCCGCGCCGCGCACCTCGCGGGGGTCGTGCGCCTCCTGCGCGGCGTCCCCGAGGATCGCGACGCGGGCGGAGAGGCCGCGGGCGAGGGGGACGGCGACGCGCTCCAGGAAGGGCAGGTCGACGTTCAGGCCGAGGAACAGGGCCTCGTGCAGGGCGGCGCCGTCGGTGCGCTCGCGCCATTCCCGCAGGAGCGTGACGGGGGATGCGGATCGGGTGTGCTGCGACGCGGTCATATGTCGATGTCCAAGGTCGTTCGTCCCGAGGGAATGGCGTGCGGGTGCGGCTCGCGGAGGTGGTCGGTGGAGCCTTCGACACGGTTTCGATGGTAGGCCCGGTCGCGGATCGGTGGCGGCCGGCCGACGCCCGATCGAGCGCGCCTCGGAGCGGCGCCGGTCGGCGTGCGGGCCGCGCGGGTCATCCGAAACCACCTTCCTCGTCGCGAGGATCATCGCAGGAGTCGGCGTCGGCGATGGCCGAGGACCCACGTTGTGGGCACCACCCGGGCGCGCGGCACCCCCGTGTTCTTGTCGCAGACCCGACTGCCTGAGATATTAGTCCCAGCCGGCATGGGAGTGTCCGGTCCCGTCGGGATCGACACGCGGGTCGTCGGATTCCGTGAACCGGTCGCGGCACCGGCTTGCCGATCTTCGCCGATCCTCGTCGCCGAGCGGAATACGGCCCGGATCCGAGGAGAATCCGGACATGACGCCGAGCCCGACAGCGCGTACCAAGAGCCGGACCGCCCTCGCCCGGGAGACGATTCGAGGCCGCATCCTGCGCCTGGAGATGCCGCCCGGGACGGTGTTCAGCGAAGGGGATCTGGCCACCGCCCTGGACATGGGCAAGACGCCGGTGCGCGAGGCGCTCAATCTGCTCACCCACGAGAGCCTGGTCGCGGTCGCGCCGCATTCGGGCTACCTGGTCATGCCGGTCACCCTGCGCGACATCCGGGAACTGCTCGAACTGCGGCTGACGATCGAGACGTTGGCGGCCCGACTGGCGGCCGGCCGGCGCGATGCGGAGGGGCTGCGCGGCTTGCCCGAGGCGGCGCGGGCGTGGCGGCGCACGGTGCTGGCCGGCGGGTCGACGGCGGGGCGGACGTCCGGGTCGGCTCCCGGGGCGGCACCCGACGCGCGTCCCGCTGCGGATCTCGATGCGACGTCCGGGCCGGCGGCGGGGGCCGGGGGGCGTGTGGGGGCCGGGTTCGCGTCCGTGCCGCTCGGGTGGCTCGGGTTCGGTGCCGCGCTCGCCGAACGGGCCGGCAACGGGCGGGCGGCCGAGATCGAGGACTACGTGCTGCGCCACCAGTTGCGCCACCTGTGCCTGGCCGCCGTACTCGGCGAGCCGACCTGGCCGGCACCCGACCACGGGCCGCTGAGCGCGGCACTGGCGGCGGGCGACCAGGACGGTGCCGCCGCCGCCGTCGAGGACGGCATCCGGGCACTGGGCGCGGCCGTGTTCGGCGCCTTGGTGCCGCCGGTCGCCGCGCATCTGGGCCGCGGCGACGGCGACGGCTGCGCCGCCGAGCTGCCGGCCGACCTGCTCGACCTGGACCTGGGCACCCTGCTTCGCGCCGGGGCCCGCTGAGTCGTCGCCCGCCGAGCCGGCGCCCGTCGAGTGCCCGCCCGCCGAGCCGCCGGCCGGGGCCGGGTCGGGTACGGGCGCCGCCGCGCGTCGGTGCGGCGATCGGGTCCGGTCACGGTCCCGACGCGGAGCCGGCGATGTTCACGTCCAGGAGCGCGTCACTGGAGAGCAACGTGTCCAGCACCCGCTCGCGGCATCCGCTCAGCCGGGTGTGCACCGCGTGCCGGGCCGCGTCCGGGTCGCCCGCCGCGAGCGCGTCCAGCAGCGGCGCGTCGTCGCCGGCGATCGAGCGCGGATGCGGCCCGTCGGCGGCCACGCACAGGCGGAGCAGCCGATGGTGGGCGTGCAGGGTCCCGCCCAACACGCGGCGCAGATGTCGATTGCCCGCCAGCTCGCCGAGCAGCAGGTGCAGCCGGGTGTATCGGTCCAGCCACGCGTCCGTGCCCTCGACCGGCCCCGCGCTCCGTACCCACGCGCTCTCGCGGGCCATCGGCGCGGTCACCTCGGCCGGCCGCCGGGCCACCGCCCCCGCCGCCTCCTGCTCCAGCACCCGATGCAGGTCGAACAATTCGCGCGCGGAGCGCAGGGTGACCCGGGAGACCCGGTAGCCGCTGCGCGGAAGCACCTCCACGAAACCGTCCTCGGCGAGCAGGGCGAGCGCCTCGTGCACGGGCGTCTTGCTCATGCCCAGTTCGCCGGCCACCGCCTTCTCGGTGAATCGTGCGCCGGGCGCGAGTTCCAGGTGCAACACCCGACGCCGGACCTCCCGGTACGCCGAGCCGGTCATCGACCCGGGCCGGCCCTCGCCGCCGGTGCGGTAGCCGGGCGGACTCGCATTCGCCATGACGCTCCTCACTGCCCGGCCGCGTCCCGGGGGCGCGACGGGCGTCGATTCGGGGTCGGGTGCATCGGTCGACTCGGGGCATGCCGAAGGTCGACCCGTCGGTCAGTAGAAGTGCCGCAGCTCCGGCCACAGGCGCGACCAGGGTTTCGCCGTGCCCGCGCACAGTTCGACCACCGCGTGTTGTTCCTCGTTGTCGACGCCCATGCCGTTGTCCACCCGAGTGACCAGCCTGCAGCCGACGAAGTCCCGATATCTTCTGGTGACTTCGCCCTCGCGCACGACCACGACCGGGCCGTCGGCGCGGTCCGGCGGCGGGCCCCAGTCGGCGAACGACATGTGGCCCGAATACGGCTTCGGCAGCCCTCGGGCGGGACCGTATCGGTCCAGTGCGCCCGCCTCGCCGTAGTTGCCCGCGAACAGCACCGCCCGGTCGCGTTGTTCGGCCGGGATCTGCACCCAGGCCACCGCCGCCGCGTCGGCCAGTTCGGGCCAACCGATCTGCTCGCCCTGTTCCGGGTTGATCCCGATCACCGCGTTCACCCGGCCGACCGGCAGCAACGGCAGCGAGATCACCGCGCTCGTGACGGTGGCGACCACGAGCATCGAGCCGACCGGCAGCCGCCGACCCGGTCGGGACGCGGCCCATTGCACGGTCGGCTCGCAGCCGGCCGCGACCAGCACCAGGAGCAGCGGCAACGCGTAGTACGACTTGCCGCCGGAGCCGATCACCAGGACGCACAGGACCAGGTATCCGGGCAGTATCGAGCGAGCCCAGCGAAGCTCCGCCGAACGCCACAACCGCACCCCGCCGGCCACCCAGATCGGCACGAACAGCGGTGACAGGTAGGCGATTTGCAGCGGGACGAACAAGATCCGGTTCTCCACGCCGTCGTCCGTGCTGATCCCGCCGGCGACGGTGAACTGCGGCCAGTCGTGGCCGGCCTGCCAGATCAGGCCGGGGGCGCTGAGCAGGACCGCGACCGCGACGCCGGCCCCGAGCAGGCGGCTGCGCAGCACCTCGCGCGGGCCGACCGCGAGCAGCCCGACGAGCAGGGCCACCACGAGATAGCCGACCAGGTACTTGTTCAGCATCGCGCCGCCGACGGCCGCTCCCACCGCGAGCCACCAGCGCCCGTCGCCGGTGCGCAGCAGCCGCAGCAGGAACCACGCCACCAGGAGCCAGGCGAGGATGTCCAGCGTCGCGGTGGACCACAGGTGGCCGACGCCCAGCACGATCCCGGAGGTGGCGGCGCAGGCCGCGGCGAGCAACTGGCCGGCCCGGCCGCTTCCGAACTCGCGTGCCATCAGCGCGACGACCAGGACGGTCGCCGCGCACGCGAGCGCGGCGAATATCCGCAGATCCTGCGGCTGGTCCCCGAACAACTCGCCGGACGCGCGGGCGAGCAGCGGCGTGAGTGGGGGTTGGTCGACGTAGCCCCACGCGAGATGTCGGCCGGCCACCACGAAGTACAGCTCGTCGCGATGGAAGCCGTAGCGCCCGGACAGTGCCACCTGCACCGCGAAGACCGCGATCATGATCAGCACGATCGGTCGCTTCGCGAGCGGCGGCAGCGCGGGCGGTACCGGTGCGGGGAGCAGCGGTTCGGCCGACGTGCGTTTCTCCACACGGCTCATTCCGTCATGGTGCCGGATCCGGGGTCGGTACGGCAGAGACTCGCGTGCGGGTCCATACAACGAGTCGGGATCGAATTCCGGGGTCGACGGCCTCGATTCGGCGGAACCCGAGATGTCCGTTTGCCGGCGCCGTGACCGAATCCGGCCCACGGCGTCGATCGGGGGTGGCCTGCCATGGGCACGCGGGGTTCGGATCGCCGGGTCGCCGCCCGGTATCGGCTGCACGAACAGCTCGGCGCCGGGGCATGGGGGTGGTGCGGCGGGCGACCGACGAGCTGCTGCACGCCGGGGTCGCGATCAAGCAGGTGAGCATCGGCCGCCGGTTGCCGGAGGCGGAACGCGAGCAGTGGGTGGCCTGGGCCATGCGGGTGGCCCGGCCGAACCGATTCCGGGTCTGTCGGCCAAGGACCCGGCCCGGCGCCCGGACGCGGACCGGCTCCGGACGCGGACCGGCTCCGGGAACTGCCCGCGGCGAACGTGCCGGACAGCGGCGCACGCGACATCGCCCGACGCCCGGCCGCCCCCATCGCGCGATCGGCGGGTGCCGAATCGACGGCCGAGGAGCCCGCCTCCGTCGAACCGCCGGCGCCGACCGGGCCCGCGTCGCCGCCGTCGGTCCCGGGCGCGTCGGCCGTGACCCCACTGCCCGGCGCGCCGCCCGGCCCGGCCGGCCGTGCGGGGGCCGGCTTCGGTGGGCACGAGCGGACCGGCCGAGCCCGCCGAGCAATCGACCGGTCCGCTCGGGCCGTGCCCACCAACTCCCTTGTCGTGTAAGGGAGATAACCCGACCACACCCGAAATCCCGACACCCGGGACGGGCCCTTCTGCTGCTACGGTGACTCCCGACCGTCCGGACGGTCCGGGCGATTCGAGAGCGGGAACGGGGGCGCGCCGGTGCGCGATCGACTACTGGACGCGGTGGAGCGAATACTGGTCCGGGACGGTGTGGAGGCGGTCCGTCTGGACGCGGTGGCCCGTGAGGCCGGCGTCAGCAAGGGCGGCCTGCTGCATCACTTCCCGAGCAAACAGGAACTGGTACGCGGCGTGGTCGAGCGGCTCGCCGACCGGTTCGACGAGGTGCTGCCCGAACCGGGTTGCCCACCGGGTGCGTTCACGCTGGCCTGGCTGGACGCGAGCATTCCCGGGCAATCCCCGACCGGGGACCGCAGCGGCATCGACCGCGTACCGCTCGCGCTGGTCGCCGCGGCCGGCGGCCCCGAGGTGCTCGGGTGCCTGCGCGAGCGATACGCGCACTGGCAGCGCCGCCTCGCTCGGGACGGCCTGGAACCGGCCGTCGCCGACCTGGTTCGGATGGCCGTGGACGGCTGGTGGATGGCCCGGTTGCTCGACCTGGGAGTCCCGCACGACGAAGCGCACAACGATCTGCGGGCCCGGTTGGTCGAGTTGATCCGCAGCAACGGCGGCGCACCGTGATCGCGGGCCTGCCGGTCGACGGTGTCGCGGTGCCCCACCCGAGTGGCGGAACGAGCCGTGGGTAGCACGTCCGAGCGCCGGCCCGGCGCCGGCCTGATGTGCTTCACCCGGGTCTCGATGACCATCGCGGACGTGGGCTTCCTGCTCTACTGGACGGTCACCCTGTTCGCGCTGATCCCGGCCGAGTACGCGTACAAGGACTACGCCGATCCGGTGATCAGCGACTGGAACTACTCGTTCGTGTTGCTCGACCTCGCCGCAGGGCTGACCGGGCCGGCCGCGCTGTGCCTGGGCCGGCGCACCGCGACCGGCAACGCCCATCCGCTGATGCTGATCTCGCTCGTTTTGACCAGCACCGCGGGCCTCCAGGCCGTCGCGTTCTGGGCGCTGCGCGGCGACTTCGCCCTCGAATGGTGGGCGCCGAACCTGTTCCTGCTGCTGTTCCCACTTCCCGCGATCACCGTGCTGGTACGACGTACGGCGCTCGTCGGGCCCTGAGCGACCCGGGTAACGTCGCGGTGCGAGGCGCGGCCGGCCTCGCACCGCGACCGCACTCCGCCCCCGCCTCGCCCGAGGAGACCACGACGTGTCCAAGACCCCCGAGATCGGCGCCCCGGCACCGGACTTCACCCTCGACGCGATTCACCTGACCGACGGCGAGGCCCGCCGCGAACCGCTGACCCTGTCCGGCCAACTCGGCCGTCCCCTGGTGCTGGCCTTCTACCCCGGCGACGACACGGCGGTCTGCACCAGGCAACTGTGCTCGTACTCCTCCGGCTTCGAACAGTTCGTCGACCTGGATGCCACCGTCTGGGGCATCAGCCCACAGGACCTGGACAGCCACGAGAAATTCGCCCGCAAGCACAACCTGCGGATGCCCCTGCTCGCCGACACCGACCACAGGGCGATCGACTCCTACGGCATCGGCCTGGGCAGTAACGCCCTCCGTCGAGCCGTCTTCATCATCGACGCCCAGGGCATCCTCCGTTGGAAACACGTCGCCCTGGTCGGCCTCACCTACCGAGGCATGGACACCCTGACCGCCCAACTGAAACTCCTGCGCGGCTGAGCGACGGCGCCCGGATGCCGGGTGTTCAGAAGTTCAGGGGTTGGATGAACGTGGGGGCGCCCTCCGAGGGACCGCCGCTGATCAGGCCGACGCCGGTGGAGCCGATGTGGACCGGGCCGCCGGAGTCGCCGGCGGCGCCGGACTGGGTGCTGCGGACCAGGCCGGTGACGGCGCCCTCGGGGTAGTTGACGGTGACGTCGACGGCGTCGACGGTGCCGCACCGGGTGCCGCTGGAGGCGCCGGTGGCGCAGATCCGGTCGTGCAGTCGGGGTTTGGCGAAGCCGGTGATCCTGGTGGTGGAGTTGCCGTCGACGATGTCGCCGGCCAGCGGCAGGCCCTCGGCCGCGGGGATCACCGCCCAGTCGGCGTCGGGAAAGCGGTACTGGCCGACGGTGCCGATCAGGGTGCCGGTGCCGTCGTACCAGGTGGACGCGTCCCGGGCGCAATGGCCCGCCGTGGCGGTCGTGTTCGGGCGGTAGCCGTTGAAGCCGGCGGTGCAGATGAAGACCGTGCCGGTGAGCCCGCTGTAGATCGTGCTGCCGCCGTGGAACCCGTTCGGGGGGCGGGAGTTCGGGTCGGCGGCCGGGCCCCGGGCCAGCCGGGGGCGGATCGCCGCGCCGAGGTGGACGATGTCGACCGGCGCGGGCGTCAGTCGGGCGGTGGCGAGGAAGTTCGAGGTGGCCGGGTCGGCGGCGCCGCGCAGCATGCCGATGGTGAGTGTGCAGCGCTGGTGATCGACGTACCAGTACTGGCCGGCGCCGGCCAGGCCGTCCAGCGCGAGGCCGTCCAACCGGTGCTGGAGCGCGCGCAGTTGCTCCAGTCGGTCGACGAGGCAACCGGCGGCGGGCGGGTCGGCCGCCGCCGGTCCGGCCTGGGTGCTCAGCACGAGCGCGGCCGCTGCGGCCATCGACAACATCGAACGCGTCACGGTGGTCCGCTTCATGCCGGACACCGTACGGACCGACGCCCGGCGGAGGGCGGCCCACCGCGCCGGCGTCACCCGAACGGAGGATGCGATCCCCGCACGAGCACCGCGCCTTCGCGGCCGGGCGTGACGTGCGCCACCCGGGCGGATGGCGATCCGTACCGTCTTGCGCAACTCATGGAAGGTAAGGCTAACCTAAGCACGACCCCGGGGGTCGTGCCGAGCCCGACCCCCGTCCTTACTCGTGCCCGGAGCCCCACATGCCCTCATCTCATCGCTCGCTCGCGACCGCCCGGCGGCGCGTGGTTCGGCTGCTCGCCGTGGCGGGGGCGGCCGGATTGCTGCTCACCGGGTGCGGTTCCGACTCGGACTCCAAGTCGGACACCAAGCCCGCCGCGAACCAGAGCGGCGCCGCGCCGGCCGCCGGCGACTCGGCCGGCGGCACCCGCACCGTCAAGGACGCGACCGGCACCGCGGTCCAGGTGCCGGCGAGCCCCAAGCGCGTCGTGGTGCTCACCCAGGAGGACCTGGACGCGGTGCTCGCGCTCGGCGTCAAGCCGGTCGGCATCACCAACGGCCAGGGCCTGGACAAGCCGCCCGCCTACCTGACCGACAAGGTCAAGGGCATCGAGGTGGTCGGGAACCTGCTCCAGCCGGTGATGGACAAGGTGATCGCGGCCAAGCCGGACCTGATCCTGGCCGGCGACATGCAGGACGAGCAGGTGCTCAAGCAACTCCGCAGGATCACCCCGGCGACGCTGGTCACCATGGCCCCCACCGACGACTGGAAGTTGTCCTTCCGCGGCATCGGCAACGCGGTCAACAAGCTGGACCAGGCGAACAAGGTGATCACCGACTACGAGGCCAAGGCGAAGAAGACCGGCGAGGACCTGACCGCGAACAAGGGCGCCGCGGTGAGCATCGTGCGCTGGAACCCGAACGGCCCGAGCTGGATGGAGAAGCGCCAGTTCGCCAGTGGCGTCGCGCTCGACATGGGGCTGACCCGGCCCAAGGCGCAGGACAAGGACGGCAACGCGCACACTCCCGCGTTGAGCCTGGAGAAGATCGCCGAGATCGACGGTGACTGGCTGTTCCTGGGCACGCTCACCGCGGACGGCGCGAGCGCGCTCAAGGAGGTCCAGGAGAAGCCGGCGTACAAGGAGTTGAACGTGGTCAAGAAGAACCACGTGGTCACCGTGGACGGTTCGGTGTGGTCCACCCGAGGCGGTCCGCTGGCCGCCGACGTGGTGCTCGGCGACATCGCGAAGGCGCTGTCCGCCACCTCCTGATCCGCCGCCGTCCGACCCGCCGGCATCGGCCGCGACCGGCCCCGGGACGCGCAACGCGCCCCGGGGCCGCCGCCGTTGCGGGCCCGCGTCCGTCCGACCGCCCCGTTCGTCCTCGCGCAGAAAGCCGACCATCATGGACACCCCGATCCTGCACGCGCTGACCGAGGCGGTCGCCGCCGGCCGAGCCGACGCCGGCGCCGAGTTCTGGGCCGGGGTCGAGGCGGTCGGCGCCCCGCTGGTCGAGCCGGATCCGGCCGACCCCGGGCAGCGCCTGGTCACCTTCGTGTGGCGGGACGACCCGACGGCGCCCGCCCGGGACGTGCTCGCGCTGCTGCACACGTTCACCGACCGGGACCGGCACGCGGGTGATCTGACGCCGCATCTGATGCGCCGACTGCCCGGCACCGACGTGTGGGCGCTCACCCATCGGCTGCCCGCCGACCTGCGCGCGTCGTACCAGTTCTTCGTCGGCACCGGGGCTCGCGCGCAACTGCTGCGCACCGATCGGGCCGCCTGGCTGGGCGTGTTGGACGGCGCGGTGCCCGACCCGTACAACCACGCGCCCACGCTGGCCGCGCGGGACGGCCGCAATCCGTCCTCGGTGCTGGCGCTGCCGGACGCGCCCGCGCAGCCGTGGGTGCGCCGCCGGCCGGGCGTGCCGCGCGGCTCGCGTCTGGACACCACGGTGGCCGGACGCCGGGTGAGCGTGCTCGTGCCCGCCGGCGTCCGCCCGGAGCCCTTCCGGGTCGCCGTATTCCTTGACGGCGAGGTCTGGGGCTCGGTGCTCGACATCGGCGACACGCTGGACAACCTGCATGCCGAGGGCCGGATTCCGCCGACCCTCGCGCTGCTCGTGGACACCATGGGTCGGGATCGGCGGATCGCCGACCTGACCTGTAGCGAGGCGTTCGTGGATTGGTTGGCGGACGTGTTGTTGCCGTGGGCCGGTCGGCACTACGGGTTCGACCCCGATCCCGCGCACACCGTGGTCGTCGGCCAGAGCGCGGGCGGCCTGACCGCCGCCTTCGCGGCCCTGCACCGGCCGGACCGGTTCGGCAACGTGCTGTCCCAGTCCGGGTCGTTCTGGTGGCCCGACCCGGACGAGGGCAACGACGGCCCCGAGTGGTTGACCCGGCGGTTCGCGACGACCGAACGGCTGCCGATCCGGTTCCACGTCGAGGTGGGGTTGCTGGAGTGGATGCTGGTCGCCGAGAACCGACGCCTGCGGGATGTCCTGCTCGAACGCGGCTACCCACTCACCTACACCGAGTTCGACGGCGGCCACGACTACGCCTGCTGGCGCGGCGGGCTCGCCGTCGGACTCGTCGGACTGCTGTCAGCCTCGGCCGGAGGCTGAGGCACCGGCCGCCTCGGGGTCCGGGTCGGTGGCCCGCCCCGGACGGTTCGGCGCCGGGCCGGGGTCGGTGGCCGCTTCCGCGCGGTTCGGCTCCGGGTCGGGGCCGGCGGTCGGTTCCGCGTCGTCGTCCCCGAACGGCGGTGGAGCCGGCGCCTCGCGGGGCAACCGCAGCGCGAACACCGCACCGATCGCGACCAGTACGGCGGTGACCCAGATCGCCGCGCGGTACGGCCCGGGCGAACTCGCGTCGTGCCCCGACCCGCCGCCCGCCTCGATCACCGCGGCGCCGACCGCGATCCCGAGCGAACCGCCCAGCGTGCGCACGATGGTGAACAGGGCCATCGCGTGGCCCATGTCCGGCGGCTCGATCTCGCCGAACCCGGCGATCTGCACGGTCAGTACGGCGGTGCCCAGCACCAGCCCGACGGCGAACATCAACACCCGTACCGCCCAGGCGTTGTCGGCGACCCCGGGCAGTGCGAGCGCGCCGAACACCAGCGCGGCCGACAACAACGCGGGCGTGGCCAGCCGCCGAGGGCCCAGCCGGGGCAACAACCGGTCGACCACCTGGGACGCGAACATCAGCCCGACCGCCTCGGGGAAGACCCCCAGGCCCGCGTCCAGCGCGGAGGCGCCGAGCGCCGCCTGGTAGAGCAGCGGGAAGACGAACAACACGCCCATCAGCCCGGCCGAGGTGAGCAGGGCCAGCGCGCCGGCCGCGCCGAACGCCCGATCACTCAGCAGTCGAAGTCGCAACAGCGGTTCGGCGGAGCGAAGTTGGTGGGCGACGGCGACCACCAGCAGGACCAGGCCGAGGACTCCCGAGACCGCGATGGCCGGCGAACTCCAGCCCTGCGACGGCCCGAAGCCGAGCGCGTAGGTGAGCAGCCCGAGCGTCGGCGTGGTGAGCCAGAACCCGATCCGGTCGAACGGCCCGCGCACTCCCTCCCGATGCTCGCGCAGCCCGAACAGGCCGAGCAACACGGCGGCCGTGCCGATCGGCACGTTGACCAGGAACAGCCAGTGCCAGGACAGGTGCTCGGTCAGGAACCCGCCCAGCGGCGGACCCAGCGCGGGCATCAGCGCGGTCGGCACGATCAACCACTTGGCCAGCTTCATCCGCTCGTGCGGCGCGAACGCGGTGAACAGGATGGTCATCCCGACCGGCGTCAACAGCCCGCCCGCCAGGCCCTGTACGACGCGGGCCAGCACCAGGGGGACCAGGTCCCGGGACAACCCGCAGGCGGCCGACGCGGCGGTGAACACGGCGAGCGAGCCGAGGAAGACCCGCTTGGTACCGAAACGATCGCTCAACCGCCCGGCGACCGGCAGCGCGACCACCAGGGCGACCAGGAACGCGATTTCCACCGTGTTCGCGGCCACCGCGGGCCGGTCGAAGTCCTCCGCGATGGTCAGCAGCGCCGGATTGACGATCGTCGAATCCAGGCCGTTCATGCACATCGCCGCGGTGTAGACGACGATCACGACCCACCCGGCGGCACGCTTGGCGGTCGCCGGTGCCGCCGGTGTCGTGGGTGCGGCCGGTTCAGGGTGGTGCGCGGTCACCGCGCGGCCGGGCCGAGGTCGGTCCAGTGCCCGGTGACCCAGTCCAGCGCCGCCGAGCGCGCACACGGCCCGTGCACGCCGGTCCAGCCCTCCGGCACGGCGGCGAAGTCGGGCCACAACGAGTGTTGCCCGAGGTCGTTCACCAGCACCAGGAAGTCGCCCGTGTCGTCGTCGAACGGGTTCGGCGGGGTGTCGTGGTCACGAGGGGTCATGGGAGTGGCCCTCCAACTCGGTGAGGCGGTCCCGGACCACACGCGCGATCTGCGCGATCGGGCCGGGCAGGGTCATGTCCTTGTGTGAGCAGGCCACGTTCGTGTTGTCGATCCGACCGCTCACGTACGGGGCCCAGGTGTCGGGGGTGAGGGTCTCGTCGATGGTGTCCACGGTGGCCCGGAAGAACAGCACGTCGCCGCGGAACACCCGGTGGTCGAAGCCGCGGACCAGGTGATTGGTGTTGAGGTAGATGTCGTTGAGCGCCTCGATCGTGGCCTCGTCCAGCCCGGCCAGCGGGCTGCCCTCGCGGCGCAACACCGCGATCACCTCGGCGAGTTCGAGGGGCGCCCCGGCCAGGATCTCCGGTCCGTAGCCGCCCATGGTGAGCAGCGCCTCCAGCGCCTCCGCCAGATCGGGCACGGGCAACTCGCGAAAACCCTCGGCCGGATACGCGTCCAGGATCGCGAGCAACTCCACCTCGTGGCCCGACTCCTGGAGCCGGGTGGCCATCGCGTGCGCGATGATTCCGCCGGTCGACCAGCCGAGCAGCCGGTACGGGCCGTCCCCGTGCACCTCGCGCAGCCGGTCGACGTAGTGCGCGGCCAATTCCTCCAGCGTCTCGGGCAGCGGCTCGCCGGCGGTCGCCGGGCCCACGCCCTGGGCCTGGAGGCCGTACAGCGGCATTTCCGCCGGCAGGTTGCGGATCAGGCCCGCATAGCACCAGGACAGACCGCCGGCCGGATGCACGCAGAACAGCGGCGCCCGCTCCCGGTCCGCCGCCGCCGACCCGGCGGGGCGCAGCGCCAGCAGCACGTCCAGCGCGTCGGCGCGTTCCGTCGCCTCCAACGCGGCGTCCAGGCCGGCGGCAGTGGGCGCCTGGAAGATCGTGCCGATACCCACGTCCGCGCCCAGGGCCGACCTGATCCGCCCGGCCAGTCGCACCGCGAGCAGCGAATGCCCGCCCAGGTCGAAGAAGTTGTCGTGCACACCGACCGAGGGCACCCCGAGCACGTCGGCGATCAACGCGCACAAGCGTTCCTCGCGCGGTCCGCGCGGGGCCCGACCGGCGGTGCTCGCGGCGGTGTGTTCCGGGCGTGGCAGCGCCTTGCGGTCCAGCTTGCCGTTCGCGGTCAGCGGCAGTCGGTCGAGCACGACCACGGCCGACGGCACCATGTGCGTGGGCAGGGTCGCGGCGGCGTACTCGCGCAGGGCGGGCCCGTCCAGGGACGGCGCGGCGACCACGTAGCCCACGAGTCGTTTGTCGCCGGGAGTGTCCTCGTGCAACACCACGGCCGCGTCGAAGACTTCCGGATGGGCCGCCAAGACCGCCTCGATCTCGCCGAGTTCGACCCGGAAGCCGCGAATCTTGACCTGCTGGTCGGCCCGGCCGAGGTAGTCCAGGGTGCCGTCCGCGCGGCGCCGGGCCAGGTCGCCGGAGCGATACATCCGGGCCCCCCGCTCGCCGAACCGGGCCGCGTGCGGATCCGCCACGAAGCGGCCCGCGGTGAGCGCGTGCCGACCCAGATAGCCGCGCGCGAGGCCCTCGCCGGCCACATACATCTCCCCGGTCACCCCGGGCGGGACCGGCTGGAGCCGATGGTCGAGCACATACACCCGCAGGTCCGGGATGTTCACCCCGATCGTGCTCGCCGTGCCGGCGGCGGCCGACGCGCGGTCCAACGGGTGGTAGGACACGTGCACGGTGGTCTCGGTGATGCCGTACATGTTCACCAACCGCGGCGCGTCGTCGGCGTGCCGCTCGTACCAGTCGGCGAGCCGGGCCGGCTCCAGCGCCTCGCCACCGAAGACCACGTAGCGCAGCGCCAGTTCGCGCCCGGGGCGCTCCCGATCGGCGGCCACCAGTTGGTGGAACGCGGACGGTGTCTGGTTGAGCACGGTGACCCGCTCCCGGGCGAGCAGGTCGAGGAACTCGGCCGGATCGCGGCTGACCAGGTGCGGCACCACGACCAGCCGGCCACCGAACAGCAGCGCGCCCCACAGTTCCCAGACCGAGAAGTCGAACGCGTAGGAGTGGAACAGGGTCCAGACGTCGTCCGGACCGAAGCCGAACCAGTGGTCGGTCGCGGTGAACAGTCGGGCCACGTTGTGATGGGTGACGGGCACTCCCTTGGGCTGACCGGTGGATCCGGAGGTGTAGATCACGTACACCGGATCGCTCGCCCGCAGCGGGCGCTTGCGCTGGTGCTGACCCAGGTCCGAACTCGGATAGGCGTCCGCGTCCTTGCCGTCCACCGCGATCCGGGGCAGGTCGTGCGCGGGCAACCGGCGGGCGGTCGCCGAGTCGGTGAGCAGGACGACGGGCTCGGCGTCGTCGAGCATGTAGGCGAGCCGATCGGCCGGGTAGTCCGGGTCGAGCGGCAGGTAGGCGGCGCCCGCCTTGGCGACCGCGAGCAGGGCCACCACCAACTCGGGCGAACGCGGCAGCGCGAGCGCGACGATGTCGCCGGGGCCGATGTCCCGGGCGACCAGTAGCCGGGCCAGGCGGTTGGCCCGGGCGGAGAGTTCGGCGTGGCTCAGCGACAGGCCCGCGCAACTCACCGCGATCCGCTCGGGATGCGTCCGGGCGGCCTGTTCGTAGCGGGCGACCAGGGTGGCCGACGCGGTCGCCGTGGCGGTGGGGCCGGCGTTCCACTCGACCAGGGCGCGGTGCCGCTCGGCCTCGTCCAGCAGCGGCAGCGCGTCGATCGGCGCGTCCGGGTCGGCGACGGCGGCGGTGAGCAGCGCGGCGAGTCGCCGGGACAGGCCCAGCACGGTGGCCCGGTCGAACAGGTCGGTGCGGAACTCCACGAACCCGCCCACGCCGCACCCGGGTTGCTCGCCCACGTTCAAGGTGAGGTCGAACTTGGCGGTCCCGGACGGCACCGCGGTCATCCGCGCGGTCAGCGGGCCGAGCGCGAACTCGGCGTCGGGCAACGACTGCCACGCGATCAGCACCTGGAACAGCGGGTGCCGGGCCGGCGAGCGCGGCGGATTGAGCTCGTCCACGACCCGGTCGAACGGCACGTCGGCGTGGTCGTACCCGGCCAGGGTCGCGGTGCGCACCCGGTCCAGCAGGGTGCGGAAGCTCGGCGCGCCGGAGGTGTCGGCGCGCAGGACCAGGGTGTTCACGAAGAACCCGACCAGGTCGGCGGTCGCGTCGTCGTCGCGGCCCGCGACCGGGATGCCCAGCGGAATGTCGGTGCCGCAGCCGTGCCGGGTGAGCAGCGCGGCCAAGGCGGCCTGGACGGCCGTGAACACGCTGGTGCCGCTCTCCCGGGCCAACTCGGCGAGCCCGGCGTGCGCGGTGGCATCGAGGTGGAACGGCACGGTGTCGCCCGCGTACGAGGCAATCTGCGGGCGGGGTCGGTCGGTGGGCAGGTCGAGTTCGTCCGGCAGACCGGCGAGGGTGCGCTTCCAGAAGTCGAGTTGCCGGGCGGCCAGGGGAGTGGGCGCGGTGGGACCACCGAGCAGACGGGCCTGCCACGCGACATGGTCCGGGTAGCGCACCGGCAGCGGCGTGAACTCCGGTGCGCGACCGGCGACCCGGGCCGCGTAGGCGGTGGCCAGGTCACGCGCGAGCGGTGTGGTGGACGCGCCGTCGCCGGCTATGTGATGCAACACCAGGACCAGCGTGTGGGTGTGCTCGTCGGTGCGGAACAGGGTGCCGCGCAGGGGAGGTTCGACCGCGAGGTCGAAGCGGTGGCGCACGGCGTCGGCGATCGATTCGCCCGGCGCGGCGAGATGCAGCTCGGGACGGGCCCGGTCCACGGTCAGGATGCGCTGGTAGGGCTCGCCCGTCTCGCACACCTCCCCCGACGAGTCTGCTGCGCCCGCCTCGCCCGGCGTGCCCGCCGCGCCCGCCTCGGCCGGTTTCGGCGCTTGGCTCGGTGTCTCCTCGTCACCGACCATCGGGTAGACGGTGCGCAGCGTCTCGTGCCGGGCCACGAGGTCGACCAGCGCATGTTCGAGCGCGGAGTGCTCCAGCGGGCCGGTCAGGGTCAGGACGAGCGGGATGTTGTAGGTCGGACTGGGGCCTTCGAGCCGGTACATGAACCACAACCGCTGCTGCGCGGCGGACAGCGGCAGCCGGTCGGCGGGATGCGCCACCGGCTCCAGCACCGGGCGCGATTGCGGCGCGCTCCCGGACCGGACGAGTTCGGCCAGGCCCGCCGGCGTCGGCCGGCGGAACACGTCGGCCAGACCGATCGGTGCCTCGAAACTCTCCCGGGCCCGGGCGGCCAGTCGCGCGGCGAGCAGCGAATGGCCGCCCAGCTCGAAGAAGTCGGCGTCTCGGGCCGGTTGTTCGGCCAATTCCAGGACGGCCGCGAACAGATCGCAGATGATCTCCTCGTGCAGTCCGCGAGGTCCCTCCCGCAGACCGGGCGCGCTCGACGCCGGGTCCGGCAGCGCGCGCTGGTCGATCTTGTCGTTGGCGGTGCGCGGCAGCGCGGACAACACGAGCACCGCCGCCGGCACCATGTGCTCGGGCAACCGGGCGGCCAGGTGGGCTCGGAGCGCCTCGGGCGCCGGAGCGCGCCCGGCGACGGGGACGACGTAGCCCAGCAGGCGCTTGCCGTGCGCCGCGTCCCGGGCGATCACCGCGGCCTGCGCGATGTCCGGGTGGGCGGCCAACACCGCCTGGATCTCGCCGGGTTCGATCCGGAAGCCGCGGATCTTGACCTGTTCGTCGGCCCGGCCCAGCAGTTCGAGGGTGCCGTCCGCGCGGCGCCGGGCCAGGTCGCCGGTGCGGTACATCCGGGCACCCGGATCGCCGTGCGTGGCGCCGAACGGGTCGGCGACGAACCGCTCGGCGGTCAGGTCGGGCCGGTTCAGGTAGCCGCGGGCCAGGCAGGCGCCGGCGATGTGCAGTTCCCCGGTGACGTCGACGGGGGTGGGGCGCAGCGAGGCGTCCAGGACGTAGGCGCGCGAGGCCCGGACCGGCCCGCCGGTGCCGTCCGGGCCCCAGAAGTAGGCGTCGACGGTGGTTTCGGTGGGTCCGTACAGGTTGATCGGTCGGCTGCCCGGGATCGCGGCGAGCCGTCGCCACAGCGGCTCGGCGACGCTCTCGCCGCCGACCACCAGCACGGCCGGGTGGTGCCGGTCGGGTGCGTCCAGGCCCTCGGCGAGCAGTGCCTCGGCGTAGGTGGGCGTCACGTCCAGGTAGTCGATCCGGTGTTCGTGCAGGTAGCCGAGCAGGGCGAGCGGATCGCGGTAGCCGGCGTCGTCGAGCAGGTGCAGCTCGTGGCCGTGCACCATCCACAACACCGGGTCCCACGAGGCGTCGAACGCGAACGACGCGCTGTGCGCGATCCGCAGCCGGGCGCGGCCGGTGCGCTCGACGGCGGGCGCGATGTGGTCGGTGGCGTGGCTCTCGTAGAGGTTGGCGAGCGAGGCGTGGGTGACCGCGACACCCTTGGGCCGGCCGGTCGAGCCGGAGGTGTGGATCACATACGCGCTCTGCCCCGGGCGGGGCGGCTGCGGGGCCCGATCCGGGCGCGCGGCCAGTCGGGTACGGGTGGCCGGATCGTCCAACAGCACGGCGGGGATGCTGTGTTCGGGCAGCGCCGCGATCGTGTCGGCGGCGGCGATCAGGCAGCCCGGGGTGGTGTCGGCGAGCACGTCGCGGATCCGCCGGGCCGGGTGGCCGAGATCGAGGAACTGGCAGACGCCGCCGGCCTTGAGCACGCCGAGGAGGGCGACCACGGTGTCCGCGCCCCGGTGCAGCGCGACGGCCACCGGGATCTCGGCGGTCACCCCGATCGCGATCAGCTCGTGGGCAAGGCGGTTGGCGGCCGACTCGATCTCGGCGAATGTGCGGGTGTCCGCGCCGGCGCGGACCGCGACGGCGTCCGGGGTGCGGGCGGCTTGGCGGGAGTACGCCTCGGGCAGGGTGAGGTCGGCGGGCGGTTCGGCGCGGCCGGCGGTGGCCCGGGCGACCTCGGCGGGGGTGAGCAGGTCGATCCGGCCGATCGGCCGCTCGGGTGCCTCGTGCAGCAGCTCGACGAGTGCGTCGAGGTAGCGCAGCACGCCGAGTTCGTGACCGGCCAGGTCGTCGGGGGAGTAGCGCGCGGGATGGGCGTCCAGATCGATGCGCAGGCCGCCGTCGGCGGTCGGGACCACGCCGACGGCCAGGTCGTCCACCGGGCCGGCGGCCAGGTTGTGCACCCGGCCCACGGCTTCGCCCAGGGCCAGGTCGCCTTCGAACGCCTTGATGTTGACCATCGGTCCGTACAGCGGGCGGCCCCGGCCCGACGCGCCCGGTTCGCGCAGCAGGTCCTCCTGGCGGAACCGCTGGTGACGGCGCACGGCGCGCAGTTCGAGCACGACTCGGCGCAGCAACTCGGGCGCGGTGTCCCGGGGTTGTACGCGCACTCGCAACGGCAGGATGTTGACCGTCATCGCCGGGGTGCGCAGTGCGGTGGGGCTGCGTCGATTCAGCAGCGGGAGGCCGAGCACGATCTCCCGGGCGCCGGTGGTGCGGTGCAGATAGCCGGCGGTGGCCGCGATGAGCAGTTCGGCCCAGGTGGCCCGGGCGATCGAGGCGGCCTCGGTCAGGCGCGCGGTGCGGGCCGGCGTGAGTTCGACGCTGCGACGCAGGATCGGGCCGGTGGGCAGGGGAGTTGCCGGTTCCCGGGTGAGGGTGACCGGTTCGGGGTGATCGGCGAGGCGATCGAGCCAGAAAGCGCGGTCGGTGTCGTACGCTTCGCTCCCTCGGTAGTCGGCCTCCTCCGCGACCAGTTGGCGCAGGGTGCCGAACGGGTTGGGGGTGGGCCGAACTTGGCGGGTGAGCGCGGTGTACGACTCGGCGACGCGGCGGTCGATCAGGGCGAGCGCGTAGGCGTCCACCGCGATGTGATGCACGCGCCGGTACCACCAGTGCAGTTCGTCGGCGAGCCGGAACACGGCGTGGGTGACCAGCGGGCCGGTGGTCGGGTCGACGGCGCGGGCCAGGTCGTCGTGCAGCCACGCCCGGGCCTCGGCCGCCGGGTCCCGCGCGGTGCGCAGGTCGAGCAGGTGCACCGGGTGTTCGTGGTCGGTGACGCGTTGGGCCGGGGTGCCGTCGGTGCCGGTCACCACCAACAGACGCAAGGTCTCGGCCTCGGCGCCGACGCGGCGCAACACCCGGGCGAACAGCTCGGCGTCCAGCGGGCCGCGGATCTCGACCCGGTCGCCGGTGTTGTAGCCGGGGTCGTCCGGCATCAGGGCCTGCGCGTAGACGATGCCGGCCTGGGCGGCGAGCAGTGGCAGGCGGGCGGAGCCGGTGTCGGTCCCGGCGCCCGGGTGCGGGTGACCGGTACGGGCCGGCACGGGCGCCTCGGTCTCGGCGGGATCCGGAACGGTGGTCTCGGCCTGGTGGGGACGCATGGTGTGGAGACTCCCGGGGCGCGACGACGACAGACGGCACGTACCGGTCCCCGGCACGTGAAGTTAGGTAAGCCTAAGCTATCTTCCGGGGGTTCGTCAGGGTGCCCCCGGGACGAAGAAATCTCGATGAAGCGGAGCGGAACATGAGCGTGGCCGACGTGGCGGACCGACCGGCCTCGGATGCCGACCGGACCGCGATCCGCGACCGGGTCCGGGTGAACCGGGACGAACTGCTCGCCCTCAGCAGGCGGATCCACGCCCACCCGGAGCCGGCGTTCGCCGAACACCGGGCCGCGGCGTGGTGCGCCGAGCTGTTGCGCGCCCACGACTACGCGGTCACCGCGCCCGCGTACGGCCTGGACACCGCCTTCGTCGCGAGCATCGGCTCGGGCCCGATCACCGTCGCGATCGCCTGCGAATACGACGCGCTGCCCGGGATGGGCCACGCGTGCGGGCACAACCTGATCGCGGCGGCCGGCGTCGGCGCGGCACTCGCGCTCGGGCCCGTCGCGGACCGACTCGGGCTCACCGTGCGGGTGGTCGGCACGCCGGCCGAGGAGCGCGGCGCGGGCAAGGCGTTGCTCCTGGACGCGGGCGCGTTCGACGGCGTGGACGCGGCGATGATGGTGCATCCGTGCCCGTTCGAGGTGGCCGAGTTCCGCTCCTTCGCGCTCGGCACGCTGTCCGTGGAATACCTGGGCACCGCCGCGCACCCGAGCCTGAACCCGCACGAAGGCCGCAGCGCCGCCGACGCGCTGACGGTGGCTCAGGTCGCCCTGGGACTACTGGGAAGGCAGTTGCCGGTGGACTGGCGCGTACACGGCATCACCACGGCGGCCGGCACCTCGCCCAACGCGGTACCGGAACGGGCCACCGCCGAATACGAACTGCGCACCACCGACGCGGCCCACCTGGCCGAACTGCGCACCCGCGTCGAGGCCTGCTTCCGCGCCGGCGCGCTGGCCATCGGCTGCGAGGTCCGGCTGAGCCGCCCGGAGCCGGACTACCTCGACTTCCGCACCGACCCCACCCTGATCGCCCTGTGGCGCGCCAACGCACGCGAACTGGGCCGTCCGGAACCGATCGAGCGACCCCCCTTCGCCTGTACCGACATGGGCAACGTCTCGCACGCCATCCCCAGCATCCACCCCGTCCTCGACATCACCGGCGGCACCTGCGGCCCCCACGAACCCGCCTTCGCCGAAGCCGCCATCTCCCCGGCCGCCGACCAAGCCATCCTCGACGCCGCCACCGCCATGGCCTGGACCGCCGCCGACTACGCCCTCCTCCGCCGGGGCGGCGGCACGGGCACCATCAGAGGTTGATAAGCCTCGGAGCGGATCCGGCGCGGCGCACCGTCACTTTTCCGCTTTGCAGCGGCCGAATTCCACCCATCGTCCGCGACAAATTCACGGCTGGAATTGCCTCCTGGCCCTGCTGAATTTCGATTCCGGGTTTGTTGGCGTGGAACAACGGCTCCACGACGCTGCCCTACGAGTACGACAACGCCGGCAACCGGACTCGTGACGGGCCACGCACGGCGACCTACGACCAGCGCAACCGGTTGCTCGGCGATGGTGCGAGCACCTACCAGTACACCGCACGCGGCACGCTCGCGAAGAAGACCACGGCCGGCGGCTCGGCGTTCACCAACCTCACGTATGACGCCTTCGATCGGCTCACCGCCGACGGATCATCCACGTACACCTACGACAGTCTCGACCGCGTACTCACCTCCGGTGGACGCAACTTCGGCTACAGCGGTACGGGCAACGACCTGGCCACCGACGGTGGTGACCTGTATGGCCGCGGTGCGAACGGCGACCTGGTCGGTATCCGCAACGGCAGCACCGGACAGGCCGACCTGGCGGTCGTCGACGAACACAGCGACATGGTGGCCACGTTCCAGCCGAGCGGCACGGCGTTGAGTCGGTCGGTGACATACAGCCCCTACGGCCAGGTGCTCGACTCGAGCGGACCGCGAACCAGCGAGGAGGGGCGTTGTCTGCCTGGGTGGTGTGCCTCGCGGCCCCGACGCTCCCGTCCGACAGTCGGCCCGATGTCCGGACCGATTCAGTCCTCCCGACCTGTCGAGCGCAGGCGTTTGCCGATTCCGGTCAGGAAGGGTTCGTCGATCGCGGTGAAGTGTTGGTCGCGGACCATGTAGGTCCACGTCGAGGTGGGGCGTTGCACGTCGGAGCGTTCGAGGTCGAGGCCGGCGTCGGTGATGTGGGCGGTGTCGAGGCGGTCGGCTGCGGCGGACTGGGCGCGGGAGATCAGGGGGATGAAGGCGCGTTGGGTCTCGGCGTGGAAGGCTTCGAGGGGGTTCTGGCGGCCGAGGGCGCGTAGGTGGATGCCCTCGCGCAGGTCGGCGGTGCGGGCCAGGTGCTCGGTCCAGGCCGCGTCGAGGTCGTAGAGGAGGAGTTGCCGGGCGGCTTCGGCCAGGACCGATTCGCCTACCTCGTCCAGGAGTTCGGCCCAGCGGTCGGGGCGCAGGTCGGCCAGGACCCGGGCGGCCTCGTCGTCGTGCAGGACGCGCCGGCGCAGGTCGAGCACCTCTTCGCGTTGGAGCCGGAGTTGCTGGTTGTACCGCCAGGTGGTTCGGTGCCCTTCGAGCAGCGTGCCCTCGGCCACCCGCTGCACATGCTCGACGTAGCGCCGCACCGATGCGTCGCGGATGCGTCCGTCGTCCTCGACCCGGGCGGAGCGCGGCGGCGGGTCGGACGCGTGCCGGGTGATCGATTCGTCGTCCAGGCTGGTCAGGAAGACCGAGGTGCCCGGGTCGCCCTGCCGGCCGGCCCGCCCGCGAAGCTGGTCGTCCAGCCGACGGGTGGGATATCTGCCGACGCCGACGACCAGCAACCCGCCCAGTTCGGCGACCCGTTCGTGGTCCTTCCCGTCCCGGCCGCCGAGCCGGATGTCGGTGCCGCGGCCGGCCATCTGGGTGGACACGGTGATCGCCCCCACCGCCCCGGCCTCGGCGATGATCGCCGCCTCCCGGCTGTCGTCCCGGGCGTTGAGCACCGCGCACTCCAGGCCCAACTCCCTTATCGCGGCCCCGATCTGCTCGGACTTGGCGACGTCGCGGGTCCCCACCAGGATCGGCCGGCCGGTGGCGTGCGCGTGCTCCACCAGGTCGATCAGCGCGGCGTCGCGGGCCTGTTCGTCGTCGTACAGCCGGTCCGGCTCGTCGACCCGCACACAGGGCACGTTCGGCGGCAGGTCGCCGGTCTCCAGGCGGTAGAACTCGCGCAGTTGCTCGGCCACGATCACCGCGGTGCCGGTCATCCCGGCCACGGTCGGGTAGCCGCCGATCAGGTCGGCGACGATCAACTGGTCCAACACCTCCCCGCGCGGCCCGACGACCAGGCCCTCCTTGGCCTCCACCGCCGCGTGCAGCCCGTCCGGCCAGCGTTGGCGCTGGGCCAGTCGGCCGCGGTTGGCGTCCACCAGGCGGATCCGGCCGTCCCGGACCAGGTAGTCCACGTCTCGGCGCAGCAACACGCTCGCGTACAGCGCGACGTTGATCTGCGAGAGCCGGGCGTCCATCCCGAGCGCGAAGAGGTTGTCCACGCCCAGGGCGCGTTCCACCTCGGTCACCCCCGCGTCGGTGAGGTGCACCGTCATCCCGTCCGCCTCGGCCGCGAAGTGCAGGCCGTCGACCAGGCCCGAGACCACCCGGGCGGCCTCCGCCTCGTCCGAGCCCGCGGCCACCCCGCCGGCCAGCACGAGCGGGATCCGGGCCTCGTCGATCAGTACCGCGTCCGCCTCGTCGACGATCGCCACGTCCGGCTCGGGCAACACCAACTCCGAGGCGGTGGTGCGCAATCGGTCGCGCAGCGTGTCGAAGCCCACCTCGCCGACCGCGACATGGACGACGTCCCGCGCGTAGGCGGCCTGCCGCTCCGCGTGGGTGGACGCCTGGGTCACATAGCCGGCTTCCACGCCCAGGAGTTCGTAGACGGGCCGCATCCACTCGGCGTCGCGGCGGGCCAGGTAGTCGTTGACCGACAACACGTGCACCCGCCGACCCTGGATCGCGAACCCGGCCGCGGCCAGCGCGCCGACCAGGGTCTTGCCCTCGCCGGTGGCCATCTCCACCACGGTGCCGCGCAGCAGGCCCAACACACCCAGGAGCTGTACGTCGAAGGCACGTTCATCCAGGGCACGGTGGGCCGCCTCACGGCCCAGCGCGCACAGCTCGACCAGCGCGTCGTCGTCCCACGACGGCCGGGTCTCACCTTTCGTGTCGGCCCGACTCCGCAGCGCGTCCGCCGCAG
Source organism: Embleya sp. NPDC005971 (assembly GCF_040629175.1). NCBI lineage: Bacteria > Bacillati > Actinomycetota > Actinomycetes > Kitasatosporales > Streptomycetaceae > Embleya > Embleya sp. NPDC005971. The sequence goes on along the minus strand of NZ_JBEXUX010000065.1, from coordinate 16,033 downwards.
CGCGCAACTCCGCGTCGGTCAGGGCGCGCAGTGCCGCCTCCCGCTCTTTGGCCCGGCGGACCAGCGGGCGCAGGCTCGTCGAGCCCACCGTCCCCGCTCTGCCCAGGAAGCGACGTACGGACCGGGTGAGAGCACCGGACGAGCCCACTGGGCCTCCACTTCGGCGGGCGCGTGCGCACTCGCGTCGTCGACGTGTGGTGCGTCGGGCACTCCACGAGATACGACACGCGCCCGCGCCCCGTGTCCCCGACACCACCACCTCGGCCCGTACCCGACCCGAGGGCGCACTCGGGCCGAGAAGCTCGACCGAGGCAGCCGATCGAACAACGAAGCGGGGCCCGACCCTGTTCCCGTCGGCCCCGCTCCGTCGTCACCCGGTGGCACACCGTCGCGTCACTCGGCGAGCAGTTCCCCGCGCAGCCGGGTCAGGATGCGACTGAGCAGGCGGGACACGTGCATCTGGGAGATCCCGAGGCGTTCACCGATCTGGGCCTGGGTCAGCTCCTCGCCGAAGCGCATCGACACGATGTCCCGGTCGCGCTGCGGCAGCGCTGCCAGCAGCGGTTTGAGTACGTGCAGGTTCTCCGCGATCTCGTAGCCCGGATCGACGAACGAGGACCGCATGGCGTAGCTCTCGGCGGGCCCGTTGTCCCCGGCCGGCGCGTCCAGCGAGGCGGCCGAGTAGCCGGCGGCGGCGGTCAGCCCCTCGGTGACCTCCTCGATGCCGATGCCGAGCCGCTCGGCCAACTCGCCGGGCGTCGGTTCGCGGTCGAACTCGTTCGTGAACGCGTCCCGGGCGCGGGCCAGTTCGATGCGCAGTTCCTGAAGTCGGCGGGGCACGTGCACGGCCCAGCTCGTGTCCCGGAAGAAGCGCTTGATCTCACCGGAGATGGTGGGGATCGCGAAGGTGGGGAACTCGGTCCCGAACGACGCGTCGAACCGGTCGATCGCCTTGATCAGGCCGATCGTGCCGACCTGGACCATCTCCTCGGTGGACTCGTGCCGCGAGCGATAGCGGGCGGCCACGAACCGGACCAACGGGATGTTGAGTTCGATCAGGGTGTTGCGCACGTATTGGTACTCGTGCGTGCCTTCCTCCAGCACCTTCAGTCGGTCGAAGAGCACCTTGGACATCGCTCGCGCGTCGCTCGCGGTGACGTCCGCCATGTCTTCGACGATCGGCAACTCGACCACCGGCGGTGCGGCCGCTGCCGGCGCGACCGGAAGAGCGGCCCCAGTGGCCTCCTCGGCGGCTGTGCAAGCGGTCGTGGCGCTCGGGTTCATGGTCGGCGTCCCCCTCTGATTCGTACCCGGTGCGTGCTGTTCGGTGCCCGGGCATAGTGCCCCGCCCCTTTGGGAGTACACCCGTTCGTCGCAATTTGTTGCCGCCGGAGCACGGCGGAGCACGCCGGATCGCGGTCGTGGGCGAGCGCTGCGGCGGTCTTTGCACCGGCCGATCCGCCGCGCCGAGCGCCACCGACCGCCCCCTACGCGCGCGTTGCCCCCGAGCGTCCCAGCAGTACCCACAGCAGGAACGGGCCGCCGAGCACGGTGCCGACCACGCCGACCGGTATCTCCGCGCCGTCCAGCAGGATGCGACCGAGCATGTCGGCCAGCACGATCAGGATCGCGCCGACCAGCATCGAGCCCAGGATCGGCACCCGCAACGGCCCGGCCAGCCGGCCGGCGATCACCGGCGCGGCCAGCGCGATGAAGCCCACCGGCCCGCAGATCCCGACCGCCAGGCCGGCCAGACACACGGCCGCGATCAGGCAGACCAGTCGGATCCGGGCCGGATCCACGCCCAGCGAGGCGGCGGTCGAGTCGTCGAAGCGCAGTACGTCCAGTTTGCGGCCGAGCACGAGCGCGAGCGGGACCAGTACGGCCAAGCCGATCAGTACCGGCCCGGCGACGTCGTAGCCGCGCCCGTTCAGGCTGCCCGAACTCCACACGTACAGCGCGCTCGCCGAGTTGAGCGAGCGTCGGGACAGCACCACCTGGGTGATCGCCGAGGCCAGCGCGGACAACGCCAGGCCGACCACCAGGATCCGATAGCCGCGTTGGCCCAGGCCGCCGGCGACCGCGGTGACCACCAGCACCGCGACCATCGCCCCGATCGGCCCGGCCCACCAGGCGCCGAAGGTGCCGCTCGCGCTGAACGAGACGGAGATCAGCACGGCCGCGGTCGCGCCGTCGTTGACGCCGAGCAACTCCGGTGTGGCCAGCCGGTTTCGGGCCAGCGTCTGGGTCAGGCAGCCCGCCACACCCAGCGCCGCGCCGGCCGCAACCCCGGCGATGATGCGGCCGAGCCGGAACTCCCGGACGAGCAGCACGTCGAAGTGGTCGCCGCGGCCGAGGACCGCGTCGAACGTGCGGACCAGGCCCAGTTCGCGTTGTCCGGCATACACGGACAGCACGATCGCGCCGAGCAGGACGACGGTGAGCACGATCGTGGTCAGCACGGCCCGGCTGGGCAACAACAGGGACAACCCGCCGCGTCGCAACACCAGGTGCTCGGGCAGCGTGCGCAGTCGGCGCGGCAGTCGGGCGGCCGCCGCCGGTCCCAACCTGCGCAGCGGCGAGCGGCGAGCCGCAGCACGGGTGGCCGGCTCGGCCGTGGCGGGGTCGGTCAGGCCCAGTGCGCCCAGCCGTCGGGAGCGGACCACGCCGATCAGCAGCGGCGCGCCGATCAGCGCGACGATCACCGACACCGGCGCCTCGAACGGCCGGGAGACCACGCGCGCCGCGACGTCGGCGGCGGTCAGGACGGCCGCGCCGATCAGGGCGGCGAAGCACAGTTGGGCCGGGATGCGCGGGCCGACCAGGGTGCGGGCGAGGAAGCCGGCGAGCAGTCCGAGGAAGGAGATCGGGCCGACCAGGGCGACCGAGGACGCGGTGAGCAGGGTCACCGCCAGGGCGACCAGGACCCGGGTCAGGGCGGGGCGGTGGCCCAGGCTGCGGGCCAGGTCGTCGCCCAGTACCAGGGCGGACAACGAGCGCGAGCTCAGCAGCGCGATCGCGAAGCCGACCGCGAGCACCGGGGCCAGGCTGCCCAGCGACTCGAAGCCCTGGATGCCGGCCAGCGAACCGAGTACCCAGAAGCGGAAAGTGTCGTACGCCTCGGCCGAGTTGACGATCAGCACGTTGGTGATGCCGCCGAATGTCGCGCTCAGTGCCGCGCCCGCCAGCACCAGGCGCATCGGCGAACCGCCGCCGCGTTGACCGGAGATCAGCAGGACCAGCAGTCCCGCGACGGCCGAGCCGACGAACGCCCAGAGCAGGTAGCCGTATCCGGTCTGCACGCCGACCAGCGTGATGCCGAGCACGACGCCGAGCGAGGCGCCCGCGTTGACACCGAGCAGGCCGGTCTCGGCGAGCGGATTGCGGGTGACCGTCTGGAGCAGGCAGCCGGCCATGCCCAGCGCGGCGCCGGCGAGCAGCGCGGTCAGCGTGCGGGGCAGGCGCAGATCGCGGATGACCAGGGTCAGATGGCTGTCCGAGCGGGCGCCGCCCCGATCGAAGAGGTAGTCGAACGCGCCGCCGGCGCCGACCTCGCCGGCGCCCACCGAGAGTGAGACGCCGGCCAGCACCAGCACCGCGGCGACCAGCGCGATCCCGGAGAAGAGCACCGTGCGCCGGCCGTGCGGGTTCCGCGACAGGGCGTCGGGGCGTTCGTCCGAGGGCGATTCGGGCGGCGCGTCGGCGGGGTCGCTCGGAAGGCCCGCCGAATTTCGCAGAATCGGCTGATGCACAGTCATAAGGTGAGGCTAACCTAAGCAGGCAGGGCTCTTCGAGGAACCTCCGGGGAGATCGCCGCGCGGATCACCGGCGCCGCGAACGACCTCCGGAGGCAGCGCCGCCGGCTCCAGGGGCATCGACCACCGGTGCGAAGTTAGGTTAGGCTCACCTAAACTCCGACCCCGGAGTTGTGTTTGCCGAGGGGATTTTCGTGCACCCATCAGACCTCGCCGGCCGCATCGCGGTGGTCACCGGCGCCGCGCAGGGCATCGGTGCGGCCGTCGTCCGGGCCCTCGTCGACCACGGCGCGATCGTCGCCGCCACCGACCGCGACCCGGTCGGCGTCAAGAAGCTGATGACCGACGACGACACCGACGCGGTGGTCGCCTACCCGCTCGACGTCACCGACGGACCGGCGGTCACCGCCACCGTGGCCGCGATCGAACGAAACCTGGGCCCGATCGCGATCCTGGTCAACGTCGCGGGTGTGCTGCACACCTCACCGGTGACCGAACTCGGCGACCAGGCCTGGGCACAGACGTTCGCGGTCAACAGCACCGGGGTCTTCCACACCAGCCGCGCGGTGGCCGGTCCGATGGTCGAACGCGGTGCGGGCAGCATCGTCACCGTCGGCTCCAACGCGGCCGGCATCCCGCGCACCGGGATGGCCGCGTACGCGGCGTCCAAGGCCGCCGCGACCATGTTCACGATGTGTCTGGGCCTGGAACTCGCCCGCAGCGGCGTGCGCTGCAACGTGGTCTCACCCGGCTCCACCGACACCCCCATGCAACGCGCCCTGTGGACCGACGCGGACGCGCCCCGGCGGGTCCTCGACGGCGACCTGGCCAACTACCGCACCGGTATCCCGCTGGGCCGGATCGCCGACCCGGCCGACATCGCCGAGGCGGTCGTCTTCCTCGCCTCCGACCGGGCCCGGCAGATCACCATGCACAACATGTACGTCGACGGCGGCGCGACGCTGCACGTGTGACGGACCCTCGGCACCTGTGCCGGGCCCGACCGACACCGTCCCCCGGCGCGGCGGACACCATCCCGCACCGGTTCGACCCCGGCTCGTCGATCGAGCCGCCGCACGGCCTTTGCAGCACACGGCCTCCGCAACACCCCGCCGGAGAATCAAAGGAGCCTCAGGTGACCACCCCAGAAGCCACCGGCCTCGCCACAGTGGGCGCGGCGACCGCGCTGCTCGACGCGTATCGACCCGGCGACGCGCGCTTCCTCGCCACGCCCACCCGCACCCTGCTCACCCACGGCGTGCAGGCGGAAGTCGGGCACGACGATCGGCCGTTGGCCGCCCGGGTCGCGGAGACCCTGGCCGCGGCGAGCCCGGTCGGCGGACGCGCCCCGATCGTGCTCGGCGCCGTCCCCTTCGATCAGGGCGAACGCGCCGCGCTGGCGGTCCCGGAGGCGGCCGGCTGGGGACCGCCGCTGTCCGCCGACCCGCTGATCGTGCTGCCCGCGCCCGAACCGAGCTCCACCGCCTGGGACATCCGGTCGATGCCCACGCCCGAGGCGTACGGAGTGAGCGTGGCCGAGGCGGTCCGGCGCATGCGCGCCGGCGCGCTGGACAAGGTGGTGCTGGCCCGCACCCTGGAACTGCGTTCGGCCCAACCGCCGGACATACCGGTGCTGTTGCAGCGCCTGGCCCGGCGCGACCCGCACGGCTACACCTTCGCGGTGCCCGGGGTGCGCGCCGGCAGCACACTGATCGGCGCCAGTCCGGAACTGCTCGTCTCGCGTACCGGTCGGCAACTGCGGGCCAACCCGCTGGCCGGCTCCGCCAAGCGCAGCAGCGACCTGGCCGAGGACGTACGACGCGCGACCGGCCTGCTCGAATCCGACAAGGACCTGCACGAACACGCCGTCGTGGTGGCCGCGGTGCGGGCCGCGCTCGCGCCGTTCTGCGAGACGCTGGAGGTGCCCGAGCGGCCGACCCTGGTCTGCACCGCCGCGATGTGGCACCTGTCCACCACGGTCACCGGCACGCTCCCGGACCGGAACCCGGCCTCCGCACTGGAGTTGGCCTGCGCGCTGCACCCGACCCCGGCGGTATGCGGCACCCCGACCACGACCGCCCGGCAGACCATCGCCGACCTGGAGCCGTTCGACCGGGGCCTGTACACCGGCATGGTCGGCTGGGGCGACGCGGACGGCGACGGCGAATGGGTGGTCACCATCCGCTGCGCCGAGGCGGACGCGGACACCCTGCGGCTGTACGCCGGCGCGGGCATCGTGACGGCCTCCTCGCCGGAGGCCGAAATAGCCGAGACCGAGGCAAAGTTCCACACCTTCCTGCACGCCGTGGGTGGCCGGCCGTGAGCACCCCGAGCCTCGGTCCCACGTGGCCCGCCGAGTTCGCCGAGCGCTACCGGGCCGCCGGGTATTGGCGCGGCGAGACGTTCGGCGGCATGCTGCGCGAACGCGCCGCGGCGCACCCCGACCGGATCGCGATCGTGGACGGCGACCGCCGCTGGACCTACGCGCACTTGCACGAGCGGGCCGACCGGCTCGCCGCCGGGCTGCTCGCGCGCGGCATCGGCCGGGGCGACCGGGTGGTCGTTCAACTCCCCAACGTGGCCGAGTTCTTCGCCGTTGTCTTCGCGCTGTTTCGGATCGGCGCGTTGCCGGTGTTCGCACTGCCCGCACACCGCGAGACCGAGATCGCCTACTTCTGCTCGTTCACCGAGGCCGTCGCCTACGTGATCCCCGACGTGTCCGAGGGCTTCGACCACCGGGCACTGGCGAGCCGGGTACGCGCCGACCTGCCCACGCTCAAGCACGTCCTGGTGGTCGGCGAACCCGGCGAACACACCGCACTGGCCGACATCGAACGCGACCCGGTGGAACTCGCCGACCCACCCGCCCCGGACGAACTCGCCTTCCTGCAACTGTCCGGCGGCAGCACCGGCGTGCCCAAGCTCATCCCGCGCACGCACGACGACTACATCTACTCGCTGCGCGGCTCGAACGAGATCTGCGCGGTGGACGCGGACAGCGTGTACCTGTGCGCCCTTCCCGCCGCCCACAACTTCCCGCTCAGCTCGCCCGGCACGCTGGGCGCGTTGTACGCGGGAGCCCGCGTGGTGTTGTGCCCCAAACCCACCCCCGACGTGGCGTTCGCGCTGATCGAGCGCGAACGGGTGACCATCACCGGGGTGGTCCCGCCGCTGGCACTGGCCTGGACCGTGGCGGCCGAGCGCGGCGGCTTCGACCTGAGCAGCCTTCGGGTACTGCTCGTCGGCGGGGCGAAGTTCAGCGAGGAGGCGGCCCGCCGGGTCGCCCCGACGATCGGCTGCACGCTCCAGCAGGTGTTCGGGATGGCCGAGGGCCTGGTCAACTACACCCGACTGGACGACCCGGAAGAGCTGATCGTCACCTCCCAGGGCCGGCCGATCTCGCCCGACGACGAGATCCGGATCGTCGACGACGCCGATACGGATCTGCCCGAGGGCGAGACCGGTCACCTGCTCACCCGAGGGCCGTACACGATTCGCGGCTACTGGAACGCGCCCGAGCACAACGCGAGATCGTTCACGCAGGACGGCTTCTACCGCACCGGGGACGTGGTCCGCCGGCTGCCCTCGGGCCACCTGGTGGTCGAGGGCCGGGCCAAGGACCAGATCAATCGCGGCGGCGAGAAGGTCGCGGCCGAGGAGGTGGAGAACCACATCCTCGCCCACCCGTCCGTGCACGACGTGGCCGTGGTCGCGGTACCGGACGCCTACCTGGGCGAACGCACCTGTGCCTACGTGATCCTGCGTGCCGGGGCCGAGCCGCTCAAGCCGGTGGCGATCCGCCGGTTCGTGCGCGAACGCGGTTTGGCCGGCTACAAGGTGCCCGATCACGTCGAGTTCGTCGAGACGTTCCCGTACACGGGCGTCGGCAAGGTCAGCAAGAAGGACCTGCGTGCGGCGATCTCCGCCGGACTGGCCGAGAACGCACGCTGATTCGGGCGATTCACCCCTCTCCCCTTGAAAGGCCGTCATGGCACTGCCGAAGATCGCTCCGTATCCGATGCCGGATGTGACCGAGCTGCCGACCAACCGGGTCGACTGGGTCGTCGACCCGGCGCGTGCCGTGCTGCTCGTGCACGACCTGCAGAACTACTTCCTGTCCGCGTTCACCCCGGACGCCTCGCCGGTCACCGAGTTGTTGACCAACGTCGCCCGACTCAAGGACGACTGCGGTCGGCTCGACGTGCCGGTGGTCCACTCCGCGCAGCCCGGCGGCCAGAGCGCCGAACAGCGCGGCCTACAGCAGGACTTCTGGGGCCCCGGGCTCCCCGACGATCCGCACGCGGCGGCCATCGCCCCGGCCGTGGCACCGGGCCCGGCCGACACCGTGCTGACCAAGTGGAAGTACAGCGCCTTCGTCCGCACCGAGCTGCGCGAGTGGATGCGCGAACTCGGCCGCGATCAACTGGTGATCGTCGGGGTATACGCGCACATCGGCGTGATGACCACGGCGTGCGACGCGTGGATGCAGGACATCCAGGCGTTCGTGGTGGCCGACGCGGTGGCCGACTTCACCTCGGACAACCACCGGATGGCACTGCAATGGGCCGCCGCGAACTGCGCGGTGGTCACCGATACCAAATCGCTGTTCGCGGGGAAGTAGACCGGACATGGCCCTGAACCTCGAACTGATTCGCACCGACGTCGCCGACATCCTCGGCGAGGATCCGGTGGACATCCCCGACGACGAGAACCTGGTCGACTACGGCCTCGACTCGGTGCGGGTGATGGCCCTGGTCGAACGCTGGACCCGGGAGCACGGCGTCGCGGTGGACTTCGCCGACCTCGCGGAACGGCCGACCCTGGAGGGGTGGGCCGAACTGCTCTCGCCCAAGCCGTAGTCGGCAGGGGGTCACGGTCGGGACGAGTCCGGCGCGCACAGGGCGTGGTCGATCAGCGTCCTGGTCGCCGCGTCCACTCGGGCGCCGCCCGCCTCGTCGTTCTCGTCGACGCCGTTCTTCACCACCAGGACGGCGCGCCGACCGTCGGCCGTGACGCCGTTCTCGCTGGAGAAGCCCAGAACGTCGCCGCCGTGCTGCCAATAGCGCCCGCCGCAGCTCAGCTCGGTGCTCTCCAGGCCCAGGCCGTAGCCGCGCCCGGGCTCGTCCGGAATCGGGTGTACGCGCTGCATCTCGGCGAGTTCGGCGGGGCCGAGCAGCCGACCGGAGAGCAGCGCGGTGAAGAAGCGGTCGATGTCGCTCGGCGTGCCGTACATCGCGCCCGCCGCGTCGGCCACGGTGTGGTTGAGCACGGTCGTGTCGGTGGGCCGGTCGTCGCCGGTGAAGGTGTGCTGGGCTTGTGCGTGCGGGCGGGGCAGGTAGGGGTCGTCGCCCGGGACCCTGGTGTCGTGCAGGCCGAGTGGGCGCAGGATCCGGTCGTGCACCTCGGTGCCCCACGATCGGCCCGTCGCACGCTCGATGATCATGCCGACGAGCAGGTAGTTGGTGTTGGAGTAGGCCCACGAGGTGCCGGGTTCGAAGCGGCTCGGCAACGTGAGTGCGGCGGCGACCAGTTCTTCGGGCCGGTAGTGCCGGAAGCGGTTCTCCCGGTAGCCGCGTGCGGAGTACAGCCCCGGGACGGCGGCCGGGAGGGCGGTGTAGTTCGGGATGCCGCTGGTGTGCTGGAGCAGTTGCCGCAGGGTGATGCGGCGGCCGTCGTTGCCGTTGCCGCGCACCAGCCCCGGCAGCCAGGGCTCGATCGGCTCGTCCAGGCGCAGCCGGCCCTCGGCCACCAGTTGCAGGGTGACGGTGGCCACGAAGGTCTTGGTGGTGCTGCCGATTCGGTAGTAGCCGTTGCGGGGCGGTGGCCGGCCGGTGCCGAGTTCGGCTTCGCCGCTGCGGGCGGTGCGGATCGTGGCCGGCGCGGAGTAGTGCACGGTGACGCCGATGGCGCCGGCGGCGTGGATGGCGTCGGCGTCGCGTTGGAGGTGGGAAGGGGGCCGGTGGGAAGGGTCGTTCGGCGCTGCGGCGGCCGTTGTTGCTCCGACGAGAACGGCGGCGGCGGTCAGGAGGCATGCGGCACGGAGCCTCGAACGGGATGGCCGGGTGGCTAAGTTCATCGTGGGTTCCTTTCCGGGTTGGCGGTGGCGGCGTGGGCCGGTGACGGTGGTGGTGTGGTCTCGGCAGCGAGTCCGAGGTGGTCGCCGGGCGCGTGCGGGCGGGCGATCACCTCGGGACACGTGCAGACGTGCTCAGGAGGCCCCGGGAGCGAGCAGCCGGTCGGTCAGTCGCTGCACGGACACCTCGGCGGGCAACTCGTGTTCGTCGTCCGCGTAGGTGCCGTTGACCACGATCACGGCGCTGCGCCGGCCGTCCTCGGTGACCCCCATCCGGATCTTGCTGCCCTCGATGTCGCCGCCGTGTCCCCAGCGGAATCCGCCGCCGGGCAGCGGTTGGCGCATCAGTCCGAGCCCATAGCGCACTCCCGGCATGACCTGCTCGAAGTCGGCCAGCATCGGCACGGTGTCGCACATCAGGGCGAGTTGCGCGGGCGGCAACAACCGGCCCCGCAACAGCGCGGTGAAGAAGCGGTCCAGGTCGGCATGGGTACTGATCATCTCGCCGGCGGCATCGCCCCAGGTCATGTTGCGAATGGTCGTATCCACCCAGGCGTCCCGATCCGCGAAGCGGTGATAGGAGTGCGTGTAGGGCGCACGCAGCGTCGGATCGTCGCCGGGGGCGTAGGTGTCGACCAGACCGAGCGGGCGCACCACCCGGCGATGCACCTCCTCGGCCCAGGAACGCCCGGTGGCCTGCCGGACGATCATCCCGGCCAGGACGTAATTGGTGTTCGAGTACTCCCAGTTCGGCGTCGGGTCCACCGGGTCGGCCGGCGGAAAGCTCGGCGCGAAGCGCATCGCCCCGGCGACCAGCCCGGCCGGAGTACTGCTGCGCAGCCGGTCCCGCTCGAACCCCTCGGCGGTATCCGGCAGTTCATTCGAGTAGTTGTGCAAACCGCTGGTGTGCTGGAGCAGATTCCGCACGGTCACCCGACGCCCGTCATTGCCATTGCCTGCGACGACTCCCGGCAACCACCTGTCCACCGAGTCGGCGAGCGACAACCGTCCTTCGGCGACCAGTTGCAGCACGACGGTCGCCACGAACGTCTTGGTCGCGCTGCCGATCCGCAGTCGCGCGGCACGCGGTACGGGCCGCCCGGTGCGCAGATCGGCCGGTCCGGCATACCCCTCGGCACACTCGCGCCCATCGCGGGCCACGATCGCGGCGTTCACGTAGCCGCCCTCGCCCAGCAACCACTGTGCCTCGCGGCGCAATTGCTCGCGGCCGACCGGCCCGCGCTCCGCAGCGGCGGCCGGCATCGCCACCACCACCGCCGAGCCGGTCAGCGCGACGGCCAGCGCACAACACCGACGGCGGGTCAGGAGAAACGGGCTGCCAGGGACATGGACCACGGGTGGGGACACGACGACTCCTCGACGATTCGGCAACACCGCCTCACCGTCCCGCGCAGCCCCATCGACCAACCACCGTGCGGACACCCGAACACCCGGTCGTGCAGCCCGGTGCAAACAGGTGGGGCCAACCACACCAGGGCGGTGGTGCATTGGACCCGTCACGCACCTCGGCCCTGCACGCGCATACGTCGCGGGCCCATCTCCGACTCTTCGGAGCCGCCGGGCGCCCGATCCACTCCGGCCACCGACACCTCGTCCGACGGCCCGACCGATGGCCCTGCACCGACCACATCCTCGACGGCATCACCCAACCGTCCTTCGGTCCGCCCACGTGAACCAAGCGGGGCGCAGTGATGGAAAGCGCTCCGGGTACCCCGGCTCGGGGCAGGCCGATGACCTCGCACGAACGGGCGGAATCAATGCGCACCAAGCTGATCGGCGCGGCCGTCGCCGTGATCGTGTCGACCTCCGGGGTCGTCGCGTTCTCTCCACGTTGCCGGTGGCCGGCGATATCGGGTCGGTCTTCGTGGGGGCGGTATTAGAGTCGGGGGATGGGAGCGACTGACGAGGGGACCGTGCGGGTCGACAGTTGGGTCTGGTCGGTGCGGTTGACCAAGACTCGGTCGTTGGCTGCGGCGGCGTGCAAGGCCGGGCACGTGCGGGTCAACGGGGACAAGGTGAAGCCGGCGCAGGCGATCAAGGTCGGCGACGAGGTGCGGCTGCGTCAGGACGGGCACGAGCGGATCGTCGTGGTCAAGCGCATCGTCCGCAAGCGGGTCGGCCCGCCGGTGGCCGCCGAGTGTCTGATCGACAACAGCCCCCCGCCGCCACCGCGCGAAGAGGTCGCGGTGGCCCGGCGCGATCGTGGTGCCGGCCGGCCGACAAAGCGCGAGCGGCGGGTGTTGGAGCAGTTCCGTGAGCGCTGAGCGCTGAGCGCTGAGCGCTGAGCGCTGAGTGCCGAGCGATGAGCGCTGAGCGATGGTGGGCCCGGCCGTCGAGCCGGGCCCACCGGGTCGGGGTCCGACGTCAGGGCTCGACCGGACCGCCCGCCGGGTTCCGCTCCGCCACCGCACGCGGCAGGGTCTCGCCGCGGAAGAACGCCGGCTGCGCGAACCGATACCCGAGCATCAGTACCGCGCCCAGGAGCAGTGCGCCGATCCCGGTCAGGAATACCCCGCCGAGCTGCCAGTGCGGCGCGAACGGCAGGGTCCAGTAGGTCGTGCCGTAGTCCTTGTCCGAATACACGATGCACGCGTCGACGAAGAAGTACGCCAGCAGCGCCCCGCCCAGGCCCGGCATGATGCCCTTGGTGACCAGGTCGCGTCGGCTGCGGGTGAGCACCCGCCGGTGGAACCAGACGCACGCGAAGCCGGTGATGCCGTAGTAGAACGCGATGGCCAGCCCGATCGAACCGATCGAGTCGGTGAGCACGTTCGTGCTGACCCGGGTGATCGCGACGTAGAAGACCACCGACGCGATGCCCATCCCGACCGTGGACCAGGTCGGCACCAGGTTCCGGTGGTGCACGCGGGCGAAGTTCTGCGGGATGGCCCGGTGTGCGGCCATCGACAGCGCGGTGCGTGCGGTCGGCAGGATCGTGGTCTGGGTGGAGGCGGCCGACGACGTGAGCACCATGAACACGAGCAGCTTGGCCATGAACCAGCCGAACCCCTCGGTGCCGAACACGCTCGATCCGAGACTGGACAGGACGTCCCCGGAGTTGTCCGGATTGGCCAGACCGTTGCCGGTGTCGCCGGCGCCCGCGAAGGACAGGGCCGAGGTGCTGATCAACAGATAGATCAGCAGCAGGAGCACGGTCGACACGACCGCGGCCCGACCCGGGGTGTGCCGGGTGTCCGCGGTCTCCTCGTTGATCGAGACGGCGGTGTCCCAGCCCCAGTAGATGAACACCGCGGCCAGGACGCCCTTGGTCAGCGCGTCGATCGAGTCGATCTCGAACGGGTTGAACCAGGACCAGCCGATGTGCACCGAGCCGTCCGGCGCGTTGCCCAGGTAGACCTTCCACAGCGCGGTCAGACCGAGGGCGATCAGCACCACGATCTCGATGGTCAGCAGCACCTTCTGGAGGTTGGCCGACAGTTCGATCCCGACGTAGCAGATCCAGGTCATCAGGATGATCCAGACGACCCCGGCGAACGTCGTCCAGAACGTGTCCTCGGCCAGGCCGTGGGCGCCGATCAGTTGGAAGCCGTACTGTCCCGCGATCTGCGCGAGGTTGGCCATCACGATGACGTCCGCGACGATGATGGCCCAGCCGCCCATCCAGCCGGTCATCGGCCCGAACGTGCGCGAACCCCACGTGAACGTGGTGCCGCAGTCCGGGGTGTCCTCGTTGAGTTCCTTGTAGCCGTAGGCGATCAGGAACATCGGGATGAAGGCCAGCACCATCACGATCGGCGATTGCAGGCCGACGCCCGCGACGATGATGCCGAGCGTCGCGGCGATGCTGTAGGCCGGTGCGGTGGAGGCGAGCCCGATCACGACGCTGGAGGCAAGGCCCAGCGCGCCGGTCTTGAGGCCCTTCTCGCCGGCTGCGCGACGCAGCGGCGGTTCGGACGGGGAGGGTCTTGCGGGGTCGATGGTGGCCATGGCGAACCGTCCTGTCCTAGACGGGTGGTTTTACACCCGTTCGACCGAAAAGGACCATCGGAAGCAGGTCATCAGATTAGACCCGCCGGTAACCCGATCGGCAGCCCCGGCGCCCGGGAAAATCAAGGAACTGATGCTCTGTCAGACGCCCCGCCCGGACAGCCCGACCGGCTCCGGCGCCGAAAGGGTCGGCGGCGCGGCCCGGTCGAGCCGGCCGCGGCCGCGGGCGCGCAACCGCGAGTCCAGTCGAGCGGCCGCCAGTCCGGCCAGCCCCAGCCCGGCGCCGACCCAGGCCACCGCCGCGTAGTCGAAGCCGGCCGCGATCACCCGGCCGCCCAGGAGCGGCCCGATGGTGATGCCGACGTTGAACGACGCGGTGTTGGTCGCCCCGGCCAGGGTCGGCGCGTCGGCGGCGATCGCGAACACCCGGGCGTTGACGGCCGGGTTGGCGGCGAATCCGGCCAGCCCGAGCAGGAAGACCAGGACCAGGGTGGCCGCGAGGTTCTCGGCGGTGAGCGCGAGCAGGACGCACACGGCCACGATCGTGCCGATGCTCGCGTACAACGTGCCGAACGGGTGCTCGTCGGCCAGTCGGCCGCCCGCGGTGATCCCGACCACCGCGCCCACGCCGTACCAGGACAACGCCAGCGGCACCCACGCCTCGCCGATGCCCGTGGTGTTGGTCAGCATCGTGCCCAGGTAGCTGAAGACCGCGACCACGGCGCCGAAGCTGAACGCGGTGGTCGCGTAGGCCACCCACAACTGTGGCCGCCGCATCGCGCGCAGTTCGGTGCGTACCGAACGCGGCGTCTCGTGGGTGGGGCGCCCGGCCGGCAGGACCATGTACACGGCCACCGTGCTGAGCGCCGTCAGTACCGCGACCGCCCAGAACGCCGCACGCCAACCGGCCCAGTTGCCGATCATCGTGCCCAGCGGCAGGCCGACCACGGTGGCCAGGGACAGTCCGCCCGCCACCACGGCCATCGCCTTGGCCTTCGCGTTCGCGGCGACCAGGCCCAGCGCGGTGACGGCGGCGACCGCCCAGAAGCCCGCGTACGCGACGGCGCTCACGAAGCGGGTGGCCAGCACGAGCCAATAGCCGGGCGCCAGCGCGCCGACCACGTGGCCGAGCACGAACACGACCTGGAACGCGACCAGCGCGGTGCGGCGCGGCCATTGCAGCGTGGCGACCGCGAGCAGCGGCGCGCCGACGACCATGCCGACGGCGAAGGCGGAGATCAGCAACCCGGCGTCGGGGATGGACACGCCGAGATCGGCGGCCATCGTCTCCAGCAGCCCGGAGAGCATGAACTCCGAGGTGCCCTGGGCGAATATGCCCAGTCCGAGGATGTAGACGGCAAGGGGCATGGGGGACTCCCGAGTGTCGTGGGTGATGTGTTTTGGAATGATCAGTTCAAAACGAGCGCATGCGTGGTCGCTCCCGGCGGCGCGCGGAGTGGGTCGCCTGGGCGGGCGGGTGTTTCCGGTGGGTGTTTCCCTCCGCCTACAGCGCGCCCAGGGTCGTGTTCGCGATCGCCTCCAGGCCGGCTCGGTCCACGCCGCTGCGTGCGGCCAGGCGGATGCCCGACACCGTGCCGATCACGGCGTGCGCGAGTGCGCCGGCGTCCTTGTCCCGATCGACCTCGCCGGCCAGGCGACCGCTGTCGATGGCGGCCTTGATCGCGGCATGCCGGCGCGCGTAGTCGCGCTTGAGCAGCAGGGCCACCTCCGGATCGCGCCCGGCCAATTCGATCGCGGTGTTCACGACCAGGCAGCCGCGCCGGTCGCCGGTCTCGTCGCTCTCCTCGGCCACGATCACGGACAACAGTGCGCGGATCTTGTCGTGCACGGGCCGATCGCTCTCCAGGTTCGCGACCTGAAGCGATGTCATGTGCTCGATGTAGCTCCGCAGCGCCCGCAGGAACAGCTCGTGCTTGCTGACGAACGTGTTGTAGATGCTGCTGCGGCCGAGCCCGGTCGCGTCGCACAGGTCCTGGGTCGAGGTGGCCTCGTAGCCGGCGACCCAGAAGGCTTCGAGCGCCGCCTGGACCGCCTCGTCTTCGTCGAACTTCCGGGGTCGGGCCATGCGAGAACGCTAACAGGTTTTGTAATGGTCGGTCCAATACGGCGGATCGGCGCCTGGGGGGGGTGCCTCTATGTCTTTCGTCAACCGAGATCGGGTCATGCTGCGACCGGTTCGGCCGGTCGGGATTCGTAGAAGGTTCCGTCTCTGAGC
>NZ_JBEXUX010000064.1:7881-56318 GCF_040629175.1 Embleya sp. NPDC005971 | reverse complement strand
CACGAGCGAGGGGCCACTTTTTTGTGGAGGAGCCCGCGACGGAACAAAAAAGTGGTGCCTCGCGAGCCGGCGCCGAAGGCGCCCAATAAAAAGCAGCGCCGCATCGCCGAAAGCCCCCCCCCACCCGCCCGCTCCGCTCACGACCCAGGCCCCGGCCCCGAGCCCGGCTCGCGTCTCGAACCTTCTCGGCTCGCTCCGCTCGCACCCCAGCCCCACCCCCTCGCTGCCCTCACGACCCCAACCCAACTTCCACACCCGACCCACGCCCCAGCCCTCCGACTCGCCGCACTCCCCACCCCGGCCCGCCTGCCGCGCCCGACCCACGACTCAGACCCACCCACCACCCTCACGACCCCAACCCAGCTTCCACACCCGACCCGCGCCCCAGCCCCTCCGACTCGCCGCTCTCCCCACCCGCTCCCGCCCCCAACCCGCCCCCGGATTACCGCACCCCTCCCCCGACGTTGCACCCCCCACCACACAAGATCGCCCCCGGCCGCCCACCACGATGAGCGCCCCGACCTCGGGAGACCCAGCGATGACCAGCCACCCCAGCCCGGACGACCTGGATCGGGACGCCGCCGGGTCGTACCTCGAACGCGAGGCCGAGCTGCACGCGCCCTTCCTGGAACAGGCCGCCACGCGCCTGCGCGATCTGGCGCTCCACGGCGACCACACGCTGGCCCGGGTGGATCGCATCCTCGACCTCGGCGGCGGTCCGGGCATCGCCTCCTGCCTGCTGGCCCGCTACTTCCCCAACGCCGACGTGGTCGCCGGCGCGCCCAGCCCGACCCTGCTCGCCCGAGCCGGGGCCCGGGCACGGCGCGAGGGGCTGGGCGACCGGGTCCGTACCCACCGGGTCGACCTGCCCGCCGACCTGCCCGCCCTGGGCAGCGCCGACGTGGTCTGGGCCGGTGACGTCGTGCACCACCTGGGCGACCAGCAGGCAGCCCTGGACGCGCTGGCCCGGGTGCTGCGCACCGGCGGGGTGATCGCGGTCGCCGAACGCAGCCTGGCCCCGCGCTTCCTGCCCCGCGACATCGGCATCGGCCGGCCCGGGCTCCAGGCCCGGTTGGACGCCGCCCACGAGGACTGGTTCGCCGAGTTGCGCGCGTCCCTGCCCGGTGCGCGCGCCGAGGTCGAGGACTGGCCCGCCATGCTGGCCCGCGCCGGCCTGGTGCCCACCGGCTCGCACTCGTTCCTGATCGACCTGCCCTCGCCCTTGGACGCCGCGCCGCGCGAACACCTGTACGCCGAACTGTCGCACCGCCGAGCCCTGTTGGCCGACCGCCTCGACGAGCGTGACCTGGCCACACTGGACGCCCTGCTCGACACCGACGCCGACACCGGCATCCTGTGGCGCCCGGATGCCTTCTACCTCGCCGCCACCACCATCCACACCGCCCGCGCCTGCGCCCGCAGGTGACCTCGTCGGCGGACCCCCGACAGGCGGAAGGGGCACGACCGGCGCCAAGCCGATCGTGCCCCCTGCCCCGCCCGTCGTTTCACCGCACCTGCGACGCCTCCCCCGACCCGACCGCCGCCCGATCACCCAAACCGGAATCCGCTTCCGACCTCGAACCCACACCGTCCTCGACGCTCACGCCGCCACCGTTCGCAACCGGCACCCCCCGCAAGAACCGGGCGCAGTACACCGCCGCGACCATCATCACCACCACCGCCCCGATCGCCGCCGAGTTCATCCCGTCGCAGAACGCCTCCCGAGCCGAGTCCACCAGTGCCCGGCCGGAATCCTCCGGCAGGTGCGCCGCCACCGCCTGCGCGCCGCCGAGCGTCTCCCGGGCCGGCCCGCTCGGCGCCGTATCCGCCATCGCGCGGTGGTAGACCGCGTCGCCGATCGTGCCCAGCAGCGCCATGCCCAGCGCGCCGCCCAGTTCGCTCCCGGACTCCAACACCGCCGAGGCGGACGCGGCGCGGTCGGCCGGCGCGACGCCCATCGCCATCTCGGTCACCTGGGTCATCACCGCGACCACGCCCGCCGCGTACACCGCCGACCCGCCGAGCAGCAGCACCAACGGGGAGTCCGGCCGAGCCCCGGCCAACACCGTGAAGCCGCCCGCGGCGAGCACGAACCCGCCACACATCACCCACACCCTGTCCATCCGCCGGGCCAGCACGGTGGCCACCGGAGTCGCCACCGCCACCGCTCCCGAGGGCACCAGGCTCCACAGCGCGGCCCGCAACGGACTCATCCCGAGCACCGATTGCAGGTACTGCGTCGTGAAGATGGCGAAGCCGACGATCGCGAACATCGACAACACATTGGCCACCACCGACCCGCCGAACGCCCGCATGCGCAGCAGTTCCAGATCCAACAGCGGGTGCGTGGCGGTGAGTTGGCGACGCACGAACAGGGCGCCGACGATCAGCCCGAAGCCGATGCTCAGCACCGGCAGGGTGGCCGCTCCGGAGCGGGCGATCTCCTTGATCCCGTAGACCACCGGCAACAACGTGCCCAGCGACAACACCGCGCCGATCAGATCGAACGGCCCCCGGGCCAGGCCCCGATGGCGCGGCACGAACACCGGGACCAGGAACAGCAGGAACGCCATCGCCGGCACGTTGATCAGGAAGATCGAGCCCCACCAGAAGTGTTCGACGAGCACGCCGGACAGGATCGGCCCGAGCGAGATCCCGCCGGTCATCACGGCCGTCCAGATCGCGATCGCGGTCCCGCGCTGCTTGGGGTCGAGGAACATGGTGCGAATCAGCGCGAGCGTGGACGGCATCAACGCCGCGCCGCCCACGCCCAGCAGCGCCCGGGCCGCGATCAACGTCTCCGCGTTGTGCGCATACGCGGCCACCAGCGACGCGCCGCCGAACATCGCCGCGCCCACCAGCAGCAGTCGCCGCCGGCCGATCCGGTCGCCGAGCGCACCCATCACGATCAGCAGGCCGGAGAGCACGAATCCGTACATGTCCAGGATCCACAACTGCTGCGTGCCGGTCGGCTCCAACGCGCGGCCGATGAACGGCACCGCGAAGTAGAGGACCGACACGTCCATGCTCACCAACAGCAGCGGCAGCAGCAGTACGGCCAGCCCGACCCACTCCCGCCGCCCTGCCAACGGCACCGCCCCGGGCTGCTCGGATGTCTCGACGGTCGTCACGAAAATCTCCCCCAGTGATGCACCTATACGGCGTACGCGCTGAACGCGTACAGAGTAAGCAGCATCCACAGACCCACGCAACGGCCTTGAATCCAAGGCAGATAAAGCCTTCACCAAGTAGTGCACCAAAACGACTGCACTACCCACCGAGGCCATCCGCACCCTATAGTGCACCCATCACCGCCCTAGTGCACCGGCACCACGAGCACGCACCACCGACGCCGGCCCTGCCACCACAACCGCCGGCCCGCCCACCACCCAACGACCCAACCGCCCGGGAGACCTCGATGACCCACCCCACTCCCCCCGCCCCCCCGGCCCCCACCACCCCGGCCACCCCCTCGACCCGGATCGCCGCCGAGCTGCGCCGCCGCATCGAGGCCGGCGAGTTGCGGCCCGGCGACCGGGTCCCCTCCACCCGGGCGATCACCGCCGAATGGGGCGTGGCGATGGCCACCGCGACCAAGGTCCTCACCGCGCTGCGCGAGGCCGGCCTGGTCCGTGCCGTACGCGGCATCGGCACCGTGGTCGCCGAGCGCCCCGGCCACGCCGACCACCCGGGCCGCGCCGACCACCCGAATCACCCGGGCCCCTCGGCCCCCCAGGACCGCCGCCCGCGCGCCGCGACCATCGCCGTACCGCCCGTGCACCCCCCACGCACCGACGCCGAACTCACCCGCGAGCGCGTCGTATCGGCCGCCGTGGCGATCGCCGACGAACGCGGTCTGGCCGCGGTGTCGATGCGCCAGATCGCCGCCGAACTGGGCGTGGCCGCGATGAGCCTGTACCGGCATGTGCCCGGCAAGGAGGACCTGCTCGCCGCGATGGCCGACAGCGTGTTCGGCGAACCGCCCCTCCCGTCGCACGAACAGGTGGGCTGGCGGGTCCGTTTGGAGACCTCGGCCCGGCTCCAGTGGCAGATGTATCGCAGGCACCCGTGGCTGGCCCACGTCATGTCGATGACGCGTCCGCTGCCGACGGTGCGCGGCATGGCGCACGTGGAGTGGGCGATGGCCGAATTCACCGGGCTGCCGCCCAAGGTGATGATGCACATCGCGGTGACGCTGTTGAACTACGTCCGGGGTACCGCCGTCAACATCGCGACCGAGTTCGAGGCGGAGCGGGCCACCGGCATCTCCAGCGACGAGTGGATGCAGGCCCAGGACGCGACGATGGACCTGATTCTGCGCAGCGGCCACTTCCCGATGTACGCCGCCGCGCTGACGGATCCGGAGCTGGAAATGGATCTCGATTCACTGTTCGACTTCGGACTCGAACGCCTGCTGGACGGCATCGCGCCGCTGGTCCCCCCGACCGGGTGAACGGGCCGCACCCGAATGGCGGGACGCGGGCCGCCGACCGGGCGACCACCCCTCAGCCGCGCGGCAGCGTCACCAACTGCAGGAAGAACTCGTCGATGCCCCGCACCGCCGCCAGGAACGACTCCAACTCCACCGGCTTGGTCACGAAGGCGTTGGCGTGCAGGTCGTAGCTGCGCCGCACGTCGTCCGGCGCGGCCGACGTGGTCAGCACCACCACCGGGATCGTCCGCCACCGCTCGTCGGCCTTCATCGCCGACAACAACTCGCGGCCGTCCATCCTGGGCATGTTCAGGTCCAGGATCACCAGGTCCGGCCGAGGGTGGGTGCGCAACCACTCCAGCGCCTCCATGCCGTCCGCGGCCCGGCTCAACGAGTGACCCCGCTCCCGATCGAGCAACGCCTCCTCGATCATCAACGCGTCGCCCGGATCGTCCTCCACCAGCAACACCGTCAACGTTCCTGTCATCGCGGTCCGGCTCATCGCACCACCTTCGGTCACGGCCCCGACCGACCCGCGCCCCGGACCGGCATCACTCGGCGAATTCGGCGCGCTCGCACCACCGACCCACGTCCGAAGGCTAACGCCTCCCGTCCGTCGCACAGGAGTGCCCACCCGACCCGCCCCCGCGTCCTTGACGTCGTCCACGAGATGGCCCATCGTGGTGCGCCGGCCACACTCGGCAATCAGGGGAGTACGCCATGCGGATGAACACGGTCGAGAAGATCGTCGTCGCCAGCCCCCTTCGCCGGGCCCCGCAGGTCTGGTACGAGACGCCGTTGTTGCTGCGCCTGGGTGGCCGGCTCGATCCCGGTGCGCATGCCCTGGAGATCGGCTGCGGCACCGGCCGGGGCATCGACCTGATCCTGAACCGGTTCGGCGCGGCGCGAGTGGACGGCATCGACCTGGACTCCGCCTCGCTGGCCCGGGCGCGCCGGCGCTGGCACGGCAACAGCCGGGTGGCGCTGGTCGAGTGTTCGGCCACCGACCTGCGGGCGGGCCTGGGCGCGGCGGACGCGAGCTACGACGCGGTCTTCGATTTCGCGATCGTGCACCACATCACCGACTGGCGTGCGTGCCTGGCCGAGGTGGGCCGGGTGTTGCGCCCCGGCGGCCGGTTCTACTTCTCCGAGATGACCGCTCGCGCGCTGGCCCGGCCCAGCCTCGCGTTCCTGTTCGACCATCCCACCGAGGATCGCTTCGGCGACCGGGACTTCCTCGACGAACTCCCCCGGCACGGGCTCGACGTGGTCGGCAGCAAGTCCCTGCTGGGCGACTACTTCTTCGGCGTGGCCCGCCGGCGCTGAGCGTCGGGGCCCGCGCGGCTCGCCCGCCCCCGGTCTCGGGTTGCGACGATCAGGGGAACCCCGGCCCCGATCCGCCGCCCCGCGCCGACCCGTTCGCGCCGGCGGCTAGGCTTTTCCGGCCATGCACACACCACATCCCACCTTCACGAGTTTCGTCGCGGTCGGTGACTCCTTCACCGAGGGAATGTCCGACCTCGCCGCCGACGGCAGCTACCGCGGCTGGGCCGACCTGCTCGCGGACCGGTTGTCCGTCGACACGCCGACCCTGCGCTACGCCAACCTCGCCGTGCGCGGGAAGCTGATCCGCCAGATCGCCGACGAACAGATCGACATCGCCGCCGCGCTCGGCGGCGACCTGATCACCCTGGCCGGCGGCCTCAACGACGTGCTGCGCCCGCGCTGCGACGTCGGCGCGGTCTGCGCGGTGTTCGAACAGGCCGCCGCCGAGCTGGCCGCCGGCGGCGGGCAAATGGTGTTGTTCCGCAGCACCGACCCCACTCGCCGACTGCGCTCGTCGGCCCGACTGATGCCCCGGATCGAGCAGTTGGTCGCCTTCGTGGACACCGTCGCCGCGCGGCACGACGCCACCGTGGTCGACCTGTTCACCGTGCGCGCGTTCGACGACCCCCGGATGTGGGCCGACGATCGCCTGCACCTGTCCACCGAGGGGCATCGCCGGGTCGCCGAGGCCACCGCCCAGGCCCTGGGGCTACCCGCCGAATTCGACTGGCGCGCCCCGCTGCCCGCCGCCGCGCCGGCGGCCTGGAGCGATCGCCGGCGCGCCGACGTGCGCTGGGCCAGGACCCATCTGGGCCCGTGGCTCGCCCGCCGGGCCACCGGCCGCTCCTCCGGCGATGGCCGCCCGCCCAAGCGCGCCGATCTCACCCCGTGGCGGTGAACAGGGGCCCGGCCGGGCACACCAGGCAACAAAGGCGCACCCCGGGGGAACACCCCGCGACCCGTGCTGGTTAGGTTTACCTAACTAGCACGGCAGCAGTCGCCCAGTGCAGGTGAGGAGAACCTCCATGGCCGAACGCCCGGTCCGCAAGACCCGCAAATTGATCGACCTCCAGGTGCGCAGCAGCGAGCGGGTCGGCCCACATCTGGTCCGGATCGTCGCCGGTGGCGACGGATACCGACACTTCACCGACAACGGCTTCACGGACGCGTATGTCAAAGTGCTCTTCCCGCTGCCCGGGGTGACCTATCCCGAGCCGTTCGACATGGAGACCATTCGCGCCGAACTCCCGCGCGAGGACTGGCCGCGCACCCGCACCTACACGGTGCGCGCGCACAACCCGAACACCGGCGAGCTGACCATCGACTTCGTCCACCACGGCGACGAGGGCCTGGCCGGTCCGTGGGCGGCGAACGCCCGCCCCGGCGACCCGCTGCGGCTGATCGGCCCCGGCGGTGCCTACGCGCCCGACCCCGAGGCGGACTGGCACCTGTTCATCGGCGACGAGAGCGCGTACCCGGCGATCAGCGCCTCGCTGGAGCGCCTGCCCGCCGCGGCCAAGGCGATCGCGTTTCTGGAGGTGGGCACCTCCGCCGAGGCCCCCACCGGCACGCTGCCGGCCACCCACCCGGGGCTGGATCTGGACCTCACCTGGATCACCCGCGACGCGGGCCCCGGTCTGCTGGAGGCGCTGCGCACGCTCGACTTCCCCACCGGCCGGGTGCACGCGTTCGTGCACGGCGAGGCCGGCGTGGTCAAGGAGTTGCGCCGACACCTGGTCGACGAGCGCGGGGTCGACCGCACCGACATCTCCTTCTCCGGCTACTGGCGCAAGGGCCGCGACGAGGACGGCTTCCAGGCGGACAAGGCCGCCGAGAAGGCGGCCGAACGCGCCGCCGAACAGCGCGCCTGACCCGCATCCGACAAGTCGGCGGCCCGGGACCCGGCAACGGTCCCGGGTCGGCCGGTCGGGTCTCGCGCGGGATCGTTCACCCGTCCGACCGCCGACAATTGCGGCAAACCCCGGAGCAGGCCGAGCCACCCGGGTGAAAGCGTGCGTCGGGCACTACCGCGAGCGACCGGGCCGGCACAGGGTGGGGCGCATGAGACGTCCACCACACGCCCTCCTCGCCATCGCGACCGCCCTCGTCCTCACCGCGGCCGGTGCGGCCGGCGCGCACGCGAGCGACGCCCGGCCCACTCCCGGCGCATCCGGCATCGGCGACCCACTGCTGCCGCTGAGCGGCAACGGCGGCTACCGCGCCGACCACTACACCCTGGACTTCGACTGGCAGGCGCCCGGCACGGCGTTCCCGGCGACCACCACGATCGAGGCCACCGCCACCCAGGCGCTGTCCCGGTTCGACCTCGACTTCGCGGGCAACACGCTGGGCCGGGTCACGGTCGACGGCAGGACCGCGACGGCGACCCGCGAGGGTGACGAGCTGGTGATCACCCCGGCCCGGCCGCTGCGCAAGGGCCGCCCGTTCACGGTGCGGGTCGAGTACATCGCCGATCCCACCCAGCAGCGGCACCGCGACGACGCGATCGAGACGTTCGGCTGGATCCCGACGCCCGACGGCACGGTGATCTACCCGCAGCCCGACGGCGCCAAGATGATCTTCCCGAGCAACGACCATCCCAGCCTGCGGGCCCGGACCACGGTCAACATCACCGCCGCCGACGACCTCGTCGCGCTGTCCAACGGCACCCTCACGCACAAGCGCCGGGCGGCGCCGGGCCGCACCCGCTGGACCTACGACAGCCGGCAGCCGGTGGCCGGCCAGCTCTTCCAGCTCGCCGTCGGCAAGTACACGCTGATCGACGGCAAGGCCGCCGACGGCACCCGGCTGCGCGACGCGGTTCCGCCGGACCTGGTCGACCGGGTCGAGCAATACCGCTCGCTGACGCCCCGTCATCTGGCCTGGGTGGAGAGCCGGCTCGGCCCCTATCCGTTCGACAGCTACGGGCTGCTCGTGGCGGACACCGACCTCGGCGTCGCGCTGGAGACCCAGTCGTTGTCCCTGATCCCCAAGGCCGATCTGCTCGGCGACAAGGTCAACGCCGAGCGCAACATGGTGCACGAACTCGTGCACCAGTGGACCGGCGACAGCGTGTCCATGGAGCGCTGGTCCGACCTGTGGCTGAGCGAGGGGCACGCCCGCTACTACGAGCGGGTCTACAGCGAGGAGAACGGCGGCGCCGACATGGAGGCGCTGATGCGCGACGCCTACCGGCAACACGACATCTGGCGCCGGGACACCGGCGCGCCGGCCGAGCCCACCGAGCCCAATCTGTTCAAGCGCATGCGCTACGACGGCTCGGCGCTGGTCCTGTACGCGTTGCGCATCGAGGTCGGCGCGGACACCTTCGCCGCGATCGAACGCGCCTGGACCACCCGCTATCGGGGCCGCGCCGCGAGCACGTCCGACTACATCGAGCTCGCGTCCGAGGTCGCCCATCGCGACCTGGCCCCGTTCCTGAAGCCGTGGCTGTACGGCGCACACACGCCGCCGATGCCCGGCCACCCCGACTGGACCGTCGACCCGGCCTGACCGACCCGAACCACCGACGCGGCGGCCGGGCGCCAGGCCGCCCGCCGCGTCGGCAGGTCGCGACCGGGGCCGCCCGCCGAGGCGGAAACGGAAAGCGGCTTGGCCCAGCGCACAACCCGTGATAGAAACTGGAACGAACGTCCCACTTTCTGTTTCTATCGACGGGAATTCCCGTGCGCAACCCCTACCGAGACATCTTCACCGCGCCCGGCGCCAAGGGATTCTCGGCAGCCGGCTTCATCGCCCGCATGCCCATCTCGATGACCGGCATCGGCATCGTCACCATGCTCTCCGAACTGCGCGGCGAGTACGGCCTCGCCGGTGCCGTGGCCGCCACGTTCGCACTGGCCACCGCACTGATCGCACCGCAGATCTCGCGCCTGGTGGACCGCTACGGTCAGAGCCGCGTGCTCGTCCCGGCGACCGCGGTCAGCGTCCTGGCGATGGGCGTACTGCTGCTCTGCGCACGCTACGACGCCCCGTCCTGGACCCTGTTCGCCTGTGCGGTGCCGGCCGGCTGCATGCCCAGCATGGGCGCCATGGTGCGCTCCCGCTGGCTGGTGTTGTACCGCGGCTCCCCGCACCTGCACACCGCGTTCTCGTTCGAGTCCGTCGTGGACGAACTGTGCTTCATCCTCGGCCCGATCATCGCCGTACAGCTCTCCGTCGCGGCGTTCCCCGAGGCCGGCCCGCTGGCCGCGATCGTCTTCTTCACCATCGGCGTGCTGCTGTTCACCATGCAGCGCGGCACCGAGCCTCCGCCCCATCCGCGCGTCGCCGGCAAGAGCACGTCGGTGATGCGCATCCGCGGTCTCCAGGTGCTCGTGGTCACCCTGATCGCGATCGGCGCGATCTTCGGCACCGTGGACGTGGTCACCATCGCGTTCGCCGAGGAACACGGACAACGCGGCTCGGCAAGCTTCGTGCTGGCCACCTACGCGGCCGGCTCCTGCCTGGCCGGCATCGCCTTCGGCGCCTTCAAGTTCGTCTCCCCGCTGCCCCGGATGTTGCTGATCAGCGTCGGCGTCACCGCCGTGACCATCCTGCCGCTGCTGATGGCCGCCAACCTGTTCATGCTCGCCGCCACCGTGTTCGTCGCGGGCATGTCGATCTCGCCCACCATGATCCTGACGGTCAGTCTGGTCGAGCGTCTGGTCCCGCCCGCGCGGCTGACCGAGGGCATGACCTGGATCAGCACCGGGATCGGGATCGGCGTCGCGACCGGCGCCTCGCTGTCCGGCATGGTCGTCGACCACTTCGGGGCCCGGGCGGGCTTCGGCGTGGCCGCCGGCGCGGCCCTGCTCGCCGCCGCGGCGGCCGCCGGTGGATACCGTGTGCTGCGCCGCACCGCGCCGCGCGCGACCGAGACCACCATCGTGCACAGCGCCTCGCCGGCCGACGCCGTCCCCGACCGCGCCCCGTCGGCCGACGTCGCCCCCGTACGAGAAGGTGAATCCCACTGATCGAGGAAGCCGTCGACGGCCGCCGGGCCAAGGGCGAACGTCGCCGCCGAGCGCTGATCGAGGCCACCCTGCGGGTGGTCGAGCGCGACGGGGCCGCCGGGGTCAGCCACCGCACCGTCTCGCGCGAGGCGGGGCTGCCGACCAGCGCCTCCACGTACTACTTCGCCGGCGTCGACGACCTGCTCACCGCGGCACTCACGTCCTGTATGACCGCGGACGCGCTGCACGTGCGCTCGATCACCGCCGCCCCCGGCGACACCCGACGTGCACTGGCCGAACACCTGAACCACATCTGCACCGCGCCCGGCCTGCTGGTCGCCGAGTACGAGCTGTTCCTGCTCGCCGCCCGACGGCCGGAGTTGCGCGAGTCCACCGATCACTGGATGGCCGCGGTCACCGATTTCGCGCGGCGCTTCAGCACCGACCCGGTTCGGGTCCGGGTCTTCGTCGGCGCCCTGGACGGCCTGCTCATCCAGGCCCTGCTCACCGACGCGCCGCCGAGCACCGACGAGTGGGAGGCGATGATCCGCGACCTGCTGCCCGGCCCGTGCCTGGCGCCATCGCCGCCGGAGCAGACCGGGTAGCCGCGACGCGGTCCGGTTGGGCCAGAATCGGGGCATGTCCCGACGCACCGCACGTCCCCGATCGAACGCCGGCACGGCCGTCACCGCCGGCTCGCCGTGCCCCTGCGGCCTGCCCGACACCTACGGCGCGTGTTGCGGCGCCCGGCACGCCGGCTCCCCCGCGCCCACCGCCGAGGCGCTGATGCGCTCGCGCTACAGCGCGTTCGTCGTGCGCGACGCGGCCTATCTGCTGCGCACCTGGCATCCCGACACCCGGCCGGAGCGGCTCGACCTGGACGAGCACACCCGGTGGCTGGGTCTGGAGGTGCTCGCGAGCACCGGCGGCGGGCCGTTTCATCAGGAGGGCACCGTCGAGTTCGTCGCGAGCCATCGCGAACACGGCCACCGGGACTCGCTGCGCGAACACAGCCGCTTCGTCCGCCACGACGGCGCCTGGGTGTACGTCGGCCCGCTGCCTCGCTGAAGGCTTCAGGCGCCGATCAACCGGCTCTCGATCCGCACCGCCGGGGACAGGTCGCGCAGCCGCCGGGTCAGGTCCTCGCCCGCCTCGTGCAGGGCGTCCATCGTCATCGGCGCCAGCCGCTCGAACAGGAACAGCGCCTCGGTGGTGTCCTCGGTGATCCGGGTGCGCACACACTGGCGCCAGTTCCACCGACGGCAGGTGACGCCCTCGTCGTCGCACCACACCACCTCGCCCGGCACGGGGTGGTCGATCGCGGGCACCCCGGCCTCCAGGACCTCGAACGGCTCGGTGCCCTCGGCGCGGAGCAGGCGGGCCGCGCCGCGGTAGCGGGACAGGTCCTCGCCGCCGACCGGCAGCACGTGCCGCACCGAGACCGCGTTGTACAGGTCGACCAGCCGGTTCACCTCGGGCAGCCCGCCGCGCCGCATCAGCGCCTCCACCGAGCAGCGGGTGCGCTGCGGCTTGGCGCCGAAGGCCCGATACGCCTCGCGCCACGCGACCACGTTCGGGTGCTCCTCGGGCGGGGTCTCGGGCAGGGACCGGGTCGCCTCGGCCAGCGCGGCGCGGGAGCCCTCGTCGCTCGGACCGCCCGGCAGGCCGGTGGCGATCAGGGCCAGGACGACCGCGTCGGGGCGCAGCGCGTGCACGGCCGGGTCGATGGTGATGGACGTGAGCACGTTCGGATTCTCCTCCGCGAGCCGGCGGCCCGATCGGGCCGCGGTCCACTACAGTGAACCGCATGGAGCAGAATAATGACCCGTCGGCCGATCCCGGTCAAACCGCGGTCAGTCGCGCGATCGCGGCCAACGTGCGAGCCGCCCGCACCGCGCGCGGCTGGTCCCTGGAGGCGCTCGCGACACGCAGCGGCCTGAGCAAGGGCGCGCTCGTGGGCGTCGAACAGGGCCGCGGCAACCCGGGTGTACTCACCCTGGCCCGGATCGCCGACGCGCTCGGCCTGCCCCTGACCGGCCTGGTCGACCGGGCCCCCGCGCCGCTCGTCGAGGTGGCCCCGGCGGGCGGCGGCACCCGGTTGTGGCAGGGCGAACACGGCGGCCACGGCGACCTGTTGATCGGCAGCGACCCGCCGGTCTCGGCCGAACTGTGGCGCTGGACGCTGGCCCCCGGCGACGCGCACGTCAGTGCGGCGCACGGCGCGGGGGTGCGCGAGCTGGTCACCGTCCTCGACGGCACCCTCACCCTGGAAGTGGCCGGCGAACCCGTCCTGGTCCCCGCGGGCGCCGCCGCCCGCTTCGCCGCCGACCGCCCGCACAGCTATCGCAACGAGGCCCCGAGCCCCACCCGCTTCATCGGCGTCGTGCTCCTGCCCACCCGCCCGGACACCACCGCCCGCGGCGCTACAGCTCGGCCGGACCCCACTCGGTGACGACCAGTTCGTCGCCGACCGCCAACCTGCCGGGGCGCAGCACGGCGAACTTGCCGCCGAAGGCCACCCCGCCCCGGGCCGCGCGCCGGTAGGCGGCGAAGGTGCGCAGCGGCTCCGGCCCCGCCTTGCCGCCGGTCTCCTGGTCCACCATGGTGACCGCGCAACGGATCGCGAGCTTGGCGTAGCCGAGTTCGGCCTCGCCGACCGTGCAGCGGCGGACCCGGTCCTCGGTGTGCGGCTCGACCCAGCCCTCGACCACGACGTTCGGCCGGAAACGGGTCATCGGCAACGGCGCCTCGCCGCGCTCGGCCAGGCGCGCGTCGAGCAGGGCGAGTGAGGTGCGCGAGAGCACGTGCAGCGGCGAGCTGTCCGCGTAGCCGGCGGTGCCCGGGATCGCGCCGTCGGTCACCCGTTCGTGCTCCGGCGGCACCCGGACCAGTCGGCTGTCCGCGCCGAGTGCGTGCGAGAGCCAGTCGGCGGCCGCGTCGCCCTGGTCGATGCCCCGGAAGGCGTTGTCGAACAGCCGCACATCGCGCCGCGGGCCGGTGGTGTCCACGTCGATGGTCATCGGGTCGGCGCCCGGTCGGTGCAGGGTGAGGCGTTCGCCGGCGGCGTCGATCTCCGGGCGGATCGGCGCCAGTCGCGGATCGCGGCGCTGGCTGCGGAAGACGCCGTCCGCGTCGACCACCATGAAGGCGCGGTCGTGCGCGAGCCCGGCGGGGGTCAGCAGCGCCCGATCGCACGGCGTGCCGGCACAGCCCTTGATCGGATAGCGGATCAGTTCGACGACGGTGGCCATCGGGCGACCCTATCGACGCCGATGCCACCCGCCGGGGCCGGCCCGGGCGGGTGCGACGACGCGATCGGGCGCGACGCTCACGCGTCCGCCGGGTGCAGTTCCTTCCAGACCCGCTGCGCGAACACCGTTTCGCCCGCGTAGCGATCGGCGTCGGCGGCGGTGGCGAGCCAGCCGACGATCTCGCCGGGGATGTCGGGCGTGGCCGCGGTGAAGTTGGCCTGGAGGTGGCCGCTGGAGCCGCGGGCCTTCTGCGACTCGGTGAGCACGAAGCCGGGGTCGACGTTGAACGCGCGCAGCCCGCGCTCGCGATACTCCGCGTGCAGGACGCCGGCGACCCGCCCGAACGCGGCCTTGGACGCGGCGTAGCCGACGCCCCAGCCGCCCGCGCCCGCCGGCCCGGGCGGATTCAGTCGGGCCGAGCCCGAGGTCATGTTCACCACGTGGCTGCGCGGCTGTTCGAGCAGGTGCGGCAACAGCCGTTGGATCAGCACGAGTTGGTGCAGGTAGTTGCCCACGAGCAGGTTCTGCGCGGCCTCGATCGGCAGGTCGAGGATACGATCCATCGCGCCGGGGCCCTGGTGGATGGCGTTGTTGAAGAGCAGGTCGACCCGGCCCCACGCGTCCAGGGCCGTGTCGCAGGCGTCGAGGATCGAGCCCCGGTCCATCAGGTCCATCCGGATCGGCAGCGCCCGCCGGCCCAGCGCCTCGATCTGCGCGGCGGTCGTCTCCAGGCTGCCGGGGATCGCGAACGTGGTGGGATCCGCCGTGGACGAGGTGGGCCCGCCCCGGCCCTCCCCCTCGCGCACGGTGCGGGCGGTGAGTACCACGTCGTAGCCGGCTCGGGCCAGGGCGATGGCTCCACAACGGCCGATACCGCGGCTGGCTCCGGTGACGAAGGCGACTGGTGTGTGCTGAGGCATGCGCCGACCATGCCGGATTACCTTGACAGAATCCAGTAAATCTTCAGGGGAACTCCGCCCGAACTCGATCCTGCCACCCGCACCGCTCGCGGACGGGGTGCCGCTCTACGCTCCCTTCATGATCAACCCTGTTCGACTCGTCATCTTCGACTGCGACGGCGTCCTGGTGGACAGCGAGCCGATCGCGATCCGCGTGCACGTGGCGTTGGGCGCCGAGCACGGCTGGCCGCTCACCCCGGCCGACGTGATCGAGCGGTTCGTGGGTCGTTCCTCGGTGTCGATCGCGGAGCAGATCGCGGAGCGCGTCGGGGCGGACACCGCCGCCGAGTGGACGCGCGGCTTCGAGCGCCTGCATCGGATCGAGGTGGATCGCGCGCTGAGTCCGGTCGACGGCATCGAGTACGCGGTGGACACGCTCGCCGAGCTCGGCCTGCCCACCTGTGTGGCCTCCAGCGGCGGTCACGACAAGATGGCGCACACCCTGGGCCGCACCGGCCTCCACGACCGGTTCGCCGGCCGGATCTTCAGCGCGAGCGAGGTCGCCCACGGCAAGCCCGCGCCCGACGTGTTCCTGCACGCCGCGGCGCGGATGGGGGTGGCCCCCGAGCAGTGCGTCGTGGTCGAGGACAGCGTCAACGGCCTGCTCGCGGCCCGCGCGGCCGGCATGCGTTCGTTCGCCTACGCGACGGACCTGATCGCCACGCACCTGCTGGAGGGGCCGGGCACCACCGTGTTCAAGTCCATGCGCGAGCTGCCGGCCCTGATCACCGACTTCACCGGGCCGGCCGGGACGGCGACCTCGCGATGATCAGCGCGCCGCCTCGGCCTCGTCCGAGGCGGCAACCCGGGTGACCACCTCGATCGCCCGGGCGGCCGGCACGCCCAGCGCCACCAGCGAGGCCACCGCCTGGTCCACGGCGGTCACCCGCACGTCCTCGTTCACCGCCTGGAGCAGTGCCACGCACATCCCCTCCAGCGCCAACGCCAGCACCGGCGCCGGCAGGTAGTCGGCGAACACACCGCTGCGCTGCCCCACGGCGATCAGTTCGATCGAGCGGTCCCGCACCGGAGCCAGCATCGCCGGGATCCCGCCGTCGCCCAGATTGCGCTGGGCGAAGCTGATCAGCAGCCGATATCGATCGCCGCCGCGCCAGGCGGCGAGATCGAAGCGGGCCACCGCCTCCTCGGGCGAGTCCCCGTCCCGCTGGGCGCCCTCGACCGCGCCCAGGATGTCCCGCCGCGCCTCCTCGGCCAGTCCGGCGACCAGCGCCTCCCGGCTGGGGAAGTGGCCGTAGACGGTGCGCCGCACCACACCCGCCGCCCGCGCGATGTCGTCCATCGACGCGTCCGGGTCCCGGATCAGCTCGGTCCGGGCCACCGCCAGGATGCGCTCCCGATTGGACTGCGCGTGGCGCCGGCGCGGCGGCGCGGCGCCCGCCTCCGCGTGGCCGGCCTCGGCCGGAGCCTGTTCGGCTCCCGATTTCGTCTGCATCGCGCATTCCTTCCCGGGGTGACCCGGAGCCTCTCAGAAATCCGCTCCCGGTGGCACCGAACCCTGCAACAAGTGGGCGAATCACCCGATTGACCCGACTCGTTCCAGCATATTTGCACACTGATGTGCAATCAACTAAGTTGCACATCGTTGTGCAATTACTGCGGCTGCGCCGGCCGCCTGCTCCGAAAGGCGTTCCGATGTCCGTATTCGCCACCACGCCGGTCGACCGGATGGACCGGCCGTACTCACGCCGTTGGTGGGCCCTGGGCGTGCTCTGCCTGAGCCTGCTGATCATCGTCATGGCCAACACGTCGCTGATCGTGGCCGCTCCCGACATGACCCGCGACCTGGGCCTGTCCGGCCGCGACCTGCAATGGGTGATCGACGCCTACACCGTGCCGTACGCGGCGTTGATGCTGATCCTGGGCGCGATCGGCGACAAGTACAGCCGGCGCGGCGCGCTGATCACCGGCCTGGTGATCTTCGCGGCCGGCTCGGTCGGCGGCTCGCTGGTGGACTCCACCTCGGGCGTGATCATCGCCCGCGCGGTGATGGGTCTGGGGGCCGCGGTGATCATGCCCGCGACGTTGTCCCTGCTGGTCGCCTCCTTCCCGCGCAGCGAGCGGGCCAAGGCGATCACCGCGTGGACGGCGACCTCGGGCCTGGCGATCGCGCTCGGCCCGCTGCTGGCAGGGTGGTTGTTGGAAAGCCACGCGTGGGGTTCCACGTTCCTGATCAACGTGCCGATCGCGCTGATCGCCGTGATCGCCGCACTGTTCGTGGTCCCGCCGTCGAAGGCGCACGACTACGGCCGACTCGACCTGGTCGGCGGCGCGCTGTCGATCGCGACGCTGGGCTCGCTGGTGTACGCGATCATCGAGGGTCCGCACTTCGGCTGGGGCACGGGTCCGGTGACCGCGCTGGTCGTGTTCGTCCTCGGGCTGGCCGCGTTCGTCGCCTGGGAACTGCGGCACCCGCGCCCGATCTTCGACCTGCGCAAGTTCGGCGAGCGGGTGTTCTCCGGCTCGATGCTCGCCGTACTGCTGTTCTTCCTGGGCACCTTCGGCGCGATCTACTTCCTCACCCAGCACCTGCAGTTCGTGCTCGGCTACACGCCACTGGAGACCGGCGTGCGGCTGCTGCCGTTGGCCGGTGCGGTGTGCCTGGGCGCGATCGCCACCGGGCAACTCACCCCGCGGCTGGGCATGCGGGTGACGGTGACCACCGGCATGGCGCTGGGCACGACCGGCGTGCTGCTGATGACGCGCGTCTCGGACGGCTCCGGCTACGGCGACTTCCTGGCCCCGTTGCTGCTGCTCGGCGTCGCGATCGGGCTGAGCGTGTCGCCGTGCACCGAGGCGATCATGGGTTCGTTCCCGGAGAACGAACTGGGCGCGGGCGGCGGCGTCAACGACACCGCGGTCGAGTTGGGCGGCGCACTGGGCATCGCGATCCTGGGCTCGGTGCTGGCCACCTCGTACGAGTCCGAACTGACCAAGGCCGTCGACGGCAAGCTGCCGCCGGCCGCGATGGACGTCGCGAAGGACTCGATCGGCGGCGCGCTCGCCGCGGCCGAGCAGGTCGGCCAGGTCGCGGGTCCGCAGCAGGCACACGCGCTGGTCCAGGCCGCCGACCACGCGTTCACCCAGGCGGTCGCACACACCAGCCTGATCGGCGGGATCGTGCTCGCCGCGGGCACGATCCTGGTCGGCCTGATCCTGCCGAACCGCGCCCGCACCCAGGCCGCGCGCGCGGACACGTCGGAGCCGGGCGCGGGCGCCGCCGCGGCGGAGCGGCAGAAGGAGCCGGTGGGCTGAGCTCGCCGCACGGCGGACGGGCGGTCGACCTCGCGTCGACCGCCCGTCGGCGTTCTCCGACCCTCGCGCGTGCCCCGCCGGCCGGGTCAGCCCCTGGGCAGGGTCCGTACCGCGCGCCCCACCCACGCCTCGAAGCGCTGCCACTCGACGACTTCCGAACCGGTCCTCGGCTCCGGCCAATCGAGCAGCGCGTCGCCCGCGTCGAGCAGATCCCAATAGGGATGGTGCTCCTCGGTCCGGCCGGACGCCTTCGCGTACGCGGACAGGAACTCCTCCGCGACGGCCACCCCGTGGCTCAGTGCGAGATTGAGCCGAAACCGCGCCAGGTCGATGCCGCGCGGACCGACGCACCCGGTGGTCCAGTCCACGACGCCGACGATCCGCTCGTCCAGCCACAGGAGTTGCTCGGCGTGGAAGTCGCGGTGGATGAAGCCCGGTGCGGCGTGCGGGGGTTCCTCGGCCAGCGCGACGAACATCCGCTGCCACACGTGCGGGCGTGTGGTCCAGGTCGGCACGGTCCGCGCACCGTCGACCGCCGGGTCGTAGTACGGCGCGTACGCCACCGGATCGGCGGCGGCCGGATCCACCGCGTGCACGGTCGCCAACAACTCGGCCGCGCCCGACAGCAGTACGGCCGGATCGCTCGGCGGCTCGGGCGTGCCCGGCAGCCGCGTGGTCAGCAGCGCCGGGGCCGGACCGACCAACCGAGCCGCGATCAACTCCGGTGCGGGCACCGCGGTATCGGCAAGCAGACGCAACACCCGCGCCTCCTGCTCGGGCCGGTACCACGGGTCGGTGGCCAGCCGCTCGGCATGGTGAAACACCCGCAGAACCAGGTCGCCAACGGCGTAGAGCCGGTTGGCCCCCACCCCCATGGGCTCGACCGGGACGTCGCCCACGAGTTCACGCAACCAGGCAAGGGTCTCCCCATCGGGCATCGACACGGACGGCACTCCTCTTCCTCTTTCCTGTTCCGCTTCCTCGGACACGCCTGCTCCGCTCTCCCGCCGCGTCGCTACCCGGACAGTACGTCGGATCCGGAATCGCACACACCGCGTCGCCCCGGCGCGTGGCCGGTGCCGCCCCGGCCGACCGGCGCGACGGATCAGCGGACGTCGGCGGTTCCGCTCGAACCGAGGCCGGGCGGCGCCCTCCTCGTCTACTCCACCCGTACCGTGCGGCCTTCTCGGCGGGATACCACGCAGGCTTCGGCCACGGCCTGGGCGGCGAGGGCGGCGGGAGCGGGGCAGGGGTTGTCGATGCGGCCGGCGGCCAGGGCGACGAAGGCGGCGAGTTCCGCGCGGTACGCGTCGGCGAAGCGGGTCAGGAAATCGCCCTCGGTGACGCCGCCGCACGCGTGCGTGCCGTGTGTGCCCGCCAGTTCGAGGCGTACGTCGTATCCCGGCTCGTGCCGGCGGCCCGCGTGCGCCGTACCGAGGGTGCCGTCCGCGAGCCGGAAGAGCACCGCCGAAACGTCGACGTCGTCGTGCTCGCGGAAGACCGCCGCGCCGCGGTTCGCGCCGATGGCGGTCACCTCCACGATCGGCAGGCCGGTGACCCACGGCACGATGTCGAAGTCGTGGATGTGCGTGTCCCGGTAGATGCCACCCGAGGTCGGCACGAACTCCGGCGGCGGCGGCCGGCGGTCCACGCTCACCGCGTGCACCCGGGTCAGCGTGCCGAGCGCGCCCGCGCGCACCACCTCGCGCGCGGCGAGGTACATCGGATCGAACCGACGCTGGAAACCGACCTGGAGCTCCGCCCCGCGTGCCCGTACGTACTCGACCGCCTCGCGCGCGACCGTCGGGTCGAGCGCGATCGGCTTCTCGCACAGGATCGGCAGCCGCGCGTCCGCCGCCCGGCGCAGCAGCTCCACATGCACCGCCGTCGGTGCCGCGATCACGACCGCGTCGACCCGGCCGTACACCTCGGTCGACCGGGCCGCCTCGGCCCCGGACCGCGCGGCGAACTCCTCGGCCCGCCCGTGGTCCGCGTCCGCGACCACAACCTGCTCGACCTCCGCCATCCCACCCAGCGCCCGGGCGTGAAACGCCCCGATCCGCCCGACCCCAAGCACGCCGACCCGCATTGTTCCCCTTTCCGACATCCGATCCCGTCGACCCTCCCATCGGGGCGGTCCCACCCGACACCCGGCCCCGCCGCCGATGCCCCGGTGCCCCCGAGGCGTCCACCGACGAGTGACACCGGGCAGGGCCGACCGGGTGGCGCCCCCGGACACACCCACCACCGTGCACGAGTAGCTCACGGAGAGCGGGTAGTCGTGGACGAATGACGATCTCCCGACGCTCGCTGTTGCGCACCACACCGATCGCGCTCGCCCTGATCGCCGTGCCCGGCGCCCGGAACGCCTCCGCCGCCGGACCCCGTCCCGGCAACGACGCCGGCAACGCAGCCGGTACGGTCGCAGGCACCGCCGACGGCACCGCCGGCGACCCGAACACCGTTCCCTTCCAGGGCCGGCCGCCGCTGCCGGTCGCCGTCCCGACCGGCATCGGGCCCGGTTGGGCGGCCGAAATCCCGGCCGAGACAAGCCAGTTGTTGCTGGTCGTCGGCAACAGCCCGGACGGCGACCGCGCCACGGCCTCGTTCTGGACCCGCGACGCAAGCGGTTGGCGCACCGAAGGCCCCCTGCCCGCACGCAACGGGCGGCTCGGCTGGACGCCCGACCACCACGAGGGCGATCTCCGCTCGCCGATCGGCGTCTTCACCCTCACCGACGCGGGCGGCCTGCAACCCGACCCCGGCACCCGGCTGTCCTACGACCGGTCGGACGACTTCGCCGTCGAGGGCACCGGATTCGCCGGAGAGCCGCTCGCCGGCACCTTCGACCAGGTGATCGCGATCGACTACAACCGGGTCCCCGGCACCTCGCCCCTGGACCCCACCCGCCCGCGCGGCGAGGACCTCGGCGGCGGCATCTGGCTGCACATCGACCACGGCGGGCCCACCCACGGTTGTGTGACGCTGCCCGCCGAGGCCCTGCCGGTGCTGTTGCGTGCGCTGGATCCGGCGGCGCACCCGATCGTGGTGATGGGCGACGTGTCGACCCTGGCGCTGGGCGGCCCCGCTTCCTGATGCCGCCGCAGGACTCTTACCCTGTGCGGGTGACCTCCGCCAAGCTTCGTCCGCTGCCCCCCGAAGTGGCCGTCCTCCTGGATCAACTCACGCCCTGTCCACGCCTGGTCGAACACCTGCGCATCGTGCACGACGTCGCCCACCGACTGTGCGACTGGGTCGCGGCGAGCCACCCGGAGCTGGTCTTCGACCGCGACGCGGTGCTGTTCGGCGCCGCCACCCACGACATCGGCAAAACCCTGCACCCGGCGGAGATGGCCGGGCCCGGTTCGTGCCACGAGCAGGCCGGCTACGACCTGCTGACCGCCCACGGCGTGCCGCCCGCCCGGGCCCGCTTCGCCCGCACCCACGCGGCGTGGGATCCGAGCGATCCGGACGAACTGCTCGTGAGCCTGGCCGACAAGGCGTGGAAGGGCAAACGGGACGTCGCCCTGGAACAGGCCCTGACCGCGCTGCTCGCGACCGCCTCCGGACGCCCCGAATGGGAGACCTTCCAGGGCCTCGACGACTTCCTGACCACGATCGACGTGGACACACTGCTGCTCTGAACCACCGTCCGCACCACTCGCCGCGGCACAACCACCGGCACCCGACGTCGGCGCCCACCACGGCTCAGCGCGGCAACCTGCGCCACACCCGCCGCGGCAGCACCCGCATGCCCGCGAACACCGGCTGCAGTACGGCCGGCACCCACACCTCGCCCTTCCCGCGCAACAACGCCCGGATCGTCGCGTCCGCCACCTGGTCCGGGGTGCTGGACAGGGGTGCCGGCGACATGCCCTCGGTCATCCGGCCCACCACGAAGCCGGGCCGGACCAACAGCAGGCGCACCCCGCTGCCCGCGAGCGCGTCGGCCAGGCCGCTCGCGAAGCCGTCCAGCCCCGCCTTGGCCGAGCCGTACACGTAGTTCGCGCGCCGCACCCGCACGCCCGCCACCGACGAGAACACGATCAACCGACCGTGCCCCTGCGCCCGCAACACGGTGGCCAGGTGGGTCAGGACGCTCACGTGCGCCGTGTAGTCGGTGTGCACGACGGCGACCGCATGGGTGGCGTCCAGCTCGGCCCGGCGCTGATCGCCGAGGATGCCGAACGCGGTGACCACGACGTCCAGCGGGCCGTGCCGGGCGATCACCTCGTCCAGCATCGGCCGATGCCCCACCAGGTCGTCGGCGTCGAACTCGATCCGGTCCACGTGCCGGGCACCGGCCCTGCGCAGCAGCGCCTCCTCGTCGTCGAGGTCGTGGCTGCGGCGCGCCGCCAACACGATGGTGCGCGCCCCGCGCGCGGCCAGCCGCTCGGCGACCGCCAGTCCGATCTCGCTGCGGCCCCCGAGGACCAATACGGTTCCACTCACCCGCACAGTCTGCCGGATCCGGCCGGCAGGCCCGCTACCCACGATCCGCCCGGACTCAATAGCCTTGCCTTCGTGACGGTGAACACGAATGCGGCTACCACCCCCGGGACCACGACGGCGGGCACGAGCGCGAACCCGGACGAGTACCGGGACGGCCGCCGGATCGTGCTGCGGGCGCCGGATTCCGTCGAGCACGCGGTCGAGCCGGTGCATACGATCCTGGCCGAGCTGGTTCTGGGCGGCGCCGCGCTCGGTTGGGTCACCCCGCCGCCGCGTGCCGAGGTGGCCGCGCTGCTCACCGATCTGGCCGAGGCCCAGCGCGCCGGCAACGCGTCGGTGCGGTTCGCCTACGCGGGCGAGGATCTGCTCGGGTTCGGCTACTGGCGCCGGTACACCCGGCCCACCCACCGCCCGAACGCCGATCTGGAGAAGCTCGCGGTGGCCCGGTCCGCGCACGGTCGCGGCATCGGCCGATTGCTCACCGCGGCGCTGATCGAGGACGCCCGCGCCGAGGCGATCGAGATCCTCACCCTCGACGCCCGCGGCGACAACGCGAACGCGTTGCACCTTTACCGTTCGCTCGGATTCGTCGAATACGGTCGGCTGCACGACTTCGTGGCGATCGGCTCGGCCCGCTACGACAAGGTCTTCTGTTCCCTGGACCTGCGGACACCCGGCGCGTGACCGGGTGGCGTGGGACGGCCGGCCGGCGATGGCGCGGCATGCGGACCGGGTCCGGGGTGGATGTCGATCGGCGCCGGCCGGGCGACCCGACGCCGGGCGGCGCGC
Source organism: Embleya sp. NPDC005971 (assembly GCF_040629175.1). NCBI lineage: Bacteria > Bacillati > Actinomycetota > Actinomycetes > Kitasatosporales > Streptomycetaceae > Embleya > Embleya sp. NPDC005971. Next base: position 32,881 of record NZ_JBEXUX010000064.1, on the reverse strand, counting down.
AGGCGCTTCGAGCGGACCCGCGGTTGGCCGCGTGGATGGACGGGCTGGCCGATTTCGCGACCGGCGTCGAGGTGACCCTGCCGGCGGACGACGACCTGGTCGCGGTGCTTTCGGAGTTGGCCGTCCCGCACGAGGACGTCAACGAACTGATGGCGACCCGGGCGATGTTGCTCGCCGATGCCGAACTGCGCGAGGTGTTCGAACGGGCCGTCCGGGCGTTGGTCGCGGGCATCGGCACGGTCGAACAGCACCTGGAGGTCCCGCCGTTGCCGGCCGCATCGGGCCCGGTCGGGCGCTGGTTCCACGTGTTCGTGTTCATCGCGGCACGCCCGTTCGTGCTGGCCTACCATCACTCGCTCGGCATCCCCGTCGAGGTCTCCCGCCGCACCCTCGGCGACCTCGGCCGGCACCTCGCGGTGCACCGGCGGCGGCGCGGCACCGGTGGGTTGCTCGCGCTGCACTGGCCCAAACTGCACTTTCGCGGTGAGCTGTATCAGCTCGGCCGACTGCAGTTCCAACGCTCGTTCCTGTGGGAGCGGGCCGCGACCAGCGCTGTCGAACTCGGTCTGGCCTACCGGCCGCAGGATCCCGCGCTCGCGTTGCACATCCCGGACTTCCACGGGCCGCTGACTCCGGCGGCCTGTGACGATTCGTTGCGTGCGGCCCGTGAGTTCTTCCCGCGTCACTTCCCGACCGAGCGCTACCGGGCGGCGGTGTGCGGTTCGTGGCTGCTGGATCCGCAACTGCGCGAATACCTGCCGGAGCACTCCAACATCGTCCGCTTCCAGCGCCGCTTCCACCTGCCCACCGAGTCGGCCGAGCGCACCACCGACGACACCGCCGCGATCGGCTTCGTCTTCGGCGACCCGGACCTGTCGCCGGAATCCCTCCCTCGCGACACCTCCCTGCAACGGGCGATCGGCGACCACCTGCGCGCCGGCCGACACTGGCACGTCCGCACCGGCTGGTTCGAACTCTGAGCCCGCCGCCGGGCGTTCGGTCGATGGGTCTTCGATCCGGCATCACATCATCGTCACGGCCCCCGAACCCACCCACCGGCCGGCCCCGCCCGGGACGAACCCGGGACGCGACACGGCCGTTCCGCCCCGGTCAGCGTGTGGCAGCGGCCCGCGCGGCCTCGTAGGCGGCATGGGTTTCCCGATCGAAAAGCACGAAGCGGACTTCGTCGAGGGTGGTTTCGGTGTCGAGCACCGTTTCGATCGCGATCGCGGCGGCCTGTTCGAGGGGCCATCCGTGCGAGCCGGTGGAGATCGCCGGGAAGGCGATCGTGGTGGCACCCGATTCCTCGGCCACGCGCAGCGATTCACGATGGCAGGAGGCCAACAGGGCCGGGCCGTCATCGTCTTCGCCGTGGACCGGGCCGACCGTGTGGATCACCCATCGGGCAGGCAGCGCGCCGGCCGTGGTCGCCACCGCCTCGCCGGTCGGCAGGCCGGCCGGACCGTAGGTCGAGGCGATCAGCTCCTGGCACGCCTCGAAGACGGCCGGTCCGCCGCGCCGGTGCACGGCCCCGTCCACCCCACCACCGCCCAACAGCGAGGCGTTGGCGGCGGTGACGACCGCGTCCACGTGCTGGTCGGTGAGGTCGCCCAGGACGAGCGTGAGATCCGTCATGGACTCATCATGCCGCTTCCGGGAGCACCTGCGACCGCTCGGGCGCCGGCGGGGAATTCGCCGGCGGGGCAGGTGGGTCGTGGGTGAGGATGCCGGGATGACGAACGATCTTCGGCGCCGGTTCGCGGCGTATGAGTGGGAGTCGATCACGGTCGGCGCGTCCGGGGCGGGCGTGCATCGGCTGTGCCGGCGGGGCGAGGAGTTCTACCTCAAGATCGGGACGCCCAGCGCGCACCCGGATTCCGGATTCCATCTCGCCGCCGAGGTGGCTCGCGGGCTGTGGGCGGCCGAGCAGGGGATCCCCGTCGCGGAGATCCTCGACCACGACGTCGAGGCGCCGGGCGGCGGCTGGTTGTTGACCCGCGCCGTGCCCGGCCGCTCGGCGGCCGAGCCGTGGCCGGTCGATCGACGTGACGCGGTCGTCGACGCGCTCGCCGACATGGCTCGCGCCCTGCACGAACTCCCGGTCGAGGATTGCCCGTTCGACCGCGGCCTCGCGGTCACCGTGCCCGCCGCCGAACAGGCGCTCGCGGCCGGCCTGGTCGACCTCGACGACCTGGACGAGGACCGCGTCGGACGCACCGAGGCCGAACTCCTGGCCGAACTGGTCGCGACCACACCGGCCGACGAGGACCCGGTCGTCGGCCACGGCGACTACTGCCCGCCCAACATCCTGCTCGACCCGCAAACCCTGCGGGTGACCGGCCTGATCGACCTCGGCCGGCTGGGCCGCACGGACCGCCACGCGGACCCGGCCCTGCTCACCCGCAGCCTCCTCGACGACGACAACGCGCAGTACTCCCCCGCCCACGCGGCCCGCTTCCTGACCCGCTACGACCCACCGGGCGCCCTCGACCCCGAGCGCCTGAAGTTCTATCGCCTGCTCGACGAATTCTGCTGAACACGCATCGGGCGAAGACCGGTTCGATCCCCGGCCCGGCCCGGGGAGAGCGCGGCCGACCCAGGCAGCCGCGCACGCATCCGCACATCGTCGAGTGGTAGTCGATCAAAGATCTCCTCCGGCCCGCGCTCGACCGGTTGCCTCGGTCCACGGGCCGCTGCCCGCTCACCCCTGTTCGGTTACGAAAACCCCCGCCCGGGCCGCCGCCACCGCCGCGTCGGCCGCGCGCCGCGCCTGCCCGGCGTCGACCGGCTCGTGCGTGATGAACAACCGGTAGTACAGCGAGCCCACGGCCGTGCGCACCACCTCCCCCGCATCGGTACCGGCGGGCAACTCGCCCCGCGTCACCGCCCGTTCGACCACCTGCTCGGCCTGCCCGAGCCGGCCCAGCAGGAACCCGTGCAGGGCCTCGGCCGTGGTCGGCTCGTACACCGCCGCGGCCACCAACGCTCGCGCGGTGGGCCCCCGATCGGGGTCCTCGAACCCGCTCACCACCATCGCGGCGATCGCCCGCAGATCACCCTGCACGGTGCCGGTGTCCGGCAGCGGCCACGGCTCCTCCGCCGCCGAGTCCAACGCGTCCGCGGCCAACCCGGCCGCGTTGCGCCAACGTCGATACACCGTGGTCTTGTGCACCCCCGACCGCGCGGCGACGGCCTCCACGGTCAGCCCGTCGAAACCCTTGTCCGCCAACTCGGCCAACGTGGCCAGCCGCACCGCATCCCGCGTGCGCGCGGTCCGCCCACCGGGCCGCACCCCACCGACGCCGCTCACCGGCCGTCCTCCGATCGCACCGAACCCACCACGATCCACCCCGGCATCCGCATCCGCGCCGACCACATGCGAGCCGACCAAAGGCAACCTGGTTGCATTAGCGCCTCCCCATTCGTCATACTCATACTAACGCGACCAGGTTGCATTAACGACAGGACCCCGCTCGACCGAAGGAACCGTATGGCGACCCCCACCGTCCGCGAATTCCCGCTCACCGGACCCGAGTCCGGGCCGTACGCGATCACCCTCGGCCCCGACGGCGCACTGTGGTTCACCCTCGTGCACTCCGGCCGGATCGACCGGCTCGACCCGGACGGAACGCACACCGGCCACGACCTCGGCGACCCCGAATGCGGCCCGACCGTACTGACCACGGGACCCGACGACGCCCTGTGGTTCACCGAACACAAGGCGCATCGCATCGGCCGGATCACCACCGCCGGCGCGGTGACCCATTTCGACCCGCTCACCCCGGGCTCCGGCCCGTACGGAATCACCGCCGGACCCGACGGCGCGCTGTGGTTCACCGAGACCGTCGCCAATCGCATCGGCCGCATCGACCCGGCCGGCCGCGTCACCGGCTTCGCGCTGCCGATCGCGGACGCGTTTCCGTCCGCGATCACCGCCGGCGCCGACGGCGCACTGTGGTTCACCCTGAACGCCGCCGACGCACTCGGCCGAATCACCACGACCGGCGAGGTGACCGTGCACCCACTGCCCACCCGGGGTGCCGCCCCGGTCGGCATCGCGGCGGCCGCGGACGGCTCGTTGTGGTTCACCGAAATCGGCGCGGGCGCGATCGGTCGACTCGACCGCGCCGGCGGTTACCGGCAATTCCCGCTGCCGGACCCGCAGTCCCGCCCGCACGCGGTGGCGCTGGACACGGCCGGCGACTGTTGGTTCACCGAATGGGGTACCAATCGGGTCGGACGACTCGCCGGTGACGGCACTCTGACGGAGTACGACTTGCCGACCCCCGGAGCCGAACCGCACGGCCTCGTCCAGGGCCCGGACGGCGCGATCTGGGTCGCCCTGGAGGTCGGCGCCCTGGCCCGAATCACTCCCTGAACGACCGGAAAACGCCCTGGTGAGCGCCGATTCACCCGGTCACGGCGAACTCCGCGAACACTCCCGGTCCGACCCTCGGCGAACCCGCCGCACTCCCCGAATGCGCCCTGTCACGCGCCCGCGCGCAACGCGCGGACAAGACACGCGACCCCTTGTCAAATGATGCAAATCGGCCTGAAAAGTGCCTATGGTCGAGACACGGGGGCATCGTCGAGCCCGGCGATGAAGTCACGATGAGGGAGCACCCGATGCTTACCCAATACATCCGTCAGCCCGCGGCGGCCACGCCGACCCAGGCCGGTACCGTCGCGACGCTCATGATCGAGGAGGAGACGACCATCAGTGACGCGCCGCTGTTCGCACCGGAAGACTTCGGTGGCGGACTCCTGGTGCTTGGCTTGCTGTTGTCGCCGAAGCCCCCGAAGGAGCGCTGAACCGGCTCGGATGTCCTTGACATCACCGGTACCGACGGGAAGTTGATCACACAAATGCCCTTCGCCGACACCTCGCCACACGAGGACTACACGGCGGCGGTCGAGCGAGTGGCAGGCCGTGCCCTCGGTGTCCTCATGGACGCCGAGGGCACGGTCGTGCCCGCCGGATTCGCCCCCGCCGATCCTCGCTTGGCCGAACCCCACGACCCCGACGCCGACTTGCCCGGCCTGCGTGTCCTGGGCTCCGACGCACTCGCCCCGCACGTACTGCGCGGCACGCCGCTGCCGACCGACCAGGTCGAGGCCGCCGCCCGCGCGTTCGCCGTGTTCCCGCCCGACACGCTGGGTGCCTCGCCCGAGACCGCGTGGATCATCACCTGGCGCGACTGGGCCACCGCCCACACGCTGACCCGCTTCGGCCTGGCCATGGACGTACCCACGCCAGGCGACGGCGCACAGGTCGCCGACGCGTCGACCTGGCAGTCCTGGTCGGTACGGATGGCCCAACTCTCCTCCCTGGCCCTGCCCGGCCTGGACGGCCCGATCCACGCCGCGGCGCGGCGCAATGCCGAGTCACTGGCCCGCGGTGTGGTGCGCGCGATGTTGCGCCGCGACTACCGCACCGCCGCCCGAATCGCGCGCTGGCTCGCGCTGTTGGCCGCCGACGGCGTCGCCTTCCCCCTGGAGTTGGACCCACTGCTGCGGCACGTGCGCCTGTTCGGCGGCGGCAGCACCCGCACCGTGCTGGACACCCGTATCGCCCAACACGTCACCGGACTGGAGGACTCATGACCGGGGGACTCGCGCGCGGTGACGTGCTCAAGACCGCCCACACGATCGGCTCGCGGGCCCTGCGCTGGTTGCACGACAACGCGCGGTTCGGCCCGTTGCCCACGCACACCGTGGTCGACTTCAACGACCAGGACAGCGCGTACAAGCCGCTCGGCGAAATGGCGTTGGCCTGCTCGCTGGTGCTGCGCGAGGGCGTCGCCGGGCCCGGTGACCTGGCCGCCGCCCGCGCGTTGGTCGAGTTCGCGTGGGGACAGTTCCGCGACGGGGACTTCCTGTACGAACGCCAGGTGCGGCACCCGTTGGTGACCGATCCGCTGGAGACGTACGCGCACTTCGTCCGGGCCGGCATCCGACACGAGCGGATGGATCGTCTGCTGGCGCATCTGAGCGAGCTGCGGTCGGTGCACGCGATCGAGATGATGCCCAACCGCCGACTCGCGGTGGCCAACGCGAGTCGGGTCGCGGGGTTGACCCATCGACCGGACTGGCCCGCGCTCGCCGCCGATACGTGGCTGGGGATGACCCCCGAGCCGTGGGTGATCGACTGGATGACCGCGTACCACATGACGCACGCGGTGTTCCACATCACCGACTGGGGGGCGCACCCCGAGCTGTTGCCCACCGAGATCCGCGACTACCTGCGGGTGTGGTTGCCGGTCTGGGTCGACGTGTGGGCCGAGGTCGCCCAATACGACCTGGTGGGCGAGTTGTTGATCGTCGACGCGTGCCTGGCCGAACCGGTGTGCGACGCCCAGGGCTGGCAGACCCTCGCGGCGGCGCAACATCCCAGCGGACTGCTCCCGCGCGACGCGGACCCGGTGGACGAGGATCCGGAGCGGGCGTTCAAGGACCACGAACACACGGCGGTGGTGGCGATCGTGGCCGGCACCGTCACGCTGGCCCGTTCGTTGGGCACCGCGCCCGCGCCCACACTCGGGTGAGCGACGCGTACGCGGCGCCGATCGTGCCGCTGCTGCGGGCCACCCCGGCGTCGAGTGCGCTCGTGGTGGCCACCGTCCGGGCGGGCGAACCCTCGGTGGTGTGTCGCGGGTCGGCGGTGGACGCGGACTCCCGTTTCGAACTGGGCTCGGTGACCAAGACGTTCACCGCGCTGTTGCTCGCCGACGCGGTCGCGCGCGGGGAGGCCCGGTTGGACGATCCGCTGATCACCTACCTGCCGCCGACCGCGCGACCGCGCTGGTCCTCGAACGTCACGCTGCTGCACCTGGCCACGCACACCTCGGGGCTGCCCCGGCTCCCGCGCGGTTCGCTGCGCACGGCACTGCCGGCGTGGTACTCGAATCCGTACGCGGGCTACGACGAGAAGCGGCTGTTCGCGCTGCTGGGCCGGGCCCGGCCACACGCGCGTCCGGGCACCCGGGTGTGCTATTCGAACCTGGGCGTGGGCCTGCTCGGGCACGCGCTCGCGCGGGCCGCCGGGCAGCCCTACCCGGATCTGCTGGTCGCCCGACTGGGTGTGCCGCTGGGCCTGACGATGACCACGTGCGACCCGAACGGGCCGCAGGTGACCGGGTATCTGCACGGCCGGCCGCGACCGCCGTGGCGGATGCCGGGGCTGCCGGCGGCGGGGGCACTGCGCAGCACCGGGACGGACCTGACCCGGTATCTCGCCGCACACCTGGCGCCGGCCGACGTGCAACCGGCCACGCTCGCCGAGGCGTTGGTCCGGGTGCGGCAACCGCGGTTGATCCCGCCGCACTCCGACGATCGGCTCTGTCTGGTCTGGAACCTGCGCCCCCGCACCGGGCACGATCTGATCTTCCATGGTGGAGCGACGCGCGGCTTCAGCGCGTTCGTCGGTTTCAGCCCGCAGGCCGGGGTCGGGCTGGCGGCACTGGTGAACACTGCGGCGGGGCCGCGGGCACCGTTCGTCCAGGTCGCCTACGAATGCCTGCGCGACCTCGCGGCGACGGCTATGGCGGACTGAACCCGAACCGGCGCGCCGGGTATCGAGGTTCGAAGGAACGGGCGGGTGTCTCGGCACCGGCGGCGGGATCCGGTCGCGTCCCGGACAGCCGGGAACGCGGCTCGAACTCCCCTGCCCGGCCGGGCGATCGGTGTACCCGGCCGGGCCGCCGGCCACGTCCCGGCGCCGGTGGGCGCGGGGGTGGGCGGCCCGGCCGGATCGGTGGTTACCCGTTCTCCCCCTCGCCGTCCAGCGCGTCGGCGATCGCGCGCAGCCAGATCACCACCGCCTCGGCGCCCGGGTCGACGGTGCCGATCGCCCGGTCACCGAGGTAGCTGCTGCGGCCCCGGCGGGCGCTGTGGCCGGCCGTCTCCTCGGTGCCGGCCGCGGCCGCGTCGATCGCCTCGGCCAGACTCGCGCCGCCCACGAGCGCCTCACCCGCCGGTATCAGGGCGTCCAGCATGGTCCGGTCGCCGACCTGCGCACCGCCGAGTTCGCCGATCGCCCGCGCCCCCGCGGCCAGTGCCTCGCGCCACCCGCGCGGCCCGGTGTCCTGCGCGACGACCGCGGCCGCACGCAGCAGCAGCACCGAGTACAGCGGACCGGACGTGCCGCCGAGCGCCCGCCGCACGGTGTCCGCCAGGCCGCGCAGCACGGCGGCCGGCGTACCGCCGCCGTACCCGGGCAACTCGCGCCGGATCGCCTCCGCCCCGCGCTCCAGACTGATGCCCAGGTCGCCGTCGCCGACGATCCGGTCCAGCTCGGTCAGGTGCGGTTCGGCCTCGGTCAGCGCCGCGCACACGGCCTCGATCGCGCGGGTCAGCGGGGTCGGTTCGGTCAGCGGGGTGCCGGCGTCGGCGCTGCCGGGCGCGGGCGCGGCCGGCAGCACGGTGACCGCGCCCACCCGGCCGACCACCGGGGTCGGCCAGGCCGGCGCCGAGGTGGCCGCGTCCAGTCGGGCCAACCGCGCGTCGTCGACCCGGAGCAGGGACAGCGACATGCCGGCCATCTCCAGCGCGGTCAGGAACGGGCCGCGCCAGGCTCGTTCCAGGACCAGGCCCCGACGCGCGAGGTCGTGCACCGCGCCGCGCAGCACGATGTCCAGTTCCATCGTGGGCGTGCCGCCGAGGTTGTTGACCAGCAGCGCGACCCGGTCGCCGGCGGCCAGGCCGGTCTCCCCGACGATCCGGTCGAGCAGTTCGGTGACGAAGTCGTCGGCGGGGGCGATCCTGTCCCGCCGCACGCCCGCCTCGCCGTGGATGCCCAGGCCCAGTTCGACCTCGTCCTCGCCGAGTTCGAACCCGGGCCGGCCGGCCGCCGGCACCGTGCACGGGGTCAGCGCGACGCCCATCGTGCCGACCGCGCGCGCCGCGGCCGTCGCCTCGGCCGCGACCTCGGCCAGACTCGCGCCGGCCTCCGCCGCCGCGCCCGCGACCTTGTGCACGAACACCGTCCCGGCGATCCCGCGTCGGCCCGCGGTGTCGTCGCCGGTCGCGAGCGCCACGTCGTCGGCGACCACGACGGTCTCGACCGCGATCCCCTCGGCCCGCGCCAGCTCGGCGGCGAGCCCGAAGTTGAGCCGGTCCCCGGTGTACGACTTGACCACCAGCAACACGCCCGCCGGTCCGGCGACCGTGCGGATCGCGGCCAGGATGGTGTCGGTGGACGGGGAGGTGAACACGTCCCCCGACACGGCCGCGGTGAGCATCCCGGGCCCGACATAGCCCGCGTGCGCGGGTTCGTGGCCGGCTCCGCCACCGGAGATCACCGCGACTCGGCCGCGCTCGGCGTGGGCCAGGGCGTCGGCGCGCAGCGCGACGTTCGCATCGGCCAGCAGCGCGATGTCGGGATGGGCGAGGGCGAGTCCCTCGAGCATCTCGGGGACGACGTCGCGGGCGGCGTTGATCAGCTTCTTCATGGCTGAATCTCTACCTTCAAGCGCACCGGACCAACCCCATCGGGGGCGCGCGGATCACGCGCGATCGGGTGCGTTGTCCGGTGTCCCGGCCGACCCCGGTGCCTGTTACTCCATGGACACCGGCGCACGCACCTTCCGGGAGGCGCTCGGGCGCGGGACGCCGTCCACCGACACGCAGATCCCGTAGACCCGGGCCTGCGACGTCCAGCCGTTGGCGCGGCCCCGGTTGTTGCTGATCTGCACGCGCGCACGGGCGCCGTCCAGCGCGGAGACCAGGTGGAGGTACATCTTTCCGGCGACCCGGGCGAGCACGATGTCACCGATTTCGAGGCGGGCCGGGTCGACCGGCGCGACGGTCACGAGTTGGCGACTGCGAATAAGCGGGACCATGGAGGCCCCGCGCGGGCGAAACTCGACGGTGGCGCCGTGCGCCACCTTGGCGGCCATGCTGTCCATCATCCCCATCGCGCACCAGGATGACGGATGAACGCCGAGCCTGCCACGGGTTTTTTCGCGCCGTCGGGCAGCCTGCCCGACGCCCTCTTGGCGAACCCGGTTGCCGGGAAATGCGGGGGCCGGACACAATTGCCCGACCAACGAACGGCGGCGGCGACGGTTGCGGCGACCGCCCGTACCACCAGCGGGGGCACGTGTGATCGGGACCGGCGCGATACTCGGGGTGAGCGCGGTGGCGCTCGGGATGGTGCTGACGCCCGGGCCGAACATGATGTACGTGACCTCGCGCAGCATCACCCAGGGCCGCCGGGCCGGCCTGGTGTCGCTGCTCGGCGTGGGGCTCGGCTTCCTGATCTACATGTCGATGGCCAACCTCGGTCTGTCCGCGGTGTTCCTGGTGGTGCCGGAGTTGTACACGGCGGTCAAGCTCGCCGGCGCGGCCTATCTCGGCTGGCTCGCCTGGCAGGCGCTGCGGCCCGGTGGCGTGTCGGCGTTCGCGCCGCAGGAACTGGCGCCGGACTCGAATCGGCGGCTGTTCACCATGGGTCTGTTGACGAACCTGTTGAACCCCAAGGCCGCGATCATGTACCTGTCGCTGATCCCGCAGTTCGTCGATCCGGCCGCCGGACACGTGCTGCTCCAGGGATTCGCGCTGGGCAGCATCCAGATCCTGATCAGTCTCACGGTGAACACGATCCTGGTGCTCGCGGCCGGCACCATCGCGGTGTTCCTGGCCCGGCGGCCGTCCTGGCTGCGGATCCAGCGCTACCTGATGGGCACCGTCCTGGGCGGACTCGCGATCAAGCTGGCCACCGATCGGAGCCACCCGGCCACCGCGTAACCGGCGCCGCGGCCTATCCGGCCCGGTCCGGCGCGGGTGCCGGCTCGGGCGCGGGTGCCGGGGCGGTGCGCTTGCGGGCCACCTCGCGTGCGTACTCGGGCAGTTCCGCGACGTCGAGCAGTCGTGGCAGCAGGTCGGCCTCGGTGGTCAGGGCCCGGAAACACTCGCCGATGGTGAGGTCGTGGGCGGGGCGGGAGACGATCGTGATCCCGTCCCCCGCGACGATCTCGCCCGGTTCGATCACCCGAAGGTAGGTGCCCGGCAGGGCGCGTTCGGTGAACCTGCGTACCCAGCGCCGCTCGTCCAGCCACAGCGCGAAGGTCGCACACGGGATGCGCGGGGCGGACACCTCCAACAGCGGTCCGGCGGCGCCCACTCGCCAGCGCTCACCGATCAGCGCGGCCTCCAGGTCCAGGCCGGAGGTGGTGAGGTTCTCGCCGAAGCTGCCGTTGCCCAGTTCGCGCCCGAGCTCGCCGGCCCACATGTCGAGGTTCTCGCGGCCATAGGCGTAGACGGCCTGATCGTGTCCGCCGTGGTGTTGTCGGTCGAATACCCGGTCGCCGACCAGGCCGCTGCCCGGTTCCTCGGCTCCGGGTCCGGGCGGGCGCACGGAGACCGCGTGGTCGACGGGTCGTTTGTCGATCCCGGTCGTTTCGACCCCGGACCCGGTCGGGTTGGGGCGCGGCCGGGCCAGGTTCACCGATATCACGTGCGGCATGTCCGCAGGCTACCGGGCCGGCGGCGGCCGGGATCGGGCCGATTGCGCGAGCGCCGACCGCGTATCCGTGCCGGACCGGGGCAAAAAGCTGATATCGGCGCCCTCGGGGACGCCGCGGCCCGTCTGTCCGGGCTTCAGGGAGGGACCACGACATGAGTTCGCTGTCGAAGACGCTCAAGAAGATCCAGGGTTACATCCGCCGCAATCCGCGTCAGGTCGAGCAGGGCCGTCGGCTCGTGCGCGACCGGCTCGGCCGTCGGCGCGGCGGCAGCGGGCAGGGCCCGGGCAACCCGCCGAGCAACTCGCCCGACAACACCGGCTGATCCGACGATCCGGGGCGAACGTGCCGCGCTCGTCGGCGAGTCCGGTGCGTTCACCCCGGATTTTCGTGCGCGCGGCCCGGGTTCACGGGCGGGCGCCCCGGGTCTCCGTGATCGAGCGCGGCGACGCTCATCCGATCAGGGTGCGTTTGGCTCGCACGACACAGAATTCGTTGCCCTCGGGGTCGGCCAGTACCGTCCACGACTCGTCGCCGGTCTGGCCGACGTCCACGCGGCGGGCGCCGAGGGCGAGGACCCGCTCGATCTCCGCCTCCCGCTCGCCGGGTCCGGCGCCCGGGGTCAGGTCCAGGTGCAGCCGGTTCTTGACCGCCTTGACCTCGGTCACCGGCATGAAACAGATGCCGATCGGCGCGCCCGGCTCGGTCCCGACGACCACCTCGCGCTCGCGCTCCGACAGGATCTCCCACCCCAGCACGTCGGCCCAGAAGCGGGCGAGGCCGGGCAGGTCGTGTGCGTCGATCACGATGTGATGCAGCGAAATGGCCATGCCCGCCATTGTGTGCCGCGGGATCGAGCGGGCCAACGGGATTACCGCCCGCGGGCGCGGCCGCTCGTTCCGTCGCCGGCGCGGCCTCCGCCGGTAGCGAAAAGGGTGTTCGTGTCACACTGGCCCGCATGCCGAAGTCCGCCGCCGAGGTGCGCGCACATCTGGAGACGTTCTACGACGCGGTCGCACGTCGGGCCGCTCACGCGGAGACATTCGGCGGACTGACCCTGTTCGTCCGGGATGGCCAGGGCTGGCCCCGGTACGCACGTCCCACGCTCGGCGGCTCCGTCGAGCCCACCGCCGCGGATGTACGCGCGGTGCGGGCACGACAGAGAGAGTTGAAAGTGCCCGAGTCGTTCGAATGGGTCGACGAGACCACCCCCGCGCTGCGCGCGGCCGCGATCGAGGCCGAGTTGCATGTGCACGAGCACCCGCTGATGGTGCTCGATCCCGCCGAACGCCCCGCCGAACGACCGTTCCTGCCGGACCTGGTGACGGTGCGTCGGATCCGGGCGGACGCGACCGATCTGGCGATCGTGCACAGCGTCGCGGCGGTCGGCTTCGCGAATCCGGGCACCGCGTCCGGCACCGACGGTCCGACCGAGCGGGACACCGCCGCCCTGGGCCAGGACCCGGACCTGCTGTCCTACCTCAACGAGCGGCTGCGCTCCGGCGAGACGGTGATGTACGCCGCGTACGGCCCGACCGGACCGTTGTGCGTGGGCAGCTACCAGCATCTGTACGACACCACCGAGATCGTCGGCGTGGCCACCCTCCCCGCGGCCCGACGCGGCGGCCTCGCGGCGGCGGTGACCTGGGAGCTGGCCGGGCACGCGCTCGACGACGGGAGCGAGACGGTGTTCCTGTCCGCGGGCGACGAGGACGTGGCCCGGATGTACGGCCGGCTCGGCTTCCGGTCGGTGGGCACCTCGATGATCGCGGACGCGCCGTGAGCGGGCCGGAACCCGAGCCGGCTCCCGAGCGGCCGCTCGTGCTGCCGATCCCGCCGGGCCGCAATCCCACCGCCGCCGAGATGGCCGCCGCACACGGCCGGAGCATCCCGGACGTGATCGGGCCCAACCTTCGGGTGTTGTTCTGCGGGATCAACCCGGGCCTGTGGTCCGGGGCCACCGACCGGCACTTCGCCCGACCCGGAAACCGGTTCTGGCCCGCGCTGTACGCGAGCGGGTTCACGCCCCGGCTGCTCGCGCCGACCGAGCAGCAGCGGTTGCTCGCACTCGGCCTCGGCATCACCAACGTGGTGGCCCGCACCACCGCCCGCGCGGACGAGTTGACCAAGGACGAGTACCGGGCGGGCGGCGCGGCGCTCACCGCCCGGGTGCACGCGTACCGACCGGCCTGGCTGGCGGTGCTGGGCATCGGTGCGTACCGGACCGGCTTCGGCCGGCCCAAGGCGGTGGTCGGCCGGCAGCCCGAGACGATCGGCGACACCGGGATCTGGGTGTTGCCCAATCCCAGCGGCCTGAACGCGCACTGGACGGCGGCGGCGCTGGCCGAGGCGTTCGCCGAACTGCGGGTGGCGAGCGATCCGGACCCGGGCCCGGATTCGGCGGCCCCACCCGGACCGGGCGGCGCGCCGCCCGCGTGACGGGCGGGTCGGGTCCGTTTCGACGACCTGTATCCGAGTCGACACGTCAACCGACCGAGTGGCATCACCCGGTTGGTGGTTACTTCACGCCGTCTTGCACGGTTGGGTCGGCATGAAGATCCTGCGAGCCCCGTTCGGGCCGTGGCCCACCGAGACGTTCGAGACCCCCGTTTACGAGGCGTTGGTCGCCGAGTGGCGCGACTCGGGTCGGGAGGTGCCGCGACCGGTGGACCGACCGCACGACCGACCGGCCCGGCACGCGCGCCCGGCCCGGCCCGGGCCGCGCACCGGTCGCCCCTGATCCGCGCACCGCGCGTCCCACGCGTCCCGGGGCGAACCACCCCACCGCCGCCCCGGCGGCGGTCCGTGGTACGTCGAGAATCGCGACACGACACAACACCTGGGGGTGCGACGACCACCCCGCCACTACATATATGCTCTGCGACGTAGCTGGTTCGCCGTTCCGAGTTCAGCGGAACGGCGAGGCAAGAGGGAACCCGGTGCGAAGCCGGGACTGCCCCGCAACGGTGAGCGGGAACGAACGTCGTCCTGGAGCGCCGAACGCCGAGAGGCATTCGGGGCCCGACGACCATGGGGAACTCCGCGGTCCGCCGAGCACGTCGTGCCCGGTGGTGCCCCGGCATGCCCGCGAGTCCGAATACCTGCCGGCTGCCCGTGCCCTCGGGCGCGGGGTCACTGTACGTACGAGCTCGCGAGGAGAGAGCACGTGACCGTTGTGGACAGCGTGGGCACGACCCGGATGCGGATCGACGAAAGCCCCGAGGAGCAACTCGCGACCCTGGTGCGCACCCAGGCGCGCGATCTGCCGGAGGTCGATCCGGATCGGGTCGTCCGCCGGGTCGTCGCGGGTCTGAACGAGGGCGCGGACCGGGCCGCCGCCGCGGACCTGGCGGTGCGTACCGCCGCCGAACTGATCGCCGAGGAGCCCGGCTACTCGCGGCTCGCCGCGCGCCTGCTCGCCGGCCGGATCGCCGACGAGGCGTTCGAGGCCGGCGCCGGTTCGTTCAGCGCCGGCATCGCGCTGGGCCGCCGGGAGGGCATCATCGGCGCGGAGACCGCGGCGTTCGTCGCCCGGCACGCCGCCGAGTTGGACGCCGCCGTGGACGTCGAGGGCGACCGCCGGTTCGAGTACTTCGGCCTGCGCACCGTGTACGACCGCTACCTGCTGCGCCACCCGGTCTCGCGCAAGGTGGTCGAGACACCGCAACACTTCCTGCTGCGCGTCGCATGCGGCCTGGCCCAGGAGCCCGGCGAGGCGATCGGCTTCTACCGGCTGATGTCCTCGCTGGCCTACCTGCCCAGTTCGCCGACGTTGTTCAACTCCGGCACGGTGCACACCCAGATGTCCTCGTGCTACCTGCTCGACTCGCCCAAGGACGAGCTGGAGTCGATCTACGAGATGTACGGGCGGATCGCCCGGCTGTCGAAGTTCGCCGGCGGCATCGGTGTGGCCTGGTCGCGGGTGCGTTCGCGCGGCTCGCTGATCCGGGGCACCAACGGGCACTCCAACGGCATCGTGCCGTGGCTCAAGACGCTCGACTCGTCGGTGGCCGCGGTCAACCAGGGCGGCCGGCGCAAGGGCGCGGCCTGCGTCTACCTGGAGACCTGGCACCCGGACATCCTGGAGTTCCTCGAACTGCGCGAGAACACCGGCGAGGACGCGCGCCGCGCGCACAACCTCAACCTGGCCAACTGGGTGCCGGACCTGTTCATGCGCCGGGTCGAGGAGGACGGCGTCTGGTCGCTGTTCGACCCGAACGAGCTGCCCGAACTGCCGGACCTGTGGGGCGCCGAGTTCGACAAGGTCTACGAAGCCGCCGAGCGGGACGGCCGGTTCGTCCGGCAGTTGCCCGCCCGCGACCTGTACGCCCGGATGATGCGCACGCTCGCGCAGACCGGCAACGGCTGGATGACCTTCAAGGACGCCGCCAACCGCACCTGCAACCAGGCCGCGGAGCCGGGCAACGTGGTGCACCTGTCCAACCTGTGCACCGAGATCCTGGAGGTCACCAGCGACGGCGAGACGGCCGTGTGCAACCTCGGCTCGGTCAACCTCGGCGCGCACGTGGTCGCCGGGGAGGGCATGGACTGGGACAAGCTGCGCGCGACGGTCCGCACCGCGGTGGTCTTCCTGGACCGCGTGATCGACATCAACTACTACCCGACCGAGCAGGCCGCCGCGTCCAACCCGCGCTGGCGTCCGGTGGGTCTGGGTCTGATGGGCCTGCAGGACGTGTTCTTCACGCTCGGCCTGCCGTTCGACTCGGCCGAGGCGCGCGAGTTGTCCACGCTGATCTCCGAGGAGATCTACCTCACCGCGCTGGAGACCTCCTCGGCGCTCGCCGAGGTGCACGGCCCGCACCCGGCCTACGCCGAGACGCACGCCGCGCGCGGTCGGCTCCAGCCGGACCTGTGGGAGGGCGTGTACCCCACGCAGACCAAGCGCTGGGACGCGCTGCGCACCCGGGTGGCCGAGCACGGGTTGCGCAACTCGCTGCTGGTGGCGATCGCGCCGACCGCGACGATCGCCTCGATCGCGGGCGCCTACGAGTGCATCGAGCCGCAGGTGTCGAACCTGTTCAAGCGCGAGACGTTGTCCGGCGAGTTCCTCCAGATCAACGCCTACCTGGTGCGCGAGCTCAAGGCCCGCGGCCTGTGGACCCCGCAGGTCCGCGACCGGATCAAGCGTGCCGAGGGCTCGGTCCAGGGCATCGCCGAACTCCCGGCCGACGTGCGCGAGTTGTACCGCACCGCGTGGGAGCTTCCGCAGCGCGCGCTGATCGACCTGGCGGCGGCTCGTTCGCCGTACATCGACCAGTCGCAGTCGCTGAACCTGTTCATGGCCGACCCGACCATCGGCAAGCTGTCCTCGATGTATCGCTACGCGTGGTCGACCGGCCTGAAGACCACGTACTACCTGCGTTCGCGCCCCGCGACGCGGATCCAGCAGGCGACCGTGCCGGCCCAGGCGGCGGCCGCACCGGTCGAGGAGATCTCGGACCTCGAGGTCATCGCCTGCTCGCTGGAGAACCCCGAAGCCTGTGAGGCGTGCACGTGAGCCTGCTCGATCCCGGAATGAACCTCACGCTGCGTCCGATGCAGTATCCGGACTTCTACGAGAAGTACCGCGCGGCGATCCGCAACACCTGGACGGTCGAAGAGGTCGACCTGCACAGCGACCTCGCCGACCTGGACAAGCTCAGCCCGGCCGAACGCCACCTCGTGCAGCGCCTGGTCGCGTTCTTCGCGACCGGTGACACGATCGTGGCGAACAACCTGGTGCTGAACCTGTACCGGCACATCAACTCGCCCGAGGGCCGGTTGTACCTGTCGCGGCAACTCTTCGAAGAGGCCGTCCATGTGCAGTTCTACCTGACCCTGCTGGACACCTACATGCCCGACCACGAGGAGCGCGAGCAGGCGTTCGCCGCGGTCGAGCACATTCCCTCGATCCGGCGCAAGGCGGAGTTCTGCTTCCGCTGGATCGACTCGGCGATGGGCCTGGACCGGCTCGAATCGCGGGAGGACCGGCGGCAGTTCCTGCTCAACCTGATCTGCTTCGCGGCGTGCATCGAGGGCCTGTTCTTCTACGGCGCCTTCGCCTACGTCTACTTCCTGCGCTCGCGCGGGCTGCTCAACGGTCTCGCCTCGGGCACCAACTGGGTCTTCCGCGACGAGTCCGCGCACATGGACTTCGCCTTCTCCGTCGTGGAGACGGTGCGGGCCGAGGAGCCGGACCTGTTCGACGACGAACTCGCCGAGGACGTCCGGCGCATGCTGGCCGAGGCGGTCGAGGCGGAGACGGCGTTCGCCGAGGATCTGCTCCAGGGCGGCGTGTCCGGGATGACGGTCGCGGACATGCGCTCCTACCTGGAGCACGTGGCCGACCGCCGGCTGGCCCAATTGGGCATGGCCCCGGTCTACGGCTCGGCGAACCCGTTCGGCTTCATGGAGCTCCAGGACGTGCAGGAGTTGTCCAACTTCTTCGAGCGGCGGGTCTCCGCGTACCAGGTCGCGGTCACCGGATCGGTGTCTTTCGACGAGGACTTCTGAGCCTGCGGCACCGCACACGACGAGAGCGCCTGTCGTCCCGGAAACGGGCCGGCACGGCGCTCTCGTCGTGTGCGGGCGGCCGTGCCGGCGGATCCGCTCAAGGGCGTGCCGTCGCCCGGCGGCGCAGGACCGCGGCGGTGGCCTCGTCGGCGGGCAGGAACGCCTCCAGATGCAGTTCGGCCAGGGTGACGTCGGTGGCCGTCGCGAAGGACGTCAGCGTGGTCAGCAGGCGCAGCTCGCCCGCGCCGTCGGGCTCGGCCAGGCGCAGCGGGACCGCGAAGCCCAGGTGGTCGGGGCCGAGTTCGGCATCCGGGACGTAGCCGCGCAGTTCCTCGATGAAGGCGTCCAGGAGCGGATCCGGGCTGCGCAGCGCCTGGGCGCGCATGTTCTCCAGCACGTGCCGGCCCCACGCGTTCAGGTTGCGCACCCGCGGCGCCATGCCCTCGGGATGCAGCATCAGCCGCAACATGTTCATCGGGGACCGGAGCAGTTCCGGGGACGCTCCCTCGGTCAGCACGTCGATCGCCGCGTTCGCGGCCACGATCTGCCCGTACGGACGCAACACCATCGCCGGGTAGGGCAGATGGCCTTCGAGGACCGCGCGTAGCGCGTCGTGGACCGGGCGCAACATCGGTGCGTCCAGGTCGGATTCGGGGAAGACCGGCGCGTATCCGGCGGTGTGCAGCAGCGCGTTGCGCTCGCGCAGGGACAGGCCGAGCGATTCGGCGAGTCGGATGATCATCGTGCGGCCGGGGCGGGATCGGCCGCTCTCGATGAAGCTGAGATGCCGTTGGGAGGTCTCCGCGCGGGCGGCGAGTTCGAGTTGGCTCAGCCGTCGGGCGGTGCGCCAGCGGCGCAACTCGGCGGGGAAGTCCGGGCCGTGGGTCCGGGTCGTCGTGGTGCTCATGGGGCAGTTCTAGGCAGCCGAGGGTATCGCCGGCAATTCCCTCGCGGGAATTGTCCGGCTCGGGCGCCGCTCGCATGATCCTTCCCACGGCCCGCCGAACGGGTGGGCCGATCGGTCCGGGAGGGCACCTTGATGAAGAGATGTCACCTGCGGCCCGGTGCCGGCATCGACGGCCTCGCCCTGCGTGGGCACGAGCGGCCGGAGCCGGGCCCCGGTGAGGTGTCGGTCCGGATCCGGGCGACCTCGCCGAGTCGGCGGGAACTGCTGGTCCTGGACGGGCACCACCCGCTGCCGGTGCTGCCGGACACCGTCCCCGGTGGTGCCGGGGTCGGCGAGGTGGTCGCGATCGGCGCGGGCGTCACCCGGGTACGGCCGGGCGACCGGGTGGCCGCGACCGTGTTCCCGGACTGGATCGACGGGCCGTTCACCCTGGATCGCGCCGCGCAGTTGGGCAGTTCGCGCGACAGCGTGCTGACCGAGTTCGCGGTGGTCGGCGAACAGGCCCTGGTGCACCTTCCCGGGCATCTGTCCTTCGCGGAGGCCGCCGCCTTCCCGCTGACCGCGGTGACCGCGTGGAACGCGTTGACCGGGGGCCGGGCGTTGTTGCCCGGCGAGACGGTGCCGACCCTGGGCACCGGTGCCGTGTCGTTGTTCGCGGTGCAGTTCGCCAAGCTCTTCGGCGCGCGGGTGATCGCCACCACGTCGAGTCCGGACAAGGCGGCGCGGCTGCGGGCTCTGGGTGCGGACGAGGTGGTCGACTACCGCGAACACCCGTGCTGGGGCGAGCGGGTGCGGCGGGTGAGCGGCGGGCGCGGGGTCGACCGGGTGGTGGACGTCGCGGGCGAGCCGACCCAGTCGCTCGCGGCGACCGCGCTCGGCGGCGAGATCGCCTTCGCCGGGCACCGGTTGGGCGCGGACGCCTCCGACGCGTCGCCCGCCGCGGCGGCGTTGTTCGCGATGGGCGCGGTGTTGCGTCCGCTCGCGGTGGGCAGCCGGGCACAGTTCGAGACGCTGAATCGCGCGGTGGAGGTGGCCCGGCTGCGCCTGCCGATCCACCGCGAGCTCTCCTTCGACGAGGTTCCGGAGGCACTGCGCTACTACCGCCAGGGCGGCCTCATGGGCAATGTGGTGATCGACCACGCCTGAGCCCGCTGCGCGCCCGTCGCGGGTGCCGGGGTGGGCCGGCCTGGAGAACCGCGCTCATCGCTCCCGTAGGGTCGCCCGGCCCACCCGGCGCAGGTACGCGGCGCGGTTTCGCCGGCCGCCCTGGGCGCGGTCCAGTGCCAGGCCGGCCCGGCGGCCGCGCAGCGTGAGCGTCATCAGGTGGTTGCCGAACCATGGTCCGCCCAGCTTCGTCCACTCGACCGGCAGCGGGGCCAGTCGCGCGTGTCGGGCCAGGACGCGGCCCAGTCCGGTCGCGGTGCGGCCCCAGCCGAAACGGAAGCCGACCCGGATCGCGGGCGGGACCGAGTTGTGCACCGGCGAGCAGGTCAACTGGTAGACCCGGGCCGACTCGCCCCGGTCATCCCCGGCCCCCGGCCCCTCCCCCGGGACGGGCCAATACACCTCGGCCGCGTACGCGTGGTGCACGTCCCCGGACAACACGCACACGGTCGCCGGCGGCGGCCCACCCGCGCGGGGCCCGTGCAGGGCGATCCGGCCGATCAGCGCGGACAACGCCTCGAACGACTCACGGAACGCGGCCCAGTGCTCCAGGTCGCCCGCCCGTCGCAGCCACTCGCTGCACGCCGCGACCCGCGGCCCCCGGGCACCCGCGCACAGCGCCTCGTTCCACGACTCCAGGTCGTGGATGCCGTGCGGCAGCAGCCAGGGCAGCGAGGTGCCGATCAGCAGGTGGTCGTAGCCGCCCTCGTCCGCCTGTTCGGTGATCCAGGCCAGCTCGTCCGCGCCGATCATCGCCCGGCCGTCGCCGGTGAGCACGCGGCCCGCGCGCGAGTCGACCATCAACAGGCGGGTCCGGCCGAAGTCGCGTCGATAACTCCACCGCGTCCCGCTTTTGCCGTCCGCCTCGGCGTCCGCGCGCAGGGCGAACTCGTGTAGCAGCGGCCCGACATCCTCGCCCGGCGCCGCTGCCCGGACCGCCGCGAGCAGTTCGTCGCGCGCCAGCGCGGCCGGGTCGAGATTGCCCACGTGCTGGTAGATCCAGTACGACGCGAGCGCGCCCGCGATCCGCTCGGACCACCAGTCGGTGGCGGCCATCTCGGTGCGCCACGCGTGCGAGGTGTTCCAGTCGTCGATCACGTCGTGGTCGTCGAAGATCATCGCGCTCGGCACCGTGGACAACAACCAACGGATCTGTGGATCGGACCACGACTCGTGATAGAGCAGCGTGTACTCCTCGAAGTCGGCGATCTGCGGCCCCGGCGCCTTGGTCAGGTCACGCCGCCGCGCGAGCCGGTTCCGCATCGCGCGCGAGGTCTCGTCCGCGTACACCTGATCGCCGAGCAACAGCAGGGCGTCCGGCAGCGGTTCGTCCGGCGAGCGCATCAGCCGGCGGGCCAGCGTGTCCAGCGCGTCCGGGTCCATCCGGCGCTCCTCGCCCGCCTCGGTGCTCGGCGGACTCGACCAGCGACAGGACCCGAACACCACGTTCAGGTCCTGCTGGACCTCGTCCGAGGCGGTACGCAGCACGCTCGGCGGCTGGGTCGAGTGCTCCTGCGGCCAGCACACCCGCCCGTCCAGCAACACCCGGTACTCCCGCGACCGCCCGGGGGCCAGCCCGTCGAGCACCACCAGCACGTAGTGGTGCCCGAACACGTTCCAGGTGCCGGCCTCGGCCGCGCCGTCCTCGCACGCCACGGTCACCACGCACGGCCCGTCGGTCTCCACCCACACGGTGGCACTCGTACGATCCACGTGCCGCAGCACGGGACCGAGCAACAACTCGGCCATCGTCCTCGGCCCTCCCCACCCTCGTCGACGCTCTCCGCGCCAGGCGCCTGCCCGGAACGGCCGGCACCAATACTCGCCTGCCGACGGGCTCTTGGATACGTTGTGCGGCTCCGGTGGCCCGGCGTCGTCGAGCCGTTACCGGATGCGGCGTGGTCGAGCGGTTACGGTATGCGTGACCGAGCCGCTCCCGCGCCACATCGGAGGCCGTGTCGTGTTCGATCCGCGTCGGCGCACACCCGCGAGCAGCCGGTGACCGGGCGTTCGGCGGTCACGCGGCCGGTGTTCGACGCGCACCTGCACATCGTCGATCCGCGCTTCCCGCTCGTCGCCAATCACGGCTACCTGCCGCCGACCTTCACCGTCGCCGACTACCTGGCCCGGGTCGCCTCGCTCGGCGTGACCGGTGGCGCGGTGGTGTCCGGTTCGTTCCAGGGCCTCGATCGCACCCATCTGCTCGACGCGCTGCGCCGGCTGGGTCCGGGCTTCGTGGGGGTCGCCCGACTCCCGGCCGACGTCGCGGATCACACGATCCGCGAGCTGGACGCGGCGGGCGTGCGGGCGATCCGGTTCAACATCCGTCGTGGCGGATCCGCGCGGATCGAGGAGTTGCCCCGGCTCGCCCGACGGGTGCACGACCTGGTCGGGTGGCATGTCGAGTTGTACCTCGACGCCCGCGACCTGCCCGACCTGGCGCCCGTCGTGGCCACGCTGCCGAAGCTGAGCATCGACCACCTGGGCCTGTCCCGGGAGGGCCTGCCGCAACTGCTGCGCCTGGTCGAGCGCGGGGCCTACGTCAAGGCCACCGGTTTCGGCCGGGGCGACCTGGACGTACCCGCCGCGCTGCGGGCCGTGCTCGCCGTCGCCCCGCACGCGCTGGTGGCCGGTACCGACCTGCCGTCCACCCGGGCGCCCAGGCCGTTCCGGGACAGCGATCTCGACCTGATCGCGGAGGCGGCCGGCCCGGATCTGGCCGGCGCCGTGCTGCACGACAACGCGCGGGCCCTGTATCGGCCGCGCGGGGGCGGGGCGGGGTGACCCGGGCGGCGTCGGCGGACTGGGCGCGGTCGGGTCGGTCGACTCGGTCGACTCGGTCGGCTCGGTCGGCTCGGTCGGCTCGGTCGGCTCGGTCGGGTCGATCGGGTCGATCGGGTCGATCGGCGGCCAACGCGCGGACCGTGTCCATGTCGTCCGCCTCTGCCGCGGTCTTGTCCTCGCGGTAGCGCAGCACCCGGGCGAACCGCAGTGCCAATCCGCCCGGATAGCGGGTACTGGTCTGCAGGCCGTCGAAGGCGATCTCGACCACGAGTTCGGGCCGTACCCATACGGTCCAGTCGTCGCGGCGGACGGCCAATTCCTGCAACCGCTCGGTCTGCCACGCGAGCAACTCGTCGGTGAGCCCCTTGAACGTCTTGCCGAGCATCACGAACCCGTCCCCGCCCGGATCCCGAGCGCCCAGGTGCAGATTGCTCAGCGTCCCGCGCCGACGCCCGTGGCCCCACTCGGCGGCCAGCACCACCAGGTCCAGGGTGTGCCGCGGCTTGACCTTGACCCACCCGGCGCCGCGCCGACCCGCCGTGTAGGGGGTGTCCGGCGACTTGACCAGCACGCCCTCGTGCCCACGCGCGACCGCGTCGGCGAAGAACGCGTTCGCGGCCGCGTCGTCCCCGGTGACCAGCCGAGGCACCAACAGCCCGGCCGGCGCGAGCGCTTCGAGCGCGGCCCAGCGCTCGACGCCCGGTCGGTCGATCAGGTCCGCGCCGTCCACGTGCAACACGTCGAACAGGTACACCGTCAACGGCGTCTCGGCCCGCAGCCGCGCGGCGTCGCGGGTGCCGGTCCGGGACGCGGTGATCTGGAACGGGTGCGGCCGGCCGTCCGGGTGCAGGGCGATCGCCTCGCCGTCCAGCACCGCGGTACGCCCCGGCAGCGCGCGTACCAGCTCGACCAGTTCCGGGACGCGCGTGGTGATGTCGTCCAGGCTGCGGGTGAACACCGCGACCCGGTCGCCGTCACGGTGGATCTGTACCCGGATGCCGTCGATCTTCCATTCCAGCGCGACCTCGGTCTCCGGGTCCTTGGCCCGCAGCTTGGCCAGCGCGGCGGGCACGTCCGGCGCCGAGGCGGCCAGCATCGGGCGCACCGGGTGGCCCACCTCCAGCGTGAACGCGGCGAGCGCGGCCGTGCCGCCGGCCAGCGCCGCGGCGGCCACCGGGCCGGCGGCACCGCGCAACATCAGCGCCCGGCGTACCGCCGCCGGCGGGACCTCGGCGGCCCGCGCGACGGCGTCCGCCATCACGCCGTCCAGCGCGCCTTGGCGCACCTCGCCGACCAGCAATCCGATCAGGAACCGCTGCTCGACGGCGGTGGCCCGGGCGAACAACGCTTCGAGCAGCGCCCGTCGGGCGGCCTGCGACCCGGCGCCGGTGGTGCTCCCGATCGCCTCCAGCGCGGCATCCACCTCCAACAGCGTCAACGACGGCTCGGCGGCCGGCGCCGGCAACTCGCGCAACGCGGCGGGCCCGACCCCGATCTGCCGCTGGGTCAACGCACCGGCCAGATAGGCCACCACGACGGTCGCCTCCGCCGGATCCGCGCGCCGCAAACACCCGGCCACCAACTCCGCCTTCGCACTCCGCCCCGCCTCCCCGGCAATCTCCCGAGACGCAACGGCCACATCACCGAACAACAACCCCACACCCACCACTCCTCACGCCAACGCCATCCCCCAGCACCATCGCCCCACTCCGCCCGGTCCACACCCTGAGCAACCATCCGGCGGCGGGGTGGGGAGGGCAGGCGGGGCGGCCAGGGGGCGGGGCCGGCGAAACGGCTCGGGCGCGGGGCCCGGCGAAGCGGTCAGGGGCGGGACGCGGTGGGGCGGGGCCGGTGGGGTGGGGCGGTCATGCGCAGCGGGGGTGAGTCGGGCCCGGGGGCTGGGGAGGTCGCGGGCGGAGCGGGCCGGTTGGATCGAGTCGTGAGCCGAAATCCGACCACCGGGGCGGGGACGCGAGCGGAGCGAGACGCACCGCCCCAGACGCGAGCCGAAATCCGACCACCGGAGGCAAGAACACGAGCGCAGCGAGACACACCACCCCAGACGCGAGCCGAACCCGACCACCGGAGGCAAGAACACGAGCGCAGCGAGACACACCACCCCAGACGCGAGCCGAACCCGACCACCGGAGGCAAGAACACGAGCGCAGCG
>NZ_JBEXUX010000064.1:0-7784 GCF_040629175.1 Embleya sp. NPDC005971 | reverse complement strand
GCGAGCCGAAAGGCTCCAGACGGGGGCCGAAACCCGGCTACGGACCGAAGTCGCAAGCGGAGCGAGCCGGTCGGCGGCTTTCGGCGATGCAGCGCTGCTTTTTATTGGGCGCCTTCGGCGCCGGCTCGCGAGGCACCACTTTTTTGCTCCGTCGCGGGCTCCTCCACAAAAAAATGGCCCCTCGCTCGTGACTTCGTGTCCCTGCGCTTCGCTCCGGGCCACGAAGTCAACGTTTTGCGGCTCCGCCGCTCTCCGCGCTGCGCGCGTCGATCGCGCGGCTCACCTGTCTCGGGGGCGCTGACGCGCCGGGAGGGGGCGGGTCAGGTTGGCGAAGGGCGGGTGGTGTCGGGGCGGGTCTGGGTCGCGTAGGCGGGGACCACGGAGGGGCCGTCAGGCGGTGTGGGCCGGAGGGCGTGGTTCGCTGCCTGATGTGAGGGTGTGGGGTGTGGCTTCGGTGCGTGCCGGCGGGCCGCGCGGGTGGGGCGGGAGGGGGGTCTCCGGGCCCACCCGCGGGGCCGGCGGGTTGGGGCGGGGTCGTGGGTGTGGGGTTACAGGATTGCGCCCGGGCGGTACTTCGCTGCTTCCGGGTGCTTGGCGGCGATCGTTTCCACGCGTCGGACCACCTCTGCCACCTGGGCTGCCGCCGCGCCGGTGAAGGAGAGCCGGTCGGCGAGGAGCGTGTCCAGGGCCGCGCGGTCCAGTGGGAGGCGGTCGTCGGCGGCCAGGCGGTCGAGCAGTTCGTTGCGCTCGACGCCCTCGCGCAGCGCCAGCGCGGAGGCGACCGCGTGCTCCTTGATCACCTCGTGCCCGGCCTCGCGTCCGACCCCGCCGCGGATCGCGGCCATCAGCACCTTGGTCGTGGCCAGGAAGGGCAGGTAGCGGTCCAGCTCGCGGGCGACCACGGCCGGGAACGCGCCGAACTCCTCCAGCACGGTCAGGAACGTCTCGATCAGGCCGTCGAACGCGAAGAACGCGTCCGGCAGCGCCACCCGCCGCACGACCGAGCAGGACACGTCGCCCTCGTTCCACTGGTCGCCCGCGAGTTCGCCGACCATCGACGCGTAGCCGCGCAGGATCACCGTGAAGCCGTTGACCCGTTCGCACGAGCGCGTGTTCATCTTGTGCGGCATCGCGGACGAGCCGACCTGGCCGGGCTGGAAGCCCTCGGTGACCAGCTCGTGCCCGGCCATCAGCCGGATCGTCTTGGCCAACGACGAGGGCGCCGCGGCCAGTTGCACCAGCGCGGTCACCACGTCGTAGTCGAGCGAGCGCGGGTAGACCTGGCCGACCGAGACGAACGCGTGCTCGAAGCCCAGGTGCGCCGCGACACGCCCCTCCAACTCGGCCAGCTTCTCCTCGTCGCCGCCGAGCAGGTCGAGCATGTCCTGCGCGGTGCCCACCGGGCCCTTGATCCCACGCAGCGGGTAACGGGTGATCAGGTCGTCGAGGCGGTGGTAGGCGACCAGCAGTTCGTCGGTCGCCGAGGCGAACCGCTTGCCCAGCGTGGTGGCCTGCGCGGCGACGTTGTGCGAACGGCCCGCCATCACCAACTCGGCGTGCTGCGCGGACAACTCGGCCAGCCGTACCAGCAGGGCCACGACCCGATCGCGGACCAGTTCCAGCGACGAGCGGATCTGCAACTGCTCGACGTTCTCGGTCAGGTCGCGCGAGGTCATGCCCTTGTGCACGTGCTCGTGGCCGGCGAGGGCGTTGAACTCCTCGATCCGGGCCTTGACGTCGTGCCGGGTGACCCGCTCGCGCTCGGCGATCGAGGCCAGGTCGACCTGGTCGATCACCCGCTCGTAGTCGGCGACCGCGCCCTCGGGCACGTCGATGCCCAGGTCGGCCTGGGCACGCAGCACCGCGAGCCACAGTCGGCGCTCCAGCACCACCTTGTGCTCGGGGGACCACAGCGTGGCCAGCGCCGGGGAGGCGTAGCGGTTGGCCAGAACGTTCGGAATGCGGGGTTTGCGCACAGGCTGGGACGTCACGAGCGGCGAGTTTACCGAGCCCTCGCCGTCGCCCACGACGTACGTCCACGTTCGTGCCTCGCGCGCCGGCCCGCGCGGGTCCGCGGCCCGTCCGTACGCGAAGCCCCGAGCTCCCGATCCCGCCCCTACCGTACGTCCATGATCGTCGCGCGCTCGCTGCTCCTGTTCGTCCTCGCCGCCCTCGCCGAGATCGGCGGCGCCTGGCTGGTCTGGCAGTCCGTACGCGAGCATCGCCCGTGGTGGGTGGCCGGCCTCGGGGTGATCGCGCTGGGCGTGTACGGCTTCGTGGCCACCCTCCAGCCGGACGCGAACTTCGGCCGGATCCTGGCCGCGTACGGCGGTGTCTTCGTCGCCGGTTCACTCGCGTGGGGGATGGCCGTGGACGGTTTCCGGCCGGACCGCTGGGACCTGGCCGGGGCAACCGTCTGCCTGGCCGGCGTCGCCCTGATCATGTACGCGCCGCGCCGCTGACCCCGCGGCACAACCCGTGTCCCACACCGCATGTGCCGACCGCCGCCGGGTAGACGCCGGCCATCGCGGGACGACGTTGGGGGCCGGCACATGGGCAGGCGGCAGAACGCACGAGACGAACGCCGGGCACGAGCCGAGCGCGAGGAGCGAATCGCCCGCTCGTTACGCGGCGACGGCGACCGTACCGCCGCGCCCATCGAGCAGTCGAAGGAGCCCGACGCGCCGGCCGCGAAGGTCCCGGGCCCACGCGAGACCCACCGCCCGAACCCCGAACCTCCGCCCACCGCCGCGGTGGACCTCGCCAAGACCGAACACGCCGACGCCGGCCGACCGCCGGCCGAGGAGCACCTCCCGGACCGGCCGACCGACCTGCCGACCTCGTCGTGGTTCAAGGCCGCGTGGCGCACGATCCGCGAGTTCAAGGAGGACGACCTCAACATCTGGGCCGCCGCACTCACCTACCAGAGCGTGTTGTCGATCTTCCCGGCGCTGCTGGTCGTGGTCTCGCTGGTCGGCCTGGCCGGTCGCTCCGCCACCGACGCGCTGACCGAGAACGTGCAGAGCGTGGCGCCCAGCGAGACGCACCAGATCGTGATCGACGCGATCCGCAACCTCGAACACAGCCGGGGCGCCGCGGGCCCGCTCGCCCTGGCCGGCCTGGGCCTGGCGTTGTGGTCGGCGTCCGGCTACGTCGCCGCGTTCATGCGCGCGTGCAACACGATCTACGACGTGCCCGAGGGCCGGCCGCTGTGGAAGACGGTGCCCACCCGGATCGCGGTGACGGTGGTGACCCTGCTGTTGCTGTCGATCTGCGCGATCGCGGTGGTGTTCACCGGCTCACTGGCCAAACAGGCCGGCCACGCGCTGGGGGTGGGCGAGGCGGGCGTGCTGTTGTGGGACTACGCGAAGTGGCCGGTGCTGATCGTGGTGGTCAACTTCCTGTTCGCGCTGCTCTACTGGGCGGCGCCGAACGCCAAGCAGGGTTTTCGCTGGATCACTCCCGGCGGCGTCCTCGCGGTGCTGCTGTGGGCCCTGTTCTCCGCCGCGTTCGCCTACTACGTGGCCAATTTCAGCACCTACAACAAGACCTACGGCACGCTCGCCGCGGTGATCGTCTTCCTGGTCTGGTTGTGGTTGACCAACATGGCGATCCTGCTCGGCGCGGAGTACAACGCCGAGATGGAGCGGGCCCGGGCGATCGCCGGTGGCCACCCGCCGACCCTGGAGCCGTACGTCCGGATGCGCGACCAGCCCAAGCCGAAGGGCGCCTGGAAGCGTTGGTTGCGGTTCGGCCGTACCCCCGGGGCGAAGCGCGATACCGAGAAGTAGACGGTGGACAATCGAGGTCATGGACAAGATCCGCCCCGCCTACGAGGAACTGGGAGCCGAGGGCTTCTACGCCACCCACGGGGCGCGCTACCGCAACCCGCACGAGCCGCGGGTACGGGCGGTGCTGGCGCAGGCGTTGGCACAGCCGGTGGCTGCCGAGCCCGAGCTCCTCGACCGCGTGCTCGACCTGGCCTGCGGCAGTGGTGAGGCCACCCTGGCATTGCGCGAGCTCGGCGCACGCGAGATCTCCGGCATCGATCCGTACACGGGCGTCGCCTATCGCGAGCGGACCGGGACACCGGCCGAGGCGCTGCGCTTCGAGGAGATCGCGGCGGGTGCGCTGGCGGGCCGCGCGTACTCGCTCGTGGTGTGCAGTTACGCACTGCACCTGCTCGCCGAGTCCCGACTGCCCGCGCTGGCCTACGCGCTGACCGAGGTCACGACCGCGTTCGTGGTGGTGACTCCACACAAGCGTCCGGTGCTGCGGCCGGAGTGGGGATGGCACCTGCGGGGGGAGTTGGTCGTGGATCGGGCTCGGGCCCGGCTGTATCGGACCTCGCCCGAACCCGCCGAGGCGACTGGGCCACGGTGACGCCGGCGCTGGCGATCACCACGAGCGCGATGCCGGCGATCTGGATCGGCACGAGCGACTGATGCAGCACGACGAATCCGGCGATCGCGGCCACGGCCGGTTCCAGGCTGGCCAGCAGCCCGAACGTCGCGGGCGTCAGGTGTTTCATCGCGAGCATCTCGAAGCTGTACGGCAGCGCCGAGGACAACAGCGCGACGCAGGCCCCCAGGGCGAGCACGTTGGGCTCCAGCAGGGCGCTTTTGGCGGTGGCCACGCCGAACGGGGTGACCAGGACCGCGGCCACCGCGAAGCCGAGCGCCAGGCCCTCGACGCCGTCGAAGCGTTTGGCGGTCTTCGAGGCGACCATGATGTAGCCCGCCCAGCAGGCCGCCGCCGCCATCACGAAGGCGACACCGACCGGATCCAGCCCGCTGAAGCCGCCGCGCCCCAGGAGCAGCACACCGACGGCGGCGAGCACGATCCACGTCATGTCGCGCAGCCGACGGGACAACACCACGGCCAGGCCGAGCGGCCCGAGGAACTCCAGTGTGACCGCCGGGCCCAGCGGCAGTCGGGCGATCGCCTCGTAGAAGAACATGTTCATGCCCGCGAACGTCACGCCCAGGCCGACCACCACGACCCAGTCCGCGCGACTGCGCCCGCGCAGCCGGGGCCGGGCGAAGGCGAGCAGGATGGTCGCGGCGAACACCAGGCGCAGCGTGACCGCGCCGGCCGGGCCGACGTAGGGGAACAACCGGGCCGCGAACGCCGCACCGAACTGGATCGAGCACGCGCTCGCCAGCACCAACCACACCGCGCGTCCCTGCGGGCCGGGCAACAACCGCGCGAGGGATCCGGGCAGCGCAGGCGAGGTCGCGTCGGTGGCGGTGCGGGAGGTCATCCTTCGACAGTACGGACCGGGTCAAGCCGGATCAGCCGGCGGCCCCGGCGGCCCTGCTCTTCTGCCGCCGGACCGCCTTGCGCAACGCCTCGGGCACCGGGCCCAGACCGGCCTCCAGTGCATCGACGCGGCCCCGGGCGGCCCGGCGTTCCCGGCGGCCGAGGACCACCCGCAGTTCGCCCTCGTAGGTCAGCGCGACCAGGGCCGCGTCCACCGCCGGGACCCGGTCGACCGGCCGGGTCGCCTTGAGGGCGTCGCACACCGCCTTGGTCGCGGCGGCGCGCAGTCGCGGTTGCCGCAGGAGCATGCGCCGGGTCGGCACGATGCCCAGCAGGCGGTGCGGCTCGAACCTGATCACCCGCTCGCGTTCGAGCGTGGCCCCGACTCGGTCGGTGGCCTGCCGTTCGCCCTTGCGGACCCAGTAACCCCAGGAGTGTGCGCGCTCGCTCGCGGTGATCCGGGCCAACAGGTCCGCCGCCAGGTCGCAGTCGGGCGCACGGCCTCGCACCGCGGTCGCGGTCACCTTGCCGGTGTGGTCACGGATCAGGCCCTGGGCGTACAACTCGTACAGGGCCGCCGCCTGGAGCGTCACCCCGAGGCGTTCCCGGCTCGACAGCCGTCGCCGCTCGGGACTGTAGGCGAGCAGGAACACCCGCCGGGTCAGGGACACGTGCACGTCGACCTCCGGAATTGGGTTCACGTCGCCCGCCTCGGCGCCACGGCGTCACATCGTCTTCGGGTCTGTGGTCACGGCGCGGTACCGACGTCGCCAGGGTCGCCACCGCTCCCGCCACCGCCGCGAGCACCGCCAGGGTCGTCTCGATCGCCACCGTCGCCTCCGACGGGCTCGGTATCACCGGTGGGCGCTGAACTCGCCCTGGGAGGTCGACCCCGGCGGGCCGGACGGC
Organism: Embleya sp. NPDC005971; assembly: GCF_040629175.1. Lineage (NCBI taxonomy): Bacteria > Bacillati > Actinomycetota > Actinomycetes > Kitasatosporales > Streptomycetaceae > Embleya > Embleya sp. NPDC005971. Next base: position 1,613 of record NZ_JBEXUX010000064.1, on the reverse strand, counting down.
CGGCGTTGCCCGGCATCCGGCCCGCGTCGCCCAGCGCGCGTCGCAACAGGAACTCGATCTGCGCGTTGGTGCTTCGCAGTTCGTCGGCGGCCCACTTGGCGATCGCGTCGTGGACCGCCGGGTCCAGGCGAAGCAGGATCTTCTTGCGCTCGGTCACCGGGACCGACTACGCGTAGAGGGAACCGGTGTTGACCACCGGCTGGGTGGCCTGGTCGCTGCACAACACCACGAGCAGGTTGCTGACCATCGCCGCGCGACGGTCGTCGTCCAGCTCCACCAGGTCGCCCTCTTCCAGTCGGTTCAGCGCGAGTTCGACCATACCCACCGCGCCCTCGACGATCCGCTGCCGGGCCGCGACCACCGCGCCCGCCTGCTGGCGACGCAACATCGCCTGGGCGATCTCCGGCGCGTAGGCCAGCCGGGTGATCCGCGACTCGACCACGCCGACCCCGGCCGAGGCGACCCGCGCACCGATCTCCGCGGAGAGCTTGCCGGTGATCTCGTCGGCATTGTCACGCAGCGACATACCGCCGTTGCCATGGTCGTCGTACGGATAACTGTTGGCGATGTGCCGCACCGCGGTCTCGGTCTGAATCGCGACGAACTCCTCGAAGTCGTCCACCTCGAACTTGGCCTGCGCGGTGTCCTGGACCTGCCACACCACGACCGCGGCGATCTCGATCGGATTGCCGTCGTTGTCGTTGACCTTGGCGGTCTGCGTCTCGTGGTTGCGAATCCGAGTGGAGACCTTGGTCCGGTCGGTGAACGGATTCACCCAACGCAGCCCGTCGGTACGCAACGTCCCCTTGTAATGCCCGAAAAGCTGAAGCACCCGGGCCTCACCCGGCGCCACGGTGGTCAACCCACGAAGCGAGGCCAACGCCAGCGCGGCAACCACAATCCCGGCCGCCATCCCCACCGTCCGCTGCCCACCCTCCGACAACAGCCCAAGGCCGATGAGCCCGGCCCCACCACCCGCACAAAGCGCCACAACCGCAACAGCCCAAAACCCGGACACCCCGGACACCAGCCGCTCCCGCACCTGAGGCGCCGGCATCACCACTATGGACTCGGAACCGATGTCACCCATGCGATCACTCCCCTTGGTTCAACCTGTCATCACAACCATAGCAAAGTGATATCACTTTAACCCGAGGGACTCCCCTCACCCCCATCACCCCAACCAGGCAACCCGCCGGCCCGCACGGCCAAACAGACAACGGGCACTCGACACCACGAGGCCCGGCGGCGGTAGGCACCTAAGCAGACGGCATCGGTCCCACCCGAACGACCATCCAGCGCTCGGCATCAGCCAAGCACTCGCCCCACAACGAGCAAGCGGCGGCAAGCCCGCAGCCGACGCCTGGCAGACACACGGCAGCGTCGAACACACGACACCGCCCCGAAGCCGAACGCCAACGCGCAGCCGACGTCAACGACAACAGACCACCCACCAACCCACGCCCCAGCCCCACCCCCACACCCCCCACCGGCGCGTCAGCGCCCCCGACTCCGGCTCACCCCGGTGATCGACGCGCGCAGCGCGGAGAGCGGCGGAGCCGCAAAACGTTGACTTCGTGGCCCGGAGCGAAGCGAAGGGACACGAAGTCACG
>NZ_JBEXUX010000063.1:0-58272 GCF_040629175.1 Embleya sp. NPDC005971 | reverse complement strand
CCACATCCACCCGGTCGAGCCACTCCTCCGACCCCGACCGCAACACCGACACCAACGACCAGTCCACGAACGGCGCAAGAGCCGCCTCACACTCGCCAACCCGCCCCGCGAACACCGGCGACGAATCCACCAGTTCCGCAGCCATCCCCAACCACTGCGAACCCTGACCAGGGAACACCAAAACGATCCGCCCGGAGGACCGCGCCACCCCCGAAACCACACCCGACCCGGACTCCCCGGCGGCCAACATCGCCAACCCGGACGACAACTCCGCACGCCCCGAGGCCAGTACCACCCCCCGGCGCTCCAACACCGAGCGTGACGCGACCAGCGCCCCGGCCAGGTCGGGCAACGGCAGTTCGGGCTCGTCCCGAACGAATTGCCCCAGCCGGGCCGCCTGGGCTCGAAGCCCCTGCCCGCCACGCCCGGAGACGACGAACGGCAGCAGCGCGTCCGGGTCGCCGCGACCCGCTTCCGCAGCGGACTCCGGGCCCGACGCCGCCGTCGGTGCGCTCCCCGTCCCCGGGTCCGCGTCCGGCTGCGGGGTCTCGCCCGCAGCCTGCTCGATGATCAGGTGGGCGTTCGTACCGCTGATCCCGAACGAGGAGACCGCCGCCCGGCGCGGTCGGTCGACCACGGGCCACTCCCGCGCCCGGGTCAACAACTCCACCGCGCCCGCCGACCAGTCGATGTGCGGCGACGGCTCGTCGGCATGCAGGGTCCGCGGCAGGATGCCCGCGCGGATGGCCATCACCGTCTTGATCACGCCGGCGACACCGGCGGCGGCCTGCGCATGGCCGATGTTGGACTTCAACGAGCCGAGATACAGCGGCTGTTCGTCGCCACGGTCACGGCCGTACGTGGCCAGCAACGCCTGCGCCTCGATCGGGTCGCCGAGCGTGGTACCGGTCCCGTGTGCCTCGACCGCGTCGACGTCGGCGGCCGACAGACCGGCGCTCGTCAGTGCCTGGCGGATCACCCGCTGCTGCGAGGGGCCGTTCGGCGCGGTCAGCCCGTTGCTGGCACCGTCCTGATTCACCGCGGAGCCCCGAACCACGGCAAGGACCCGGTGGCCGTGGCGCTCCGCGTCCGAGAGCCGCTCCACCAGCAGTACACCGACGCCCTCGGACCAGCCCGTGCCGTCCGCGGCGGCGGAGAACGCCTTGCACCGGCCGTCGGGCGACAGACCCCGCTGGCGGCTGAATTCGACGAACATGCCCGGCGTGGACATCACCGTCACGCCGCCGGCCAGCGCCATCGAGCACTCGCCGCCGCGCACGGCCTGCACCGCGAGATGCAGGGCCACCAGGGACGACGAGCACGCCGTGTCCACGGTGACCGCGGGCCCCTCGAAACCGAAGGTGTAGGCGAGGCGTCCGGAGACGACGCTGCCGGTGTTGCCGGTGAGCAGGTAGCCCTCGGAGCCGTTGGCTGCCTCGTCGAGCCGCGCGCCGTAGTCCTGGTTCATCGCGCCGACGAACACACCGGTTCGGCTGCCGCGCAGCTCGGCCGGGTCGATCCCGGCCCGCTCGAACACCTCCCAGGAGGTCTCCAGCAACAACCGCTGTTGCGGATCCATCGCCAACGCCTCACGCGGCGAGATCCCGAAGAACTCGGCGTCGAAGTCGGCGACGCCGTGCAGGAAGCCGCCGTGCCGGGCGTAACTGGTGCCGGCTTTCGCCGAGTCGGGGTCGTAGAGTCCCGCCAGGTCCCAGCCTCGGTCGTCCGGGAACGGCGTGATGGCCTCCCCGCCGGCGGCCACCAGGCGCCACAGATCCTCGGGCGAGGCGATCCCGCCGGGCAGTCGGCAGGCCATGCCGACGATGGCGATCGGGTCGTCGTCGGTCGGTGATCCGGCCGCCTGCTTCGTCCCGCTTCCGGGCGCGGACCCGGCGACGGCGGTCGGGTCGGCCGCCGACTGCCCTCCCGTGGCCTCCGCGATCAGGGCGGTGAGGTGGCGGACGACGGCGACCGGCGTGGGGTGGTCGTAGGCGAGCGTGGTCGGCAGCCGGAGCCCGGTGTCGGTGTTGATGCGATTGCGGAATTCGACGGCGCTCGGCGAGTCCAGGCCCAGTGCCTTGAACGTCTGCTCGGCGTCGGCCGGGCCCAGCGCGCGGCGGCCCAGCACGGTCGCGGCATGGGCGAACGTCAGTTCGCGGATCGCCTGTTCCCGCTCCTCCGGGGGCAATGCCGCCGGCCCGCCGACCGGTGCGGACGGCCGCGACCCGTCGTCGGTGGGCGCGTCGACCGCGGAGCCCAGCCAGTGGCGTTCGCGCTGGAACGCGTAGGTCGGCAGGTCGACCCGGCAGGCCCCGGCGACGAGGGCGGGGTGCCAGTCGACGGCGACCCCGCGGACGTGGGCTTCGCCCAGGGCGGTGCGAAAGCGCTCGGAGCCACCCTGGTTGCGGCGCAACGTGCCGAACGCGGCGGCGTCGGACCCGGTGTCCTCGATCGTCTCCAGGATGCCGGTGGTCAGGACCGGATGGGCGCTGGACTCGATGAAAACGTCGTGGCCCAGGCGCAGGAGCGTGCGCACGGCCTGGTCGAAGCGCACGGTCTTGCGCAGGTTGGTGTACCAGTACCCGGCGTCCAGGGCGGCGGTGTCCAGGAGTTCGCCGGTCACCGACGAGCAGAAGGGGATGTGCGAGGTACGGGGCCGGATCCCGGCCAGGGCCCGCAGCAGGGTTTTCCGGGTTTTGGTGACCTGGGCGGAGTGCGAGGCGTAATCGACCGGTACGCGCCGTGCCCAGGTGCCCTGTGCCTCGCAGATGGCCAGGAATTCGTCCAGGGCGCCCTGCGCGCCCGAGACGATCACCGACGCCGGACTGTTGATCGCGGCGATCGAGAGTCGTTTCTTGAACGGGGCGATCAGTTCGGTGATCCGGTCGGCCGAGACGCCGACCGAGACCATGCCGCCTCGGCCGGACAGGTCGAGGATGGCCTTGCTGCGCAACGCGACGACGGTCGCGCCGTCCTCCAGCGAGAGCGCGCCGGCGACGCACGCGGCGGCGATCTCGCCCTGGGAGTGCCCGACCACGGCGGCGGGGCGCACCCCGAAGGAGGCCCAGAGTCCGGCGAGCGAGACCATCACCGCCCAGAGCACGGGCTGCACGACGTCGACCCGCTCCAGCCAGTCCTCGGAGTCCGAGCGCAGGGTCGCGGTCAACGACCAGTCGACGTGCGGCGCGAGTGCCGCCTCGCAGTCGGCGATCCGCGCGGCGAAAGCCGGTTCGGAGTCGAGCAGATCCGCGGCCATGCCGAGCCACTGCGAGCCCTGGCCGGGGAAGACCAGCACCGGGCGCGCGGTGGATCGGGCCCGGCCGGCCACCACGCCCGGCGCCGGTTCGCCGGCGGCGAGCGCGGTCAGGCCCTCGACCAGGTCGGCCCGGCCGCCGGCGATCACCACGCCGCGGTGGGCGAGCAACGAGCGTGTCGACACCAGCGAATGGGCGAGGTCGGGCAGGTCGAGTTCCGGCCGGTCGGTGACGAAGCGGGCGAGTCGGGCGGCCTGTGCGCGCAGCGCCGAGTCGGTGTGGCCGCAGACGAGCAGGGGCAGGGGGCCCGCCGCGGGACCGGGGGTCGCGCCGGCCGGGGCCGGAGTCCCCTGCTCGACCACGGTGTCGGCGTCGGTGAGCACGACGTGGCAATTCGTCCCGCCCATGCCGAACGAGCTCACTCCGGCGATCCGCGGCCCGGCCGCGGCCGGCCAGGCGATCGGCTCGGTCTGCACCGTCAGGCGCAGTTCGGCCAACGGGATGTCGGGATTGGGCTCCACGTGGTTCAGCGAGGCCGGGATCTCCCGGTGGGAGACCACCAGGGCGGCCTTGACCAGTCCGATCACCCCGGCCGCGGCCTCCAGGTGGCCGACGTTGGTCTTCACCGAGCCGACCGGAAGGGGCCGGTCGGGCTCGCGCGCGGCGCCGAGCACGGCGCCCAGCGCGGCGGCCTCGATCGGGTCCCCGAGCCGGGTGCCGGTTCCGTGCAACTCGACGTAGCCGACCCGGGCCGGGTCCACGTCCGCCTGCCGGTACGCCCGGCGCAGCACGTCCTGTTGTGCGCTCGCGCTGGGTGCGGTGAGCGTCTGGCCGCCGCCGTCGTTGTTGACGGCGCTGCCGCGCAGCAGGCAGTGGATCCGGTCGCCGTCCGCGAGCGCGCGCCGCAGGGGCTTGAGCACCACCACGGCGCCGCCTTCGCCGCGGACGTAGCCGTTGGCCCGGGCATCGAAGGTGTAGCAGCGTCCGTCCGGTGACAGTGCGCCGAAACGTTCCATGCGTTCGGTGGACTGCGGGGTCAGGATCAGGTTCACCCCGCCGGCCAGGGCCGTCTCGGACTCGCCGGAGCGCAGGCTCTCGCAGGCCATGTGCACGGCGACCAGGGAGGAGGACTGGCCGGTGTCCACGGTCAGGCTGGGGCCGCCCGCGCGCAGGAAGTAGGAGACCCGGTTGGCGATGATGCTGCGGTGCAGGCCGGTGGTGCTGTGCGCGGTCACCGCGTCCGGACCGTCGGCCTGGAGCAGCAGCGAGTAGTCGTCGGAGAAGGCGCCGACGAACACGCCGGTGCGGGTGCCCGCCAGCGTGTCGGCCACGGTGCCGGCGTCCTCCAACGCCTCCCAGCTCAGTTCGAGCATCAGCCGCTGGTGCGGGTCCATGGCGGCGGCCTCGCGCCCGGAGATGCCGAAGAAGGCCGGGTCGAAGCCGTCGACGGAGGCGAGGAAGGATCCCCGACCCGATACGCCGCCGATGCCGGCGCGGTCGGCGGCGGGCGGCGCCACGGTGTCGGCGCCCGCGCGCAGGAGCCGCCACAGGTCCGCCGGGCCGTCCACCCCCGGCAGCCGACACGCCATGCCGACGACGGCGATCGGCTCGTGCCGGTCCGGACCGGAACCCCGGTTCGCGGACGAGTCGTTGCCCAGGCGGTCCCCACGTACCATGTCAAGCCCTTCAGTTCTCAGCCGGTTCGCGGTTGTGGCCCGATGGCCGGGCCGGGACTCACTCGGTGAGCTTGACCGCCCCGGACGGGCAGAGCCTGGCCGCCTCGCGGACGGCCTCGTGGCCTGCGTCGGGCGGCTCCGGCAGCAGCAGCACGACCAGGCCCTCCGTTTCGTCCTGGTCGAAAACCTCCGGTGCCTCCAGCGCGCACATCCCGGCGCCGCAGCACAGGTCGCGGTCCACCTCGATCCGCATCGGCCCGCCTACCAGGCGACCGGCATCGAGGCGACGCCGTAGATCAGCATGGTGTCCCGCATCCGGACCTCTTCCGCGGGAACGGCCAGGTGCAGTCCGGGGAATCGCTCGAACAGGGCCTCGAAGCCGATCCGCATCTCGATGCGGGCCAGTTGTTGGCCGATGCACTGGTGGATGCCGTGTCCGAAGGAGAGTTGGCCGCGGCCGCCGCGGGCGAAGTCCAGGCGGTCGGGGTCGGCGTAGTGCTTGGGATCGCGGTTCGCCGCGAACGCGGACAGGGTGACCGTCTCGCCGGCCTTCATCGGACAGCCCTCGAACTCGAAGTCCTCCAGGACGCCGCGGATCGGGCCGTAGTGGTTGACCGTCAGGTAGCGCATCAGTTCCTCGACGGCGCTCTCCATCGTGGTCTCGCCGGCACGCAGCGCGGCGAGCTGATCGGGGTTGGTGAGCAGGGCGTAGGTGCCCAGCGAGAGCATGTTGGCGGTGGTCTCGTGCCCTGCGGCCAACAGCAGGAAGCAGACGTTGGTGACCTCCTCGACGGTGAGTTCCTCGTGCGCGGCCAGGCCGCCGAGGATGTCGTCGGAGGGGTCCGGGCCGCGGCGCCGTTCGACCAGGCCGGCCAGGTACTTCTGCATCGCCTCCAGGGCGGCGTAGGCCTGTTCGATCGGGGTGTTGGTGTCCTGGATGACGGTGGAGTTGTGTTGGAAGACCTCGCGGTCCTCGTAGGGCACGCCGAGCAGTTCGCAGATCACCAGCGACGGGACGGCCAGCGCGAAGGCGGGTACCAGGTCGACCGGCGGGCCGGCCTGTTCCATGGCGTCCAGCGCGTCGGCGGCGATCTCCCGTACACGGTCCCCGAGTTGGTTCATCCGCCGGAGCGTGAACAGGCCGGTGAGCAGGCGACGGTAGCGGGTGTGCTCGGGCGGGTCGGTGTAGACGAAGAAGCCGGGCTTGGCGGCGGTGGGCTCCTGCGATTGGATCGGCGAGCGCAGCAGGTCCTTGCGCGAGCTGAAACGCAGGTCGGCCAGGGCCGCCCGGACCTGGTCGTAGCCGGTGATCAGCCAGCCCTCGCTGCCGTCGGGGTACAACAACCGGTCGACCGGGCAGGCCCGTTGCCGTTCGAGCAGTTCCGGCGGCGGGTCCAGGGGCGTGGTGCGCGTGACGGGCAACGGCTTGGCCTGGGCCGGAACCTCGGTCATGTCGTGATCCTTCCTGTCGGCGGTGTATCGCGGTCTCCGGCGGTGCCGGTGCCAGGCGTGGTCCGCGGCACCGGTGACGCCCGGTGCCGCGCCTGTGGTGGTGCGGTCAGCCGAGCACCCTCATGTCGGTATCGCCCCACAACGCACGGAAGTCGCCCACCAGGCCGTCGTCGCGGAAGCGGACGATCCCGATGATCGAGATCTCGATCCGCTTCGGATAACTGCGTGGGCTCAGTTCGATGGTGGCGGGCAGCACGACGGTCTCGCCGTCGTGGGCGGCGACCGGCGTGCCGGGGCGTTCCCGGGCCCGGTCGTCGACGATGGCCCGGGTGATGTGCGCGCGCAGAGCGTCCCGGCCCACCTGCTCGCCGGAGCCGACCGGATCCTCGAATACCACGTCGGGGGCGAACAGTTCGAGGACGCCCTCGACGTCGCCGGCGTTCATCCTGCGGCAGTACTCCAGTGCCAGGGCCTTACGAGTCACCTCGTCGGGCACGCCGACTCCTTCCGGGCGGGTCAACGGCGAAGGCGCGGGCGCGAAGGCCCGCGCCGGACCGGGAAGCCGGTCTCACACAGGACCCAGTGTTCGATCGCCCTTGCGGACGACACCACCCCTGTTTCCGACCCCTGTCCACCCCGGGGGTCGTCCCCGTGGGCCGCCGACCTGCGTGGGAGCAAAACCGGGCCGGCGCGTTCCGGCGGCCGGGCAACGTCGCCCCATCGGTCGAACCTGCCCGCAAAATCGGCGAGTTCGTCGGTGCGCCGAAGTGTTTCGTGTCACTGCAAGGCCCGCGTCAAGGAGTCTCGAACGTCGCCCGAATCCCTGTTAACGTGATCTGACGGTAACCGTCGACATGCGCAGCGCGACCCCTGGCCAGGGAGTCGGCGGCAGATCGCATGGTCGACGTCCGGAACGTCGGTGCTACAGCGTGGTACCCCTCGACGTTTTCGTGTCCCCATCACTGCTGTGAAGGAAGGTACATGGAGACCATCGTGCGCCCTCATCGTCTGCACACCCCGTCCACGAGACTCGCGCCGCCTCCGTCCCCACACCCACGACATCGCCAGGCACCGACCGGCACCGTCCGTGACGAGACCAAGACGTGAACACTCGGGAGCGTTCACATGCGGCGGCCGTACTGGCCGAACTCCTCGACGGCGCACTCGCGGGAGAAAGCGGAATCGCCGTCGTCGGTGCCTCCGTGGCCATGGGCAAGACCACACTGCTGGCCACGTTCACTCATCGGGTGCGGGCCGCGGGCGGCCTGGTCCTACCAGCCGTGGCGTCCGAGTCGGAGGCGGGCATCCCATTGGGGGTGATCGGCCAACTACTCCAGGAGGCTTCGTTGTCGCCCCCGGTCCGCGATCGGGTGGGCCGACTGCTCGCGACCGGCCGGGCGCAGATGACGGCCGCGCCGCACGGGCCGCCGGGCCGACTGTCCGCGGCGGACGCCGAGATCGTGGAGTCCCTGTGCACGGTCCTGCTCGGCCTGGCCGGGCCTCGACCGCTGGCCATCGTGGTGGACGACGTCCACCATGCCGACCCGGCCTCGCTCGCGTGTCTCGCCTATCTGGCGCGCCGCATGCACAACACACCGCTGCTCGCGGTGTTCACCCACCACGACGCGGCGAACGACCGATGCGCGGACTTCGTCGAGCAGTTGCTCCGGCTGCCGCATGCCCGCGGGGTGCATCTGGCGCCGCTCGACGTGGACCGGGTGCGGGCCGCGGCGGTGGCCAGGCTCGGCGCGGACCGGGCGGAGCAGGTCACGGCCCGGGCGCTGTGGCTGAGCGGCGGCAATCCGCTGCTGCTGGACGGGGTCCTGGACGACTTCCGGCTCGGCGGGCACGCGACGTCCCCGGGCTATGCCCGGGCGCTGCTCTCGTGCGTGCATCGCAGCCCGGCGCCCACGGCGGCGGTGGCCCAGGCACTGGCCGTGCTGGGCACCCCGGAACCGATCGCCCGATTACTGGGACTGGCGTCCGGTACGGTGACGCGGTGCCTGACGGTGCTCGACGCCTCGGGCGTTCTGGACGGGGGTCGCTTCCGCCATCCCGCGGCGGCGGCGGCGATGTTGACGGGCCTCGGCCCCGAGGCCACGGCGGCACTGCACCGGGACGCGGCGGAGTTGACGTACGCGGAGGGCGCCACCACCACCGTCGTCGCCGAGCATCTCCTGGCGGGCCGAGGGGTGCGTACACCCTGGGCGGTACCGGTACTCGACGCGGCGGCCTCGTCGGCGCTGTCCGAGGGCCGGGGCACCAGGACAGTCGACTATCTGCGCCTGGCCTGCACGTTGAGCGCCAACGCGGGTGAACTGGCCCGAACCAGGGCGGCGTTGCTCCAGGCGGAGCGGCGGATGGAACCGGGCATTCCGGAACGACAGATCCCCGATCTCCTCCAGGCGGTGCGCACCGGCTGCCTGGGCAGCGGCGAAACCCTGGCGGTGATCCGGGCGCTGTTGTGGACCGGTCGTTTCGAGGCCGCCACCGAGGCGTTGCGGCATCTGACCGACTCGGGTCGGGCCACGACCCCGGAGACGGCGATGGAGTTGCGCGCCGCCCGGATGTGGATGCGCTGCTCGTACACCCCGTTGCTGGGTCTGTTGCCCAGTGCCGGTGAGGACGAGGGCGAGTTGCCCGGCCTGCCCTCGACGACCGAAAGTCGCCGTCGCTACGACGCGGCGACGGTGCTCGACTCGGTGCTGACCAAGGGCTTTTCCGACCGCGCGGTGCCCAAAGCGGAAAGGATTTTGCACGGCACCCGTCTGCACGGCACCGATCTGGACACGATCGAGTGCGCGTTGCTCGCGTTGACCTACGCGGAGCGCCCCGCGCTGGCGCTGCCGCACTGCGACGAACTGATCGTCACCGCGCAGGAACGCGGCGAACCCGGCAGCGAGGCCCGACTGCACGCGCTGCGGGCTGAGATCTGCATCCGCCTGGGTGATTTGCCCGGGGCCGTCACGCACGCGACCAAGTCCTTCGACGTGGTTCCGATCGGCGAGTGGGGAGCGGCGGTCGGCTTGCCGTTGGCCAGCATGCTGATCGCGCTCACCTCGATGGGGCGTCACGACGAGGCCGCGGAACTGCTCTATCTGCCGATCCCGGACCGCATGCTCCAGAGCCGACCGGGCCTGCACTACCTGCATGCGCGCGGCCGGTACAGCATGGCGGTCCGGGACTGGGACGGGGCGCTGTCGGATTTCCGGGGCTGCGGCGAGCTGATGGCCCGCTGGGGCATGGACGTGCCGGGGCTGATCGCGTGGCGCAACGATGCCGGTGAGGCGTGGTTGCGGATGGGCGAGCGCGATCGGGCCCGGACGATCCTGGAGGAGCAGTTGAGCCGCAGCGAGCACGGCGGTTCACCACGCACCCGCGGGGCGACGCTGCGCCTGCTGGCGGCGACCCACGAACCGCACCGGCGGCTGGCGCTGTTGCGGCAGGCCGTCGACGCGTTGCAGGAGAGCGGGGACCGTTACGAGTTGGCCCGCGCGCTGGCCGACCTCACGGACATGTACAACGCCGTGGGCGAGACGCGGCGGGCCCGGGTGATCGGCTCGCAGGCGAAGATCATCGCGGACAAGTGCCAGGCGGAACCGCTGAGCAGGCTGCTGCCCGCGGACCGTGACCGCCCCGACGCCGAGCCCAAGGGTCCGGCCGCGTTGCTCACCGACGCGGAGCAGCGCGTCGCCGACCTGGTGGCGCTGGGCCATACGAACAGTGAGATCGCCAAACTGCTCTACATCACGGTCAGTACGGTGGAGCAACATCTGACGCGCATGTATCGCAAGGTCGGGGTCAACGACCGGGCGCAACTGGCCTCGGCGCTGTTCACCGGTCCGCACACCCAGGCAATCGGGGCCTGACGAGCGGAGCTTGGACGATCGGGGCCGGGAACGACACGGCACAGCGCACCGCGACAGGCGCCCGGCCGGAATTCGGTCGGGCACCTGGGCGGTGTTCCGTGGGTGTTCCCCGGGCGCTCCGGCGACCGTTGCCCGGCGCCGGTGGGCGGATGCGAGTCAGGCGAGCAGATCGCGGCGACGGAAGGCGGTCACCGCCGCGGCGACGCCGACCAGGGCCAGGGCGCCCATGACGACCAGCGGCGTGGCCGGGACCGCGTTGCCGGGGAGCTTGGGCACGTGGCTGAAGGGCGAGAGGTCCAGGACGTACTGGCTGACCTTCAACTGGGGGCCGACCAGGGTCAGGAAGGCGAACAGGCCCAGCAGTCCCCATCCGGCGGCGGTCCAGCGGGGAACCGCGGCGAACAACAACACGGCGAGTGCCACGATCAGCAGTACGGCCGGGAGTTGCACGAACACGGCGCCGAAGACCCGGCCGAGCGTGGCCGCCACGTCGTGCGCGCCCAGCCCTGCGGACAAACCCATGCCGAATCCCGCGGCGACCAGGATCAGCACCGCACCGAGCACCGCGAACACCAGGTGGCCGAGCAGCCAGCGCGCGCGGCTCGGCGTGCCGGCGAAGACGAGTTCGATCCGGCCGGCGGCCTCCTCCGCCCGGGCCCGGACGATCACGGTGAGCGCGAAGACGGCCGCCATGATCCCGAACACGCCCACCACGGAGGACACATACGCGTCGGCCATGTCCTGTGAGCCGCCCAGATCGGCCATGATCTCGCGTACCCGGTCGCTGTCCGTGAGGACGTCGACGTCGCGGACGAAGGAGCCGAAGACCAGCGCCGCGGTGAGCACGCCGAGCGTCCAGCCGAGCATCGAGACGCGGTGCATGCGCCAGGCGAGGCCGAGGGTGCCGCGGGTGTCGGCACCCCCGTGCGCGGGTCCGGGCCGGGCGGGCAACACCCCGGAGCCGAAGTCCCGCGCGTTCAACAGTCGCAGCGCCACCACGATCAGCACGGTCGCGGCAACCGCGGGCACCGCCAGCACCCACCACCGGTCGCCCGCGTAGGGCCGCACCTCCTCGGTCCAGCCGATCGGCGAGATCCACAACAGCCACTCGGCGCCGTGGCTCATGTCGCCCACCGCACGCACCAGGTAGAACGCGCCGAGCAGGGTCAGCGAGACCGCGTTCGCGGTGCGCGAGGACTCGAAGAGCTGGGCGCAGACCGCCGCGATGCCGGTGAAGGCGATGCCGCAGGCCGCGATCGACAGGCCGAGGGCGAACGCACCGGCCGCCGGCAGGCCGACCAGGGGCAGTACGCCGCCGATGACCACGCCGACGGCGAGATTGACCGAGATCACCAGTTGCAGTGCGGCGACCAGTGGCGCCGCCCGGTCCACGACGCCCGCGGCGACCAGTTCCTGACGGCCCGTCTGTTCCTCCGCCCGGGTGTGCCGGACGACGAGGAGAATGGACATCACCGCGGCCAGGACGGCGCCGAGCACCGCCGAGCGCCACGTGGTGATGGCTCCGGGAGAGGTGTCCAGGATCCGGCCGTAGAGCGCGGCGGCGCCGGACGCGGCCCGGATGCCGTCGACGAACTCTTGCCGCGACGCCTGGTCGGGGAAGAGGCCCTTGATGCTGTAGGCGGTCGAGGCCGCGCTGCCGATCAGGGCGTACGCCCACAGGGGCAGGATGATCCGGTCCCGGCGGGAGGCGAGCTTGGACAACTCGCGCAGGCCGGCGAGCCCGCCGCTCACTGCTTGTCCCCGGAGTAGTAGCGCATGAACAGTTCTTCCAGCGTGGGCGGCCGGCTGGTCAACGACTCCAGGCCCGCGTCGGTGAGCAGGCGCAGCGTCTTCTCCAACGCGTCCGGATCGACCTGGAAGCTCACCGAGCGCCCGTCGACCTGTAGTTCGTGCACACCTCCGATGGCGTCCAGGTTGCCCGGCGACCGGAACACCGTCGCGGTGATGGTGGTGCGCGAGAGGTGGCGCAGGTCGTCGAGCGAGCCGGAGTCGACCCGGCGTCCCTCGCGGATGATCGAGACTCGGTCGCAGAGCTCCTCGACCTCGCTGAGGATGTGGCTGGAGAGCAGGACGGTCGCGCCGCGCTCCTTGGCCTCGGCCACGCACGAGCCGAAGACCGCCTCCATCAGCGGGTCCAGGCCGGAGGTCGGCTCGTCGAGGATGAGCAGTTCGGCCTCGGAGGCCAGGGCGGCGACGAGCGCCACCTTCTGTCGGTTGCCCTTGGAGTAGGCCCGGCCCTTCTTCTTGGGGTCCAGTTCGAACCGCTCCACGAGGGCGTCGCGACGGGCCTTGTCCAGGCCGCCGCGCATCGAGCCGAGCAGGTCGATCGTCTCGCCCCCGCTCAGATTGGGCCACAGGCTCACGTCGCCGGGCACGTAGGCCAGTCTTCGGTGCAGCGCCGTGGCCTCCTGCCAGGGGTCGCCGCCGAACAGGGTGACGGTGCCGCCGTCCCGGCGCAGCAGGCCCAGCAGGATGCGGATCACGGTGGACTTGCCCGCGCCGTTGGGGCCGAGCAGTCCGTGCACCTCGCCCTGGGCCACCTGTAAGTCCAGCCCGTCCAGGGCGACTGCCTGCCCGAACCGTTTCTGCAGCCCTGTGGTGCAGATCACGTCGATTGCGTTCACCCCCCGGATGCTACTGTTACTTCACGTGTTTGTGAAGCTTCATAACGTAATGTATATACGCCCGCAGGCTCCCGCCGAGGGCGACCCACCGACGCGGCGGAGGAGCTGATGGGCGTGGCTGACGGCCGGGACGAGGAGGCCGCGCGGCACTTCATCGAACAGATGGCGATGTTGTTCGCCGACTGGGGTTTCCCCAGGATGAGCGCCCGCGTACTGATCACCTTGATGGCCGCCGAGGAGCGCGGGTTGACCGCCGGCGAGCTGGCCGACCGGCTGGCCGCGAGCCCCGCCGCGATTTCGGGCGCGGTCCGCTACCTCGCCCAGGTCGGACTGGTCACCCGCGAGTCGGTCCTGGGTTCGCGCAGCGATCTGTACCTGCTGCCCGACGACGCCTGGTACACCGGCACCGCGACCAAGCAGGCGCTGTTCGCCCAGCTCATCGCCGCCACCGACAAGGGCATCGGACCGCTCGGCGGCCCCGGCACGAAGGCGGGTGCCCGGATGGCGGAGATGCGGGACTTCTTCGCCTTCGCCCAGCAGGAGATGGCGGGCGTGCTGGAGAAGTGGCAGGCCCTGCGCGGCAAGCCGCCGGCGCGGTCGTGACCCGCTCCCGACTTCGGCCCGCACCGCCGTCTCGTCCCTGCCGGTTCGGCACGGGCAGCGGTCGGAAAATCCGATGAGGGGGGCCGGCGGTCCGCTCTAGGATGATCGCCGCAGTGTCGCCGAGCGGACAGAGACGAAACGAACCATGAACACGCCGACGGGCCTTTCGCGTCAGGTCCTGATCTTCGACGCCGACGACACGTTGTGGGAGAACAACGTCCTGTTCGAGCGGGTCATCGAGGACTGGCTCGACTGGCTCGACCACCCCACGCTCGACCGGACCGAGATCCGCGCGATGCTCAACGACATCGAGGCCGCGAACGCGATCACGCACGGCTACGGCAGCAAGATGTTCCTGCGCAGTCTGGGCGAGACGGTGGCGCGGCTGCACGCGCGGCCGGCCACCGAGGCGGAGCTGCGCCACATCGGGCAACTCGCGGTCGCACTGCTGGAGAACCGGATGGAACTGGTTCCCGGCGTGGTCGAGACGCTCACCACGCTCGGCGCGCGCCACGACCTGATGTTGCTCACCAAGGGCGACACCGAGGAGCAACAGCGCAAGATCGACGCGTCCGCGCTGGCGCACCACTTCCGCAGCGTGCACATCGTGCCGGAGAAGGGCGTCGACGCCTACCTCGATCTCACCCGTGCGCACGGGCTGGTGCCGGAGACGACCTGGATGATCGGCAACTCCCCCAAGTCGGACATCCTTCCCGCGCGCGGCGCGGGGCTGGGCGCGGTGTTCATCCCGAACGCGCACACCTGGGTCCTGGAGCAGAGCGAGTTGGACCCGCACGACGATCGGGTGCTCACGCTGACCGCGTTCCCCGAGTTGCTGAAGCACTTCTGATGGCGACGAACCGGCCGGGCGGCCCGTCCGTGTCCTGTGTGTTCATCTGCCACGACGGGGCCGGGCGGGTGTTGTTGGCGCGTCGCTCGGCGGCGGCCCGGGACGAGGCCGGCACCTGGGACACCGGTGCGGGCGCGTTGGAGTGGGGCGAGACGTTCGAGCGTGCGGTGGCCCGCGAGGTGCGCGAGGAGTACTCGACCGAGGCGTTGTCGATCGAGACGATCGGGGTGCGCAACGTGCTGCGCGGGGACCCGGTCGCCTCGCACTGGGTCGCGGTGGTGTTCGCGGTCGAGGTCGAGCCGGGGCGGGTCGCCATCGGCGAGCCGCACAAGTTCGACGCGCTGGAGTGGTTCGCGCCCGACGCCCTGCCGACCCCGCTGCACTCGCAATGCGCGGCCGGCCTGGCCCTGTTCCGGGATCGGCTCGACCGGACTCGATAGCCGGGTCGGCTCGGGCCGGCACCGTCGCGGCGGGCGGTGCGGGCTCAATGGCCCTGGGGCATGCCGCCCGGGTCGGCGTGCGCGGCCAGGTCCTGTTCGATCATCGCGTCCGGACCGGCCGCGATCCGCGCGGCCAACAGGCGTTCGTTGGACGCCTGTTGCTCGGTTCCGTCGTACGGTGTGCGGTGCTCGAAGTGCAGGCAGCTCCAGGATCGATCGAGCTGCCGGCCGCGGCGCAGCCGGGTGTGCGCGGCGACCTTCGCGAGCAGGTCGACGTCCTCGCCGCCCCAGCCCAGATATCGCGGGCAGTACCCGCCCACCCCGTCGAAGGTCCGGCGGTCCACCAGCATCGCGCCCCACTGGTAGGGCGCGCGCCACAACCGGCTGTGGGGTCCGTAGGGCGCCCGCGCCCGCGGCGGCGGCAACGCCCGCGGGGTGGCGCCCTCCGGTGCCCCGGCCCGCGGCGGATCCCAGACCAGCCGCTCGTCCGGGAACCCGCGCAGCACGCCGTCCGGGTCCTCCCGGACGAAGCAGAACGGGTCCTCGCCCACCGGCACCAGGTCCACCGCGGCCCACCCGACGGGCAGTTCGGCGGCGCCGACGAGCCGGTACATCCACGGCTGGGCCAGCGCCCCGCCGGCCGCCAGCTCCAGCGCGCGGGCCACGAAGTCGCGCCCGAGCGGAGCCACATCGGCATCGGTCAGGTACAGCACCGGCGCCCTGGCCCGAGCCGCCGCCACGTTGCGCAGCAACCCGGCGGCCAGGCTCGTCTCGGGGGCCCGGATCACCCGCACCCGGCGACGCGCGTCCAAATCCGGCGGTACGACCGGCACCGCGTCGCCGGCCGTCGCCAGCACCACCTCGCAGCACACGCTCTGCGCCAGCCACGCCGCCGCGACCGAGGCGAACACCCCGCGCGCCTCGTGGTCGCCGTAGAGCGGGACGACGACGCTCACTTCCGGCATTCCCGATCTCCCCTCACCCGATCGCACGGCACCTCCCCGGATCCGACCCGCACGCCGAGCAGGTGCGCGTCGGCGGCGGCTGGATCCGGGTCGGCACCACGCCCGCGGGGGTTCACGTGCGTGGCGTGCCCGGTCACGAGCCACGGCCTGCACCGGGTCACGGCATCGAGGCGCGGGAGGTCCCCGGCTCGACGAGGCGCGAATCTCCAGAGGATCGGGCGGGCCGTGCTCGACCCGACTGCCAGGTGTACCGGGACGGCGACATCACGGTCAAGAGTCCTCCCGTCACACATGGTGCACATCGACGCCCGGAATCGTTGCCTCCGGGCGAATCGGGCGAATCCCCGGGCCCGGCGCGCCGCGCGTCACTCCATCGCGGGCCCGGAGAACAACAGGCCCGTCAGCGACCGGAAGGTGCCCGCCGGATCGGCTCCCGCCGGGATGCCACCGGACAGGCACAGGGTGGCGTAGCCGTGCGCGAGCGACCACGCGGCGAGCACCGCCTGGTCCGGATCGCCCCGGCGCTCGGCCGGCACCCCCGCGACGCCGCCGCGCAACGACTCACCGGCCCGGGCCCGCTGCCGCAGCAGTTCCGGGTCGGCGCCGTCGACCGCGTGCGGACGGTTCATCACCTCGAAGTGCGCGGGATGCGCGAGCGCGAAGCGCACGTAGCGCACGCCGAGTTCGCGCAGGGCGTCCGCGTCGCCGGGCACGGCCTCGGCGAGCGCGTCGGCGAGCAGGCCGTAGCCCTCGGCGGCGATCGCGGTGAGCAGCCCGGTCTTGTCGCCGAAGTGGTGCGCGGGGGCGGCGTGCGACACGCCCGCGCGGCGGGCCAGATCGCGCAGGCTGATCGCGCCGATGCCGTCCGAGGCCACCACGTCCAGCGCGGCGGCGAGTACGGCGCGGCGCAGATCGCCGTGGTGATAGGGGCGTCCAGTGCTCATGGGTCGATGCTACCCGGGATCTAGGCATTGACAAGTTTGCAGCACGAGAGCAATCTTGTCAGTGACAAGTTGCCCGCCGGGCGAGCCGCTCGGAAGTCGGAAAGAGGACTGCACGACATGAGCACGACGAACGAGACGAACGAAACGAACAAGGCCCTGGACGCCGTGCTGGTCCGCCGGATATGGCAGACCCTGGAGCCGTTGCACGCGCTGCACTACTACTCGCCGAAGATGTTCGAGGAGTTCGCGGCGCTCGGCTACGCGGTGGACGAACGATGGCCGGCCTACTTCGCGATGCGTGCCGCGGCCCTCGGGACGGCCTCCGCCGAGTTGGTCACCTCGACCTTCTACAGCTTCAGCCCGGCAATGGTCGCCCGGTACGTGCCGAGGGTCTGGTCGATCGCCGACCCCGCCGACGTGCTCGCGGCCCGGCTGCGCGCGGTCGACGCCACGCTGCGCTCGGCGCTCGGCGAGCGGGTGCACGCGCCGGAGATCGCCGAGGCCGCCGCGCTGACCCGGCGGGTGGCCGAGGCCGCCGACACCGTCGGTCGCCCGCTGGCCGCCGCGCATGCCGCACTCCCGTGGGCGGACGAGCCGCACCTGGTGTTGTGGCAGGCGATCACCCGGCTGCGTGAACACCGGGGCGACGGGCACATCGCGGCGCTGCTGGCACACCGTCTGGACGGCGTCGAGGCGCTCGTCTCGCACAGCGCCGCCGGTGCCGCTCCGGCCGAGGTGTTCGCAAGCCGACAGTGGAGCGCCGACGAGTGGGACGCGGCGCGCGGGCGCCTGGTCGCCCGGGGGTGGCTGAACGCCGACGGCACGGCCACCGAGGCGGGTCGCAGCGGCCGCGACTCGGTCGAGGCGCTGACCGACGAACTCGCCGCCCGGCCCTGGGAATCGATCGGCGCCGCCGAGGCGGCTCGACTGGCCGACCTGATCCTGCCCGCCGTGCTGGACACGATCGGCACCGGCCTGCTCCCGATGCAGTCCACGCTCGGAATCGGCATGAGCTATCCGCACCAGGGCTGATCGCGGGCCCACGAACGGTCCCGCCGCCGGCCGCCGCGACCGGCGGCGCGGGTGGGATGTGTGGTCAGCGCGGGCCCCTTCGCCCCGGGCCCGGCGTGGATCCGGGCTTGGTCGGCGGCCGGCTGCCCGGCTTGCCGCGGATCGGCCGGCCGACGGGTCGGTCCGCCCGCACCACCGCGGGCCGCGCGGCGTCGGCGGCGGGCTCCGGTACCGCCGGATCGGCCCGTCCGGCTTGCGCCTGTGACACCGCCTGCGCCTGCGCCTCGCGGAGGCCGTGTTCGATCGCGTGCAACGTCGCCCCCAGCCGGGCCGGTTGTGCGGCGGCGGCCGCCGCCCCGTGCGGCAGCTCGGTGCAGCCGACCAGGCGTCCCGAGCCCGCGAACGGGCGCAGTTCCACCTGCCGGGTGCCACCCGGTTCGAACCGAATCGAGGTACCCGCCGCGATGTTCGGCCGCATCCCGAAGGTCGCCGCCCGGTCGAAGACCAGCGTCGGGTCGACCTCGAAGAAGTGGAAGTGCGACCCGACCCGGATCGCGCGGTCGCCGGTGTTGCGCACCGCCACGATCGAGGTGCGGCGATCCGCCGCCGCCTCGGCCGGGTGATCGCGGTAGAGGTAGCGCTGTGGTTGGGCCGTGACCATGGGCTCGGACCTCCTAGGCGACGGGGAACGCGGGCACGGATTCGCGACCGGGCGGGCGGACCGGCGGCCGCGCACGATCCCGCGCGTCCGAGTGGGCGGGCGGCGTTGTGCGCGGGCCGATCCCCGCGAGGCCGTCGTCGCCGTGCACCCGCAGGCGCTCGACCGCCGAGCCGACCCGGGCCGCCAGCACCCCGGCCGCCGCCGGCCTCGACAGCAGCGGGGCCACGCCCGGCACGGCCGGCAACACGAAGGACGCGGCCAGCGCCACGGTCCGGGCCGCGCCCAGTACCCGGCAGCGCTCCAGGGCCCGGCCCAGATCCGGGTCACCGCCGATCAGCGCGACCTCGACGATCCGGTGCGGGCCGTGTTGCCACACCAGGCGCGCGATCCGATACAGCTCGGCGTCCTCGTGCCCGTCCCCCGCCGGCGCCGCCACCAGCAACGCGGCCCGATCCGGCACCCGCGCGGCGGCGGCGCGCAGCCATTGGGTGAGCTGCTCCGTACCGGCGAACGGGCGGCTCAGCAACACCCGGCCCCGCTCCGCCGCCGGCAGCGCGAGCAACGTCCGCGCCGCGGCCCCGGCCAGGCCCGGGTCCCGGCCCAGCGTGACCGGCACCACGCACACCCGCTCCGCGCCCGCCCGCAGCGCCGCGCCCACCGCCCGGTGCAGTTGCCGGCCGCACGCCGCCGAGATCACCTCGGCCCCGAACAGGTCGGGCAACGCGGCGCCGTTCGCGCTCTCGTGCCCGCCGACCACCACCACCGCCACCCGCTCCGACACGACTCAGCCGCCGATCGGGTCGACGCCGGAGCACGGCCCGGTGCCGACCGGCACCGACACCGCGCACTCGTCGATCTCGCCGGGTTCCGCATTCATCGTGGATTCCTTTCTGCGGCGGGTACGACCGAGGGCCCCGACCCCGGCCCCGGGCGTGCGCGGCCCCGAACGGCCGTACCCGGGCCCGACCGACCCGGGTACGGGCGCGCCGAGTCCCGGGCCGCGAACACACCCGCGCCGCGGACCCGGGACGGACGTGCGGGCCCCGACGGGCCCTCGGTCGACGGTTGTCTCGTCCCGGGTATCCACCGAACCGAACCGCCAACCTCACGCATCGGAGTGAAATACGACTATCCGTTCGCGCTCCTCGGGTCGATCCCGTCCGCGAGTTCGTCGACGGCCAGGTCCCCGGTCGGCAGTTGCGGCAACCGGTACACCGCGCGGCCCACCAGGTGGGTCGCCACCGGAACGGTGGTCAGTTGGAAGAACGCCACCATCACCAGCATCCCGATGTCGATCCCGTGCCGCAGCCGCAACCCCAGGCCGAGCGTGACCAGCAGCAGGCCCAGGACCTGCGGCTTGGCCACGGTGTGCATCCGCGACAACGTGTCCGGGAAGCGCAGCAGTCCCACCCCCGCGACGAACGCGAGCGCGCAGCCCACGAGCAGGCACACCGCGGACGCGCCGTCGGCGAACTCGCCGGCCCGCACGTCAGTCGCCCTCGCGCGCCGAGAAGCGCACGATCGACACCGAACCCAGGAAGCCGACCAGGGCCAGGGCGAGCAGTACCGGGACGGTCGTGGTGTGCCGATTCAAGGTGGCCTCCGCGGCGACCGCGGCCAACATCACCGCGAGCAGCATGTCCACCGCGACCGCCCGGTCCAGCGTCGATGGCCCGCGCACGAGCCGGATCAGGGCGAGCACCGCAGCCGCGCCGAGCAGCACGATCACAGTGCCGCCGATGAGCGGATTCATGAACCACCTCCGGGAGTTCCGGTCGAACGGGCACGTTCGGCGCGGGTGCCGAACGCGGCGAGCACACGGGCCTCCAGGCGCACCACCGCCCGCCGCGCCGCTTCGACCGAGGCAGGCGTGTCGGCGCCCAGCGCGTGGATGAACAACACGGTGGGCCGACCCCGGCGAATCTCGATCACGATGCTGCCGGGCATCACGTTCAACGCCAGCACGGTCAGGGTGAGCAACAGGTCCGAACGCGAGGCCAATTCGACCCCCACCACCGAGTTGCGCGGCAACCGCCCCGGCCACAGCGCCTGCCAGGCGACCCGCAGCGAGGACAGCACCAGGTCGAGCACGAACAGCACCACGAACCGGACCAGTCCCCACGGCCGGAAGGCCAACCCGTCGTGCGCCGGCGGCAACGGCAGCAGCACCGACGACAACACCGCGATCACGAGCCCGGTGAGCAGGTTGGCGACGGTCAGGGTGCCCCACAGCGCGACCCACACCGCGATCAACCACCCGACCAGCAGCGGCGAGATCCGTCGGGTCCGAGGCCGGCTCCGGAACCGGCGCACGGTCACCGACCCGACCCTCGGGCGAACCCGCCGGGCAGCGGCACGGCGTCGATATAGACGACCCGATCCACCAGTTCGCTGCCCGTGCGCTCGGTCAGCGCGACGAGCGGCCCGGCCAGCACGGTGAACGCCACGCCCAACGTGACCAGCGCACAGGTCGCCAGCGTCATCGCGCGCGGCAGCACACTGCTGGTGGCCGCGACGTCGCGTCCGCTCAGACTCGCGCCGAAGGAGTACGCGGTCGCCCCCGAGGTGTCCGGCGAACTGCCGAACACCTGCCCCCACACCCGGGCCATCGCGTACAACGTCAACAAACTGGTGGCCACCGCCGCGCCGATCAACAGGTACGACGCCACCGAACCGATCTCCGCACCCGCCCGCAACAACAACCACTTGCCCAGGAAGCCGGACAGCGGCGGGATCCCGCCCAGGTTCATCGCGGGTACGAAGAACAACACCGCGAGCGCCGGCGCCATCCGCGCCAGCCCGCCCAGTCGACCCAGGTCGGTACTGCCACCGCGCCGCTCGATCAGCCCGGTGACCAGGAACAGCGAGGTCTGCACGGTGATGTGGTGGACCGCGTAGAACACCGTGCCGGCCAGGCCCGCCGCGCTCGCCAGCGCGATCCCGAAGACCATGTACCCGATGTGGCTGACCAGTGTGAAGGACAACAGCCGGTTCAGGTCGCTCTGCACGATCGCGCCCAGGATGCCGACGATCATCGTCGCCGCGGCCACCACGAGCAGCAGTTCGCGCAATCGCCCGTCCGGGAACAACAACGTCTGCACCCGGATGATCGCGTACACCCCGACCTTGGTGAGCAGTCCGGCGAACACCGCGGTCACCGGCGCGGGCGCGGTCGGGTACGAGTCGGGCAACCACGCGGACAGCGGGAACACCGCCGCCTTGACCCCGAATCCGATCAACAACATCGACTCCAGGACCAGTTGCACGCCGGGGTCGACCTCGGGCAGCCGCACCGCGAGCTGGGCCAGGTTGACCGTGCCGGTCGCCGCGTACACCATCGCGATCGCGGACAGGAACACCACCGAGGACAGCAGGCCGACCACCACGTAGCCGGCGCCCGCGCGCACCCGGGCGGCGGTGCCGCCGACGGTCAGCAGCACGTAGCTGGCCGCGAGCAACACCTCGAAGCCCACGTAGAGGTTGAACAGGTCGCCCGCCAGGAACGCGTTCGCCACGCCCGCGACCAGGATCAGATAGGTGGGGTGGAACACCGACAGCGGCGTGGCCTCGTCCTCGTCCGCGCGGCCCTGGCCGATCGAATAGACCAGCACGCCGAGGGTGACCGCGCAGGAGACCACCAGCATCAGCGCGGACAACCGGTCCGCCACCAGCACGATCCCGGTC
Organism: Embleya sp. NPDC005971; assembly: GCF_040629175.1. Taxonomy (NCBI): domain Bacteria; kingdom Bacillati; phylum Actinomycetota; class Actinomycetes; order Kitasatosporales; family Streptomycetaceae; genus Embleya; species Embleya sp. NPDC005971. The sequence continues at coordinate 36,218 of NZ_JBEXUX010000063.1, read as the reverse complement.
GGCGCGGGCCACCCGGCCATCCGGGCCACCACCGGGCCGTCCCGATCGGCCGCCACCAGCAGGGCGATCGCCACGCCGAGCACGGCGGTCAGCACCCCGACGCTGATCAGCCGCCGGCCGCGCGGCAGTCGGCCGCCGATGGCCGGCATGAGGCCGGCGCCGAACAGCGGCAGCAGGACCGGGAGCGGCACCAGGTGGTTCATCGCGCGGGCCGGTCCCGACCCCGCTCGGGACCGGCGGGTTCTCCGGCACCGCGCGGGAACTCGGTGTCGGGCACCGCGTCCACCACACTGTCCGCGCGGGCCACGGCCGCCCGTTCGGCCCGCGCCTGCCGATTCAACTCGCGCCGCGCCCGCCGGAACCTGGCCCGCAACTCGGCCTGTTGGATCCGGTGTTCGGACTTGATCCCGCGCAGTCGCCGGCGCAGTTCCGCGCGTCGTTCGCGGGCGATCCGCTGCGCCTCCGGTCGACCGCCGTGCCCGTTCCGGTCCACCCCGAGTCGTCGGCACTCGGCGTCGTAGTTGGCCCGGGCCTCGATCCCCAGGCGCCGCACCACCGCCCGGCGATCCGCGGTCTGCCGGCGCAACTCCCGTCGCAGTCGCCGATGTTCGCTGCGCAGGTCACCCCGCTCGGCGCGGCGGGCCACCCGCAGGTCCTCGGTGTCGTCCTGGATCTCGTCGGATCCGGTCAGTTCCCAGTGTCGATGCACCATCGACAACACGAACGCGGTCACCGCGAGCGTGATCACGATCGCGGTCAACACCATCGCCTGGGGCAGCGGGTCGTTCATCGCGAACGGCAGCGTCACCCCCAGCACCGGCGCGCCGCCCGCGCGACCGCCGCCGGCGAGCACGATCAGGTTGGCGCCGTTGCCGATCAGCACCACGCCGAGCAACACCCGGGTCAGACTGCGTTCGAGCACCAGGTAGACCCCGGCACCCACAAGCACGGCGGCGGTCAGTACCAGGATCATGGTCGGGCTCTTCATACGATCACCGTTCGTTCGGCGTCCCGGTCCCGGGTCTGTTCGATGCGTCGGTCCAACTCCGCGCCGAGCGCGCTCAGTACGTCCTGCACGAGGCCGACCACGAGCAGGTAGACGCCGATGTCGAAGAACACGGACGTCGCGATGTGCACGTCGCCGAAGGGCGGCAGCGTGGCGTCCAGCACCGTGCTGCGCAGCACCGAGCCGCCCGCGATCAGGCCGACCAGACCGACGCCCGCGCCGATCACCAGGCCGGTGCCGAGCAGCCGGCCGGGGGGCAGCGGCGCGGCCTCGGCCAGTTCGTACCGCCCGCCCGCGAGATAGCGCACCAGCAGGGCGAGTCCGGCGGTGATGCCGCCCGCGAATCCGCCGCCCGGCGTGGAGTGTCCGCTGAACAGGAAGTACAGGGACAACACCAGGACGGTCGGGAACGCGACGCGCGCGACCACTTCGAAGAGCACCGTGCGCCGCTCGGGGGCGAGCGTGTCGGCGGCGGCCAGCCAGGGCACCCGCGCCGGCGGCGGGGTGGGGGCGGGCGCGGGTACCGCGGGGCGGTAGGCACTGCTTCCGGTGGTACTTCCGGCGGTGCTCCCGGGGCCGCTTCCGCCGGGCTCGGCCGGTTCCGGAGCGCGGTCGCCGAGTCGGGGCAGGCCGCGGTCGCGGCGGACGAAGATCAGACTGGTCACGCCGATCGCGGCGACCGCCAGCACGGAGATCTCGCCCATCGTGTCCCAGGCGCGGATGTCCACCAGCAGCACGCTGACGATCTCCTTGCCGCCCGCCTCCTTCGCGGCGGCGGCGAACACCCGGGACACCGGCGGCCGGGTCCGGGCGGCGAACGCGGAGACGGCGACGCCCGCGAGCACCGAGCCGGTGAGTACGCCCAGGGCGATGTGCACGGCCCTGCGGCCGGGCCGGGTGGTTCGGGCGAACCGGCGCGGGAGTCGGCGCAGCACGAGCAGGAACACCACCACGCTGACCGTCTCGACCAGGCCCTGGGTCAGGGCGAGGTCGGGAGCGCCCTGGAGCACGAACAACGTCGCGCAGCCGTAGCCGGTGACGCCGACCAGGAGCACCGCGGGCAGCCTGTCCCGGGTGCCGGCGGCGATCAGCGCGGTGCCCATGACGAGCAGGCCGACCACGATCTGCGCGGCCGAGTCCGACCAGCGCGGCGAATGCGGGAACGGCAGCGGGAGGTTGCCCAGCGCGGTCGCGGTGGTGATCGCGATCAGGCTGAGCAGGATCACCCCGAGGTAGACCGGCATCGAGCCGCGTTGGGTGGTGCCGGTCAGTTGCAGCGCACCCCGGTCCACACCGTGCACGAGCGCGTCGTACAGGCGCGAGGGTTCGATCCGGGCGGTGGCCGATTGCAGGCGCAGCACCGGTTCGCGGGCCAGGAACAGCCCGATGCCCACGCAGATCGCGACGGCGGACAGGGTCAGCGCGGTACCCGGGCCGTGCCACAGGGCCAGGTGGTAGTCGGATCCGGTGGACGGGAACAGGTCGGCGTACGAGGAGATCCAGTGGTCCAGCGACTGCGCGGCGAATCCCAGGGCCGGGCAACCGACGCCGAGCAGGGCGGCCGGGCCGAGCAGCAGTCCGCCCGGCGGTTCGCATCGGGTGTCGGCCACGTCGGGTTTGCGGGCGAAGGCGCCCCAGACGAAGCGCAGGCTGTAGGCGGCGGTCAGCGCGGACCCGGCGACCAGCACGCCGAGCACGATGGTGTCGGTGCGACCCCGGTGCAGGAACGCCTCGTAGACCGCTTCCTTGGCGACGAATCCGACCATCGGCGGCAGTCCGGCCATGGACAGCGCGGCCACCACCGCGACCAGGCAGGTGATCGGCATGGTCCGGGCCAGGCCGGAGAGTCGGCGCAGGTCCCGGGTGCCTGCCGCGTGGTCGATGACGCCGACCACCAGGAACAGCGTGGCCTTGAACAGGGCGTGGGCGACCAGCATCGCGATCCCGGCGAGCGCCGCGTCCCGGTTGCCCGCGCCGGTGACCACGATCAGCAGGCCGAGTTGGCTGACCGTGCCGTAGGCGAGCACCCGCTTGAGGTCGTCCTCGCGCAACGCCCGCCAACCGGCCAGGAGCAGCGTCGCGCAGCCGGTGATCAGCACGATCGGTCGCCACGGCGCGAGTTCGGCGAATCCGGGGGCCAGCCGGGCGACCAGGTACACGCCGGCCTTGACCATCGCGGCGGCGTGCAGGTAGGCACTGACCGGGGTGGGCGCCGCCATCGCCGCGGGCAGCCAGGAACCGAACGGCACGATCGCCGACTTGGACAGCGCGCCGACCAGGATCAGCACGATCGCGGTGGTGACCACGGTGCCGCCGGGCGGGGCGGCGAGGATCTCGGAGAGCCGGTAGGTGCCCGCCTTCTCGCCGAGCAGGATCAGGCCGACCAGCATCGCCAGGCCGCCGAACGTGGTCATGGTCAGCGCCTGCATCGCGGCCCGGCGCGAGCCGCGGTGTTCGCTGCGATGGCCGATCAGCAGGTAGGAGAAGACCGTGGTCAGCTCCCAGAACACGTACAGCAGGATCAGGTCGTCGGTGGTGACCAGGCCGATCATCGCCCCGGCGAAGGCGACCAGGACGCCGGCGAACGCGCCGAGCCCGGGCTCGTCGGTGGCGAAGTAGCGCGCGCAGTAGACCAGGACCAGAACTCCCACGCCGGCCGCGAGGAAGACCATCAGCAGCGCGAGCGCGTCGCAGCGAAACGCCAGGAAGACGCCGAGTTCGGGAATCCACTCGCGCGATTCGAACTCGGGCCGGCCGTCGAACACCGAGCCGGCCCGGGCGAACGCCCACCCCGTGGTCGCCGCCGGCAGCGCGGCGAGCACGAGGAAGGCGTTTCGCCCGAGGCGGCGGACCAGCCACGGGGCGATGGCCGCGACCACGAAGTACGAGGCCACCGAGAAGATCATGACGTCAAGGTATGCGGCAATACACCCAAATCACCTTAACCAGACAAATGTCTCGCGTTTTCCACCCGCTCCGCCGAGCGCCGACCACATCCTTCGGACCATCGGGCCGCCCGGCTCGGGGCGGCATCGTCAATCCAGAACCGAGCGGACCGCCTCCGGCGTACGGGCCACCACGGCACTGCCGTCGTCGGCGGTGATGATCCGCCGCTGGATCAAAATCGGGTGCTCCGCCAACGCCGCGATCCAGCGCCCCCGTTCACCCGCCTCCCGCGCCCACTCCCGGAGCCCCAACTCCCCCGCAACCGCCTCCCCGGTCCGCACGATGTCCCACGGCTCCAGCCCCAACCGATCCAACACCGCCTCCAACTCGACCACCGTCGGCGGCTCCTCCAAATAGCGCCGCACGGTGTACTCGGCCCCCTCCGCATCCAACATCGACACCGCCGACCGACACTTCGAACAACCAGGATTGATCCAAATCTCCATAACCCCCGACCGTACCCCCCACCCACCACCACCCAACCCAACCCACAACCCCACCCCACACACCCCCACCCCAACCAACCACCGACCCACCCAACGCACGAACCCACCCCAACCCAACCAACCACCAGCCTGGCCAGCGCTTGAGGCCACTCAGGCCGGCCGGCGCTTGAGGCCAACTCAGCCCGGCCGGCGTTTGAGGCCACTCAGCCCCGCCGGCGCATGAGGCGAACCCAGCCCGGCCGGCGCATGAGGCCACCCAGCCCCGCCGGGGCATGAGGCGAACCCAGCCCGGCCGGCGCATGAGGCCAAGCAGCCCCGCCGGCGTTTGAGGCGAACCCAGCCCGGCCGGCGCATGAGGCCAAGCAGCCCCGCCGGCGCATGAGGCCAAAACAGCCCGGCCACGCAACACAACGCATCGGACTGCCCCGACGCGGCCCCGCAAGTCGAAGGACAACCTGAGCCGTCAGACGCCGCCCTCGTCCGGCCCACCGAAGGAGTCGGCCCCGGCAGCGAAGGCACGCGTGTAGGCCGAAGGGCCAAGGCGCTCCCGGGCCGCCGCCACGATCCGCGTCACGTCGCCGAGTTCGCCGGCCGGCAACGGCGCACCGATCGAGGCACGGAGCGCGTCCGCGCGACCCAGCAGGGTGGCCGCCTCCGTGTGCCGACCCGAGATCGCCTCGACCCCGGCCAACCCCTCCCACGCCAGCGCGACCGCACGCGGATCGCCGGACGCCCGAGCCGCCGCGAGCCCCTCGGAGTGCGACGCCCGCGCGCCGACCGCGTCCCCACGCAGTTCGGCCACGAAGCCCAACTCGGCCAGCAGCAGCGTCACCCCGTAGAACGGCACGCCGTAGTCCTCGTGCAGCCGACGATTCCACTCCAGCGCATTGCGCAAGTGCCGCTCGGCCGCCCCCAGGTCGCCCGCCCGGCGCGCCCCCAGCCCGAGCCCGACCTCGGCGAACTCCTCGGCGAACCGGTCCGACTGCTCGACCGCGAGCCGCCGCCCACGCTCGTGGAACTCCTCGGCCCGCACGAAGTCACCGCGCAACAGCGCGATCCGACCGAGCCCGGACCACCGGTACGACACATCCGTCCACAGGCCCAACTCCTCGGCCCCGCGCAGCCCTTCGCGATGCAGCTCGGCGGCGCGGTCGTACTCGCCGGACACCTCGGCCAAATAGGCCAGTTGGTCCGCGGCCTGGACGATGCCCCACCGCTCGCCCAGCGCGGCAAACCGGGCCGCCGCGTCCTCCGCCGCCGTGCCGGCCGCGACCAGATCGGCGCGGAACATCGCCGCCTTCGCCCGGCCGGTCAGCGCGGCGGCGATGCCCCACGCGTCGTCCGCCGCGCGGAAGCCCGCGAGGGCTCGATCGATCAGGGCGCCGCCCGCATCCGCATCGCCCACATGCAGGTGCGCCAGGCCCAGGAACCATTCGGCCCGGGCCCGCCCCGCCGCGATCCCGTCGAAGGCCCGCAGCGCGTCCCGGCTCTGCCGCACCAGGTCGCTGCCGTCCCCGATCAACATCGCGAACCCGGCCCGCCAGGCTCCCGCCGCCGCCCGAACCGGATCCCGCCCACCGGCGCCCGTACCCGCACCGACCGCCAACGCCGCGTCCAACGCCCGCCACGCCTCGCGGTAGCGCCCCCGCAGGAACCGGTACCACGCGGCCCCACCCGCCAGCCGCAGCGCGAGCCCCGCGTCCGCGCGCCGCACCGCGCCGTCCAGCGCGGCACCCAGGTTCGCGCTCTCCGCGTCCAGCCGGATCAGCCACTCACGCTGATCGGGGCCGTACAAACGCGGCCCGGCATCCTCGACGAACTCGGCCAGACAACCGTCGTGCCGTCCCTGTACCGCGTCGAACTCACCCGCCGCGTGCAGGTGTTCCACGCAGTACGCGGCGACGGACTCCAGCAGCCGATACCTCGGCCCGTACCGCCCCTCGACCACCACCACCAACGACCGGTCCACCAAGCGCCCGACCAGATCGAGCACGTCGGCACGCGCCACGTCGGTCCCCGAACAGACCGCCTCCGCCGCCTCCGCCGCACAGCCGTCCACATGGATCGCCAACCGACGCAGCACGATCCGCTCCGCCTCGCCGAGCAGTTCCCAGCTCCAGTCGATCATCGCGCGCAGCGTCTGCTGCCGGGCCGGCACCCCGCGCCGACCCACGCCGAGCACCCGGAACCGGTCGTGCAATCGCGCCGCGAGCCCGTGTACGCCGAGCCCGCGCACCCGGGTCGCAGCCAGTTCCAGGGCCAGCGGGATGCCGTCCAGCCTGCGACAGATCGCCGCGATCGGGTCCGCCGTATGCGCGTCCAGGACGAATCCGGGAGCCGCGGCGGCGGCACGGGCCACGAACAGCCGCACCGCCGTGGACTCGGCCAACGCCGCCGGTCCCGCCCCGGCGGCCGGCAGCATCAACGGCCGCACCACACACAGCACTTCGCCGCCGACGGTCAGCGGCTCCCGACTCGTGGCCAGGATCCGCAGTCGCGGAGCGGCGCGCAGCAGCAGATCGGCGAGTTCCGCGATCGGTTCGATCACGTGTTCGCAGTTGTCCAGGACCAGCAACAGCGCACGGCCACGCAGCGCGTCCGCCAGCCGGGTCCGCGACTGCGCCGCACGATGCCCGGCACCGGCCGCGACCTCGTCCCGGATGCCCAGCGCGGAGGCGATGGCGTCGGCGAGGTCGTCGCCGCTCGGGTCGCGCCGACCGGCGAGTTCGACCAACCACACCCCGTCCGGGAAGGCCGGGTCGTCGACCACCCGGGCCGCACTCTCCAGCGCGAGCCGGGTCTTGCCGACGCCGCCGGAACCGGTCAGGGTCACCAGACGGGCGCTCCGGAGCAGCCCGTCCACCTCGGCCATCGCGTCTTCGCGACCGACCAGTTCGGTCAGCGCGGCGGGCAGGTTGCTCCGCACCCGCGCCGGCACTGCTGTGCCGACGGGCGCTGCAATCGCGCCGGTCGCGCCGATCGCCGCACCGACCTGCCCCCGGGCCGGCGTCACGACCGGAGCCAGGCTCGGATCCTGGGCCAGGATCGCCCGATGCAGCGCGGCCAACTCCGGCCCCGGGTCCAGGCCCAGCTCCTCCGCCAAGCGCTCGCGCAGCTCGGCGTACCCGGCCAACGCCTCCTCCTGGCGCCCGGACCGGTACAGCGCACGCAGGTGCACCGCGCGCAGCCGCTCGCGGACCGGATGCAGCGCGACCTGTTCCCCCAACTCGTCGGCGAGCAGCGTGTGTTCGCCCAGTTCCAGACGCACCTCGGCGTAGTCCTCGACGACCGTCAGCCGCTGCTCGTCCAGCCGGGTGATCGCCGCGCGGGCGAACTCCTCGTCCCGGAAGTCGGCGAACGCCGGCCCCCGCCACAGCGCGAGCGCATCCGCGAACAACCCGGCCCGGACGCGCACATCGACATCGGCCCGCGCCTGCGCGGTCAGCCCGACGAACCGATCCGCGTCGACGGCGTCCGTGTCCACCCGCAGTTGATAGCCGGGAGGGCGGAAGGCGACCAGTTCGCGGCCCCCGGGCTCGGCCGCCTCCAGCGCCCGACGCAGTTGGGAGACCTTGGTCTGCAACGTATTGGCCGGATTGCCGGGCGGGTCCGCACCCCACAGATCCTCCACCAGCAGGTCCGCCGAGACCGGACGACCGCGGTTCACGAGCAGGTCGGCGAGCAGCGCACGCACCTTCGACTCCGGGACCCGAACCGGCCGGCCATCCGCGGTCCACACCGCCAGCGGACCCATCACCCCGAAGCGCATGACGCCACGTTAGCGCAGGTCAGCCGGGCTCTGATGGTCGCCCGCCGGCGCCCGTGCGTGGACCCCCAGCATTCCGTGCGCGGCCGACGGCACTCTCCTGTCATCGAGTTCGGAACGGCCGAACGAGACACACCGAACCGGGAGCCACACCATGTCCGTCACCACCTCCCCCGTCGCCACCGGCCGCGAGATCCGGCTGGCCTCCCGCCCGGTGGGCGCCCCCACCGCCGCCGACTTCGAACTGGTCACCGCCGCGATCCCGGCCCTGGCCGAGGGCCAGATCCTGGTCCGCAATACGTGGATGTCGGTCGACCCGTACATGCGCGGTCGCATGGACGACGTCGAGTCTTACATCCCGCCGTTCGAACTCGGCGCCGTGCTGGACGGCAGCGCGGTCGGCGAGGTGATCGCCTCCCGCGCCGACGCGATCCCGGTCGGCGCGACCGTGTCGCACTTCGCCGGCTGGCGGGAGTACGCGGTCGTGGACGCGGCGACCGCGATCGTGCCGGACATCTCCTCGGTACCCGCCCAGGCGTACCTCGGTGTCCTGGGCACCACCGGCCTGACCGCGTAGCGGCGCTCACCGAGGTGGCCCCGGTCCGCGAGGGCGACACCGTGTTCGTCTCCGGCGCGGCGGGCGCGGTCGGCAGCGTGGCCGGCCGGATCGCCCGCAAGCTGGGCGCGGCCCGGGTGATCGGCTCCGCCGGCGGCCCGGTCAAGGCCGCCCGGTTGCGCGACGGGTTCGGCTACGACGTCGCGCTGGACTATCGGGCCGGCGCGATCGCCGACCAACTCGCCCAGGCGGCGCCCGAGGGCATCGACGTCTACCTCGACCACGTCGGCGGCGACCACCTCGAAGCGGCCATCGCGAACGCCAGGGTCGGCGCCCGGTTCGCCCTGATCGGCGCGATCAGCGGCTACAACGCGACCGAGCCGGTGCCCGGCCCGAACAACCTCTTCCTCGCCTACACCCGGCGCCTGAACCTGCGCGGCCTGTTGGTCACCGACCACTTCGGGCTGTTCCCGGAGTGGACCGAGCGCGCGATCGGCTGGCTCGGCGACGGTTCGCTGCACGCCGAGGAGACCGTGTTCGAGGGCATCGAACAGGCTCCCGCCGCCTTCCTCGGCGTCCTGAACGGCGCCAACACCGGCAAGATGCTCGTCCGCCTGACCGACTGACCCCTCGCCCGTCCCCCGTTTCCACCACCGAAAAAGGCCACGCCATGACCACCGAAGCGCCGCACGCCCTCGTCGTCCACGCCCACCCGCGGGCCGACTCGTTGACCGCCCGGGTCGCCGCCCGGGTCCGGGCCCGGCTGTCGGCCGACGGCCACACCGTGGACGTCCTGGACCTGCACGCCGACGGGTTCGATCCGCGGATGACCGTCGAGGACGAACCCGACTGGGCCGACCGGGACAAGGTCTACAGCGCGGAGGTACGCGCGCACATGGCCCGGATCGAGGCGGCCGACACGATCGTCGTGGTCTTCCCCGTGTGGTGGTTCGGCCTGCCCGCGCTGCTCCAGGGCTGGATCGACCGCGTCTGGAACCACGGCTTCGCCTACGGCCGCAGCCGCCCACGACTGGCCGGCAAGCGCATGTTGTGGCTCGGCCTGACCGGCTACTCGCACGAACACTTCGCCAAGGGCGGCTGGGACGACCTACTCGACCGCCGCCTACGCATCGGCATCTCCGACTTCGCCGGCATCGAAGAAACCCGAGTCCACCTCTTCCACGACACCCTCGCCACCGCGCCCACACCACCCCCCTCCTGACCGCCACCGAATCCGCCCTGACCACCTTCATCCACCCCGCCCGCCCCCAACCCACCCACCCTCAAAGCCGGTTCACCCCCACCGACGCTTGACCAACCTCGACCGAGGCCACCCAGCCCCGCCGGCGTTTGAGGCGAACCAGCCCCGCCGGCGCTTGAGGCGGCCTCGGCCGAAGGCCAGGCAACCCAGCCCCGCCGGCGCCCGAGGCCACCTCAGTCCCGCAACCCCATCATGTCCGCAGGATTCCCCCGCAACGCCACGCGCCCCGGCACGACCGTGGCCACGAACGCCAACCCCGTCGCCGCAACCAACACCGCCGCATACGTCAACGGCGGCGCATACGGAGCCGCACGCGCGGTCATCCCCACGCTGTAGGCCGTCAACGTCGCGTAGGCGACCAGAGACCCCAACACCGCAGCCAACAACAACACCGCCCCGGTCTCCCAGCGAAGCATCCGAAGCACCTGGCGCCGAGTCGTCCCCACCAGTTGCAGCAGCGCGAACTCCCGCCGCCGCGCCGACGTCGCCATCACCAACGTGTTCACCACCGCAATCCCGGTGAACGCGATGATCAGCCCCATCGCCACATAGTTGACCTGGGCCTGGGTGCCCGCCCGGTCCCGACGCGCCTGCTCGACCTCGCCCCGATCCAGCACCCGGACCCCGGGGAACTCGCCCATCGCCCGCTGCAACGACTCCCGCGCCAACGCCGCCGTACCGGAAACGAGCACCGCCTCGGCCGCCGGCCGATCCACGTGCGCCGCCACCACCGCATGAGGCAGCGTCAGATCACCGAACCCCAGGCCGCGTTCGTACACCGCGACCACCTTCAGGGTGACCACGACCCCGTCGCCCATGGTGATCCGCAGATCGTCGCCGACGCCGACCCCCTTGGTCCTGGCCGCGAGTTCGCTCACCGCGACCGTCCCGTCGGCGAGCGCCGCGAACGAGCCGGACCGGGTCTTCGGGTCGAGTGTGCGCTGCACGCCCTGCGGGGTGACTCCCTGAGCCGCGAACTTGTCCCGGCCCGCCCGAACGAGCGTGTGCAGGACCTCGGTGACCACCTCGACCCCGGGCACCGCCCGCGCCGCCTCCGCCGCCCGCCCCGGCACGCCGGGCTTCGCGACCAGCGTGTACGAGGCCAACGTGCCCGCCTTCACCTGCTCCCCCGCGGCATGACTCGCCGTGGTCTGGGTGAACAGGATGGTGGACGCCATCGCCACCGCCAGGCTCAACGGGGTCACCACCGCGGCCACCCGTTCGGCCGCGGCCCGTGCGTTGCGCGCCGCCAGGAACCCGCTGATCGGCGACAGCCGCCCGACCACCAGGCCCAGTACCGCCGTTGCCGCCCGGGCGAGCAGCGGTCCGAGCAGCGCGATCGCCACGGCGGCCAGGATCACCGTCAGGAAGGTGACCGGCGTGGACTTGGGTTCGGTGTCCAGCGTGCTCAACACCAGCAGGAGTACGCCGTAGCCCAGCGCCGCGAGCACCCCGCCGATCGTGCGCGCGACACCGAGCCCGGGCCGCTCGATCGCCGCGTCCGCCAACGCCTCGGTCGGTCGCACCCGCGCGGCCCGCCGTACCGACACCCGCGCCGCCGTCCAGGCCGCGAGCAGCGTCAGCAGTACCGCGCCGATCAGCGGGATCGGGCTCAGCTTCAGGGCGAGCGTGTCCGGCATCGCGCCGAACGCGACGAACCGTCCGTGCAGCCAACGGGCCAGCCCCAGCCCGGCGAACGCACCGAGCGCGCCCGCGATCAGACCCACCACCAGTGCCTCGCGGCCCACCATCCGGCGGATCTGCCGAGGCGTCGCACCGATCGCGCGCAACAGCGCGATCTCGCGCCGGCGTTGCTGGATGGACAGCGCGAACGTGCCCACCACGACCAGGATCGCGACCAGCAGCGAGGTGCCGCCGAGCGCGCCGCCCAGACTGACCAGGGTCACCCGCGCCTTGGCCGCGGCGGGGAACTCGGCCGGCCCACGATCGGTACCGGTCCGCACCTGCGCGCCGGTGCCCGCCAGGGCCTTCCGGGCCGCCGCGCGCACCGTGCCCGGGTCCGCGCCGGGCGCGGCGAACAGGCCCACCGAGGCGACCTGTCCGGGGTGTCCGGCCAGCCGTCGGGCGTCCACGTCGGCGAAGAACACACTGGCCTGCCGGGCCAGCGCGTCCCGACCCGGCGGTGCCGCGATGCCCACCACGCGGTAGCCGCCCGGGGCTCGGCCCGCCTGCACGGTGACCGTGCCGCCGACCCGGACGTCTGCCCGGCGGGCCAGATCCGCGTCCAGCACGACCTCGCCGGCCGCCGTCGGCGCCCGCCCCTCGCGCAGCGCGAACGGGGTCAGCCGGGCCGACTCCCAGGCGTGGCCCCACGCGTTGCCGTCGGTGTCCAGGGACCGGCCGCCGGCGGTGAGTACGTGGGCGGAGAAGGTCAGTTCCGGGACCACCTCGGCACCGGGGATCGCGCGCAGCGTGTCCACGGCGGTCGCGTCCAGCCACGCCCGCTCGGTCAGCGGCTTCGACTTGGTCTTGGTCTTGCCCTTCTTGTGCTTGGTCCAGTGCAGGTTCTGGTCGGCGGTGACCACGGTGTCGGTACCGGCGTAGCGCTCGATCCGGATGTCGCCGCGCAGGCCGGTCTCCAACAGCGCGCCGCACGCGGTCACCAGCGCGGCCGCGCACACCAGCGCGACGAAAGCGCCGGCGAAGCCGCCCTTGCGGGCGCGCAGGGTTCGCAGGGCGAGGAAGAGCATCAGGCCCACGCGCCCAGGTGCGTCATCCGGTCCGCGATCCGGTCCGCGCCGGCCCCGGTCAGCGTGTCGGTGATGCGTCCGTCGGCGAGGAAGAGCACCTCGTCGGCGTAGGACGCGGCGACCGGGTCGTGGGTGACCATGACCACGGTCTGGCCCATCGCGTCCACGGTGTCGCGCAGCAGCACCAGCACCTCCTTGGCGGTGACCGTGTCCAGCGCGCCGGTGGGTTCGTCGGCGAAGACCACCTCGGGCCGGGTGACCAGCGCGCGGGCGATCGCGACCCGCTGCTGCTGGCCGCCGGACAGCTCGGCCGGCCGGTGTTCGGTACGCCCGGTCAGGCCCACCCGCTGGACGATCTCGGCCAGCCAGGTCCGATCCGCCTTGCGGCCCGCCAGCCGCAGCGGCAGCGTGATGTTCTCCAGCACGGTCAGCGAGGGCATCAGGTTGAACGCCTGGAAGACGAAGCCGATCCGCTCGCGCCGCAGTTCGGTCAGGCCGGTCTCGGACAGCCCGGACAGGTCGGTCTCGCCGAGCCGCACACTGCCGCTGGTCGGCCGGTCCAGCCCGGCGGCGCACTGGAGAAACGTGCTCTTCCCGGAGCCCGAGGGCCCCATGACCGCGGTGAAGCTGCCGCGCCGGATGCCGACGGTGACGTCGTGCAGGGCGGTGACCGCTGCGGTGCCCTTGCCGTGGATGCGCCCGACGCCGGTCAGCGACACGGCATCGGGTATCTGGTCGTGCGTACTCATGGTGCGGTGCCGCCCTTGTCGTCTCTTCGGATGGGGATCGATGCCAAGCCGAACGCATGCCGGAGTCGCCGAACCGTGCACCGGCGCATGGCGCATCGACGGCTCGGTGCCAAAGGTTCGGTAGCCGGGATTCGGTGCCCGGGTCGGGGTGCAGCGCTCGCGTCTCGAATTTCCGGGTCGATGCCAGGGCCGCGGCCTCGGCATCGGTGGCTCAGGGCCGGACGGTTCCGGGCCCACCGCCGTCCGGCTCGGCGCCCGCCGCTGCCGCGCCGTCGCGCACGTCGTCGTCCCGTTCGTCGTCCCGCCCACCGGTCGTGGTCGGGAACGCCAGGAAGCGCGTCTGCACCGGGCGCGCCTCGGCCGGCAGCGGTCCGGCCCGCTTGTACCGGTTGAGGAGCGCGATGTACTCCTCGAAGAACTCGCCCAATTCGGCCGGCGTGACGTGGATGGTCCCGCGCGAGTACGGCATGTCCATCCCCTCTTCGGTCGCGGTCTGCGCCTTGCGGTACTCCTCCAGGTCGGCCGCGAAGGCCAGGCGGTTCATCTCGTCGACGACCGGCCGGATCTCCTCGCTCTGCTCACTGCGCGGCGGAAACCGCAGGTCCCGCTGCACGGCGCGCCACCACCGCTCGCGGCCGTGCGCGTGCGGATCCACGAAGTCCTCGACGAACCCGTGTCGGGCCAGCTCCCGGAGGTGGTAGCTGGTCGCGCCGGTGTTCAATGTCAGCGCCCGGGCCAGCGACGCGGACGTCGCGGGCCCACCCGCCTCCAGTTCCCGCAGGATCCGTTGTCGCCGGGGGTGCGCCAAAGCCTTCAGCGCTTCGAGTTCGCTGACATCTCGGCGTTCCGGTGACACGGCCACCCATGCACAATAATCTGTGCACAGGAAATTGTGCAATGGTTTCGAGCCCGGTCGCCCCGGTCTCACCCCGCCATGGCGAGCAGCTTGGTCACCGTGTTCCAGTTGCGGACGGTGGCCGTGTCGCCGAGCTTGCGGGCCAGGATCGGCGACAACCGCGCCCGACCCAGGCCGTCCGGGAAGTACATATACAACTCGCGTTCGCCCAGCCGCAGTTCGTCCGGCGCGTAGGTGGCCGGATCGACCGCGCCGAGCACCGCCGGATCCGCGGCCGGGCTCAGGAACGCCACCGCGAGCTTGGCCGGATCGACCACCTCCAGCGGATTCGCCGCGACCACTGCGCGCAGTTCCGCGCCGCTGCGCACCATCACGTCCACCGCGAACCCGAATTCGCCGAGCAGCCCGGCCTCGATCGCCGCGACCAGATCGGCGGCCGGCTGCTCGGCCGCCTCGAACACCGCGTTCCCGCTCTGCAACAGCGTCTTGACCTCGGTGTATCCCAACTCGGTCAGGACCCGACGCAGATCCGCCATCGGCACCCGCCGGTGGCCACCCACATTGATGCCGCGCAACAGCGCCACGTACTTCGTCACCACGCACCTCGCCTTCCCGACGGCCGGGACCACCCGTACGGCGGCCGCCGACCGCTCCCGCGCACCATGATCGAACCGATCGCCGCCGATTCCACCGCATCGCGCGAAGACGCGCCGAAGCGGGTCCGGTCGCCATGGACCTCGCGGCGGGCGCGCAGGCCCGGTCCACCCGGCCCGGGTCCGCCGAGCCGGTTCGGTCGGGCCGGTTCGGTCGGGCCGACTCAGTTGGGTCGGGTCAGTCCGGCCGCGTCAATCGGGCCAGTTCATCAGCGCCACGTGCAGCGCCTCCACCGCCCGATCGAAGGACTCGCTCGGCCTGCGCACGTGCCCGAACCCGCCGTTGCCCTCCAGCACCGCGAAGCCGTGGAAGACGCTGCGCAACAGCCGTCCCGCATCCGTCAGGTCCGGTTCGTCCAGGCCGTAGGCGCGCAACATCGCGTAGGTGCTCTCGATGTTGCGCCGGTAGCCCTCGGAGGTGGCCAGCAGCGCCGGGTCGATCCGCGCCTGGGTCGCCGCGTAGCGGCCGGGGCGCTCCAACGCGAACTCCCGGTACGCCCGGGCGAAGGCGATCAGCGCGTCCTTGCCCGCCCGACCCGCGACCGCCGCGCCGATGCGATCGGCCAGTTCGCCGGCGGCCAGCATCGCGATCCCCAGCCGCAGTTCCTGGAGGTTCTTCACGTGCGAGTACAGGCTCGCGTCCTTGACCCCGAAGCCGCGCGCCAGCGCGGTCAGGGTGATGTTCTCGAACCCCACCTCGTCCGCCAGGTCCGCCGCCGCGCGGGTCACCCGTTCCGCCGTCAGTCCCGCCCGAGCCACTCGCCGGCCTTTCTTCGAGACGCCGTCAGCGCGCCGTCCGCGCTTCCTAGAGCCTCTAGGTATTTGCCTAGGATACCTAGGCACTGTTAGTTTCCGCCGCATGGACCCACTCACCGAGCAGGTAATCCGTACGTCGTTCGTCAATTGTTCCAAGGGAGCGGCCCAGCGCCTGCCCATGCCCCGTGACCTGGCCGAACGCCCGTGGGCCGACCTGGATTTCCTGGGCTGGGGCGATCCGGGGGCCCCTGATCGCACCTATCTGGTCACCGAATACCAGGGTCGGCTCGTCGGCCTCGCCCTGCGCTTTCCCGCCCAGCAGCGAGGCTACCTGCACCGCAGCATGTGCTCGTTGTGCCTGACCACGCACCCGGGCCGCGGCGTCTCGCTGATGAGCGCCCGCAAGACCGGACAGGCCGGCCGGGACGGCAACTCGTTCGGCATGTACATCTGCACCGACCTCGCGTGCTCCCTGTATGTACGCGGCCTGAAGGCGCCGGCGCCCGGCGGTCGGTTCGAGGAGTCGCTGACCCTGGCCGAGCAGATCGAACGCACCCGGGGCAACCTGGCGGCGTTCCTGGCCAAGGTCATCGAGTAGGTCGCTCCCGCCGCCCGCGGGCCGAACACCTTGACCTCACGTCCACTGGAGGTTGCAGGATCGTCCGAGGAGGCGGGACCCACCGCCTTCGTCGGGACACGAGGGGCTGCACATGATTCTGGTGACCGGGGCGACCGGAAACGTCGGCCGGCAGGTGGTCGGGCGACTCCTGGCCGCGGGAGTCGAGGTACGGGCGTTGGCGCGCCGTCCCGAGGCGGCCGGATTGCCCGCCGAGGTCGAGGTGGTGGGCGGCGACCTGGCCCGGCCGGACACCCTCGCGCCGGCCCTGATCGGGGTCGACGCGGTGTTCCTGGTCTGGCCCTTCCTCACCACCGACGGCGCGCCCGCCGTGCTGGACGCGGTGACCGCGCACACGGGCCGCGTCGTCTACCTCTCCTCCGCGCGGGTACGCGACGACGTCGACCGCCAGGCCGACCCGATCAGCGGGCTGCACGCCGAGCTGGAACGGGTGATCGCCGAATCGACCACCGAGTGGACCTTCCTGCGCGCGGAGACCATCGCGAGCAACACACTCGGATGGGCCGGGCAGATCCGCGCCTCCGGCGCCGTCGGCGGCCCGGATCTGGCCGCCAAGCCGGTCGTGCACGAAGGCGACATCGCCGCGTCGGCGGTCCGGGTGCTCACCGAGGACGCCCACACCGGTGTCACCTACGTCCTGACCGGTCCGGAGGTCCTCAGCCGAGCCGACCAGGTCCGGCTGATCGGCGCCGCGATCGAGCGCCCGCTGCGCTTCGAGCCGATCCCGGTGGCCGCCGCGCGGGAACGCATGCTCGCCGACGGCCGCCCGCCGGCCCTCGTCGACGCGCTGCTCGCGGGCGCCGACGCAGCACCCGAGACGCCGCTGATCACCACCGCGGTCCGAGACCTGACCGGCGCCCCTGCCCGCACCTTCGGAGCCTGGGCCCGGGAGCACCGCGGCGACTTCGGCTGATCCGCCGGCACCGGACCCGCGGGCACCGAACACCGCGTCCCCGCCCGGGATCCGGGCGGGGACGGGGGCGGGGCCGGCCCCGGGCCGTCCGGGTCAGCCGCCGATCGCCCGGAAGACCGCCGCCGCCGGCCGGGTGTTCTCCGGGGCCGCGCCGCCCGGATGGCCGAAGCGGCGGCGGGTGTAGGCGTAGGCGGTGCCGGACCGAGGGTCGGCGAAGGCCAGTGCGCCGGACGCGCCGCTGTGGCCGAACGCGTCGTCGCCCAGGAAGTCGTAGCGCAGGCCCAACGCCTCGAAGCCCAGCGCGAAGTGGTCGTGCTCGCCGGTCACCAGGTCGGTACCGCCCCAGTGCACGTGCGCGAACTCGGCGACGGTGCCCGGTTCGAGCAGCGCCGGGCGACCGTCGAGCCCGGAGATCGCGGCCGCGTACATCCCGGCCGACCCGCGTGCGTTGCCGACGCCGCCCGAGGAGGCCGGACCCAGTGCGCGCACCTCACGGGTGTTGACGAAGCCGACCAGGTCGGTGGGCGGTTCGGCGTTGAGGTTGAAGGCGACCCCGGTGCGGCCGAATCGGTCGGGCGCGTGGGCGGCCGACCGGGCCTGCTGCTCCGGGGTGGGCAACATCGGCAACATGTCGAGCGTGCGGGCCTCCATCGCGACCGGCAGGCCGAGGTACATGTCCAGGTCGTGGGGCGCGCGCACGCGCTCCTCGTAGATCTCCTGGAGCGAACGCCCGGTGGCCCGGCGCACCACCTCGCCGGTGAGCGCGCCGATCACGAAGGCGTGGTAGCCGTACGCCGTGCCCGGCTCCCAGAACGGCCGGTGGGCGGCCAGGCGTTCGGCGAGCAGTCGGTCGTCGGCCAGTTCGGCGACGGTGAAGCCGCCGTCCACCCCGATCGCGCCGGAGCGGTGCGCGAGCAGCTCGCGCAGGGTGTCCCGCCCTTGCCGTGCGCGGCGAACTCCGGCCGGTAGTGCGCGACGGCCCGGTCCGGATCCAGCACACCGTCCTGCACGAGCAACGCCACCACCAGATGCGCGGCGCCCTTGGTGGTCGAGAAGACCGGGGCCAGCGTGTCCCCCGTGACCTCGTCCCCCGCCCACAGGTCGACCACACGACGACCGTCGCGATACACCGCGAGCCGCACCCCCGGCGCGTCCGGCAATTCGGCCCGGGCGGCGGCGAGTTCGGTCCGAACCTGCTCGAATCCCGCCGCGACGCTGCCCGATACCGCGATCCCACTCGACATGCTTCCCCCATGATCTTGAACCTTCACCGACGCCAAACCCGACGGGCACCGCCGAATTCCGGCCGCACCCTGGACGTCGACTACCCGCAGTCGTATATTCGGTGACGAGTAATCGGAATTCCCCGGAGGCGGCCGTGGCCAGACGCAGGGTCGGCAACACACTGGCACTCGCCGTGCTGGCGCTGGTCGCCGAGCAGCCGCGCCACCCGTACGAAATCGCCCAGGTGTTGCGCAGTCGGGGCAAGGAAAACAGCATCAAGATCAACTACGGCTCGCTGTACACCGTGGTCCGCAACCTGGAGAAACACGGTCTGATCACCGCCACCGGGGTCGACCGCGAGGGCCGCCGGCCGGAGCGCACCACCTACGCGGTGACCGAGGCCGGCGATGCCGAGATGCGCGAGTGGCTGGGCGAGTTGTTGTCGGTCCGGGTGCACGAGTTCCCGCGCTTCGAGGGCGCCCTGTCCCTGATGGGCGTGCTCGACCCGGACCAGGTGAGCACGCTGCTCGAACGTCGGGTCGAGGCCATCGACGCCCACGTCGCCCGCGGGCGCGCCGAGTTGGCCGAACTCACCGGCCGGCTGCCCAGGGTGTTCCTGGTCGAGAACGAGTACGAACTGGCCATGGCCGAGGCCGAGGCGCGGTGGGTGCGCGGTCTGCTCGACGAGATCGCGGACGACAGCCTCTCCGGCGTCGCCGAGTGGCGCCACTTCCGAGCCACCGGCGAGGCCCCGGCGGCCTGGGTCGACATGGACGCCGCGGACCGGGAGCTCGCACCCACCGAAGCCGCCGAACACGATCAGGAGGCCACCACCGACGACCCCACCGGGTAGATCCACGATCCCGGACCGAAAAAGGCCCCCGGGCGGTGCTCGAACACCGCTCCCGAGGGCCGGGAACCTCGCACCGAAACCCTGTGGCAACAGGGACCGGCACATACGAGGCGCACCGAACCCATCGTATCCCCGGTCCTCTTGTCGCAGGTCGGCGAGCCACTCGGCATCGCCGTACCGCATGTCGACCGGAGGGATCCACTCCACCATGAAGCACACCGAGCGGACGGCGGCTACCGTCCACGACGGTCGCACGCCCGGACACACCGGCCCCGCCGGCACCGGCGCGCCCGCGATCGAGGCGCACGACCTCGTCAAGACCTATCCCGTCAAGGGCCGCCCGCAAGGTGTCCGGGCACTGGCCGGGCTGAGCCTGAGCGTGGCACCCGGCACCGTCTTCGGCCTGCTCGGGCCCAACGGCGCGGGCAAGTCCACCACCGTCAAGATCCTCACCACGCTGGCCGCCGCCGACTCCGGCACGGCCCGGGTCGCGGGCCACGACGTGACCCGGGACCCGGCTCGGGTCCGCCGGGCCATCGGCGTGGTCGCCCAGCGCTCCGGCGCCGATCCGGCCGCCACCGCTCGGGAGAACCTGATCCTCACCGGGCACCTGTTCGGCCTGCGCGGTCGCGAGCCCGGCCGGCGCGCCGATCACCTGCTGGATCGCTTCGGCCTGACCGAGGCCGCACACCGCCCGGTGCGCACCTACTCCGGCGGCATGCAGCGCCGACTGGATGTGGCACTGGGCCTGGTCCACCACCCCGAGGTGCTCTTCCTGGACGAACCCACCACCGGCCTGGACCCCGAGGCCCGCGCCGACATGTGGGAGGAGATCGGCCGGCTGGCCGGCGAGGGCCTGAGCATCCTGCTCACCACGCACTACCTCGACGAGGCCGACCGGCTCGCCGCGCGGCTGGCCATCGTGGACCACGGCCGGGTGGTCGCCGAAGGCGCTCCCGAACAGCTCAAGTCCCGATTGCACGGCGACGCGGTGCACGTGGACCTGCTCGACCCGGCCGGGCCCGAGGTGCGCGAGGCGCTGGCCCGGGTGCCGGGCATTCGGGAGATCACCGTCGAGGCCCGCGCGGTGCACGCCCGGGCGGACCACGGGGCCGCCGCGGTGCCCGAGGTGTTGGCCGCCCTCGACCACGTCGGTGCCCGGGTCGGCGCGGTCACGGTGGCCCGCCCCTCGCTCGACGACGTCTACCTGCGGCACGCCGGTCGCCGCTTCGACGCGACGAACCCGGCCGAGGCGGGCGGCGACGCCGCGCCCGTCGAGGACGCCGAGGTCGCCGACGCTTCCGACACCCGCGAAGGAGAGACGCGATGACGACCGCGACCACCGCGACGGGCACCACTCGTGTCCCGAGCCCGCCGAGCGTGCCGATCCTGCGCGAGACGATCACCCACACCTGGTACATGACCGCCCGTCAGTTCCGGGTCTTCCTGCGGCAGCCCGTCTACCTGGTGATCACCCTGATCCAGCCGGTGATCTGGCTGTTCCTCTTCGGTCAACTCTTCCGCGACATAGCCGAATTGCCCGGCTTCGGCGCCGGGACCTACCTCGACTACCTGATCCCGGGCGTCGTGGTGATGAACGCGGTGTCGGCCAACATGTGGGCCGGCATGGGCATCCTGGAGGAGATCGAACGCGGCACGCTCAACCGCTTCCTGGTCACCCCGCTCCGGCGCAGCGCGCTGGTCAACGCGAACGTGGTGGCCCAGGGCTGCTCGACCGCGTTCCAGTCGCTGGTGATGGTCGGGCTGGGCAAACTGGCGGGCGCGCACTATCCGGGCGGCTTCGCCGGGGTCCTGGTCCTGATCGTGGTGGCCTCGGTGCTGGGCACGGTCTTCGGCGCCTTCTCCAACGCGGTGGGCATGGTGGCACGCGAACGCGAGACGGTGATCGCGCTGAACACCTTCCTGCTGCTGCCGCTCACCTTCATGTCCTCGGCGTTCATGCCCCCGTCCCGGATGCCGGATTGGATGCGGGAGGTCGCACGCTTCAATCCGCTCGACTGGGCACTGACGGCGACCCGTTCGGCCATGCGTGCCGACCCCGACTGGGCCCTGGTCGCCGAACGCGGCGCGGCCCTGGTCGGGTTGGCCGCGTTCGCGGTGTGGTTGTCGATGCGCACGTTCCGCGCGTACCGCAAGTCGGTGTAGGCCGGCGGGGGTACGCCGCGGTGTCGCCTCGGCTCGGCTCGGTCGGCGGCCGGCCGAGCCGGGGTCGGCGCACGTCGAAGGCCGGCCGAGCCGGGGTCGACGTGCGTCGTCGAAGGTCGGCGGCCACCGGCTAATCTCACCGACATGATCAGCACCGACACGCATGTACGAGTCGCCCGCCCCTCGCGCGACCTGGCCGCCGCCGAACGCTTCTACGTCGAGGGCCTGGGCCTGGAGGTCCTGTGGCGCACCACCGAGCGCGTCTCGGGCGAGTGGGATCTGGTCATGGTCGGTCTCCCGGGCGGCAATTGGCACTTCGAGCTGACCATCGACCCGGAGCATCCGCTGCCGCCCACGCCCACGGTCGAGGACCTGTTCGTGCTCTACCTGGGCGAGCCGATCGACCCCGCGCTGATCGACCGGCTGGTCGCGGCGGGCGGCACCCGAACCGCCGCGCACAACCCGTACTGGGACACGTACGGCGTCACCATCGTCGATCCGGACGGCTACCACCTGGTGTTGTCCACCCGGAACTGGACTGTCTAGGGCCTGACTTCGGCCGGCTGTGTGTGCGCGGGCACCGGTCGGCCGGCGGCGAGTGCGCGGCCGAGCGGGTAGGCGAGCGCGTTCGGCGGCAGTGTGCCGGGGCGTCCGCTGAGGGTGACCTCGATCGTGCCGGGCGGCGCGTCCGGGTCCTCGGTCAGGCCCAGCCGGCGCAGCGTCTGCCGGGCGACCGCCTCGGCGCTGTCGTACAACCCCACCCCGGCGGGCAGCGCGGCGGCGATCCGGTCGGCGACGAGGGGGTAGTGCGTACAGCCCAGCACCACGCCGGCGCAGTGTGCGGGGGTGCGCCGCGCGGCGTCGGCGATGGCGGCCTCGACGGCCGGTCGATCGGCCCGGTCGATCGCCTCGGCCAGGCCGGGGCAGGCCACCCGCTCCACGGTGTGCCCGGCGGCGAACTCCTCGATCAGGCGGGCCTGGTACGCACTCGCGGTGGTGGCGACGGTGGCCCACACCGCGAACGGGGCACCGGACCCGGCGGCGGGCTTGATCGCCGGCACGGTGCCCACCACCGGTACGGCGGGCTCGCAACGGGCCCGCAGCGTGTCCAGGGCGGTCACGGTGGCGGTGTTGCACGGCACCACGATGCCCTCGGCGCCGCGCTCGGCGGCCAGCTCCGCGGCGGCCAGCACCCGTCGGGTGATGGTCGCCTCGCCGCGGTCGCCCCACGGCATGTGGTCGGGGTCCATGCACAGCAGCAGGTCGAGGTCCGGCCGCAACCGTCGCAGCCACCCCGCCGTTGGCAACAGTCCCGTCCCGGAATCGATCAACGCCACAAGCATGCCGTCCAACCTAGCCGCCCCGGCGCACGGGCCCGAACAGGGGCGCGATCGTGGGCGTGGTGCACACCGCCCACCGGCTCGGGCCGGCCGTCGCGACCCGGCACCCGGTCCCGACCGGCGGATCCGTGCCCGCCACCGGCCGCCCGCTCACCCGACCGGCGGTCCGCCGGCCTCCGGAGCCGCCACGACGCGCGGCACGACCGGTTCGACGTCACCACGCGGCACATCGCTCGCGAAGTCGTCGTACGACGCGGCTTCGGTGTCGACGATCGCCGACGCCGCGCCGCGGTCGACGGCGGTGGCACACACCGCAGCGGCCGGCTCCACCCGCGGCGACGTGCCGACCACCGAGAGGAAGTCCGCCGCCCGCACCGCGTCGGCGGCCCGCCCGTACACGTCGCCGTCGGGGGCGCCGAACGGCACCATGTCCGGCCGCAGGACCCCCGTGGCGCATGCCGGACCCGCCGGTTCGGCGGCACCCGCCCGGACCGCCCGGAGCGTGTCGTCCATCGGCGCGGGGCGCCGGCGCCGCATGCAGCGGGCCCGGGTGATCGTGCCGTGCGGTTCGTGCACCCGATCGGCCGGGCTTCCCACCGCCGGGTGCGGCCCGTCGATGCTCCGCGTGACGACATGTGCCCGCGCCCGCGCCGCGGTCACCCGGCGAGGCCCTCCTCGGCGAGGCGGGCGGTGAGGGCCTCCAGGTCGGCGCCGAACCACACGTGCCGGCCCCGGTTGCATTCGCGGACGAAGTCGGTCAGCGGCTCGCTCGCGGCGGTGTACTCGGTGATGTCGCCCAGGATGGCCACCCGCATCCGGTAGTCGGCGAACTTCTGCAGCACGTCGCCGGCCACGCCGGTGCGCAGCCGGAAGAAGTCCGGGTCCAGGCGCGCCGCCGGCAGGACGACCCAGCTCGCGCCCCGGTAGCCGGCCTCGCCGATCAGATCGAGTGTGTCGCGTACCGTACGGATCGGCGTGCCTTCGGCGGCGCAGATCCACACCGAGGTGTCGTGCAGGGTTTCCATGGCGTCCGGCCTGTCGGGCATGTCGAGCGATGTCCTTCCGGGTTCCGTGCCGCGCTTGTGTGTTGCGCCGCCTGCCTTCGAGTCTGGTCCTCGGCCCGCCCCGACGCATCCGAAATTCCGGCCGTCGAGCCACCGGACCCGACCGAAAGGCCCTGCCCCGGTCGCGGACGGCACCCGCCCGGACCGCCCGCCTCAGCGGACCCGGAACACCGGCCCGCGTGCCGTGAACGGCAGCCGGGCGCCGGCCGGGACCAGGAAGGCGTGTTCGCGCCGCACTCGCAGCACGTCGCACTGCCCGTCGGTGACCACCAGGATCGGACCGTCCGCAGGAAAGTCCGCCGCGCCCTCCAACAGCCGGATCCCCGGCTGCAACACCGTGCCGCCGCGCCCGCGCACCCGCACCTTGCGCGCGATGTCCTCGACCGGCAGATAGCCCGCGTCGTAGGCGGCGGCGTCGCAATACACCACCCGCGCGGCCGGCACGTCACGCGCGGTGGCGTACGAGGCGATCGCGCCCAGCGCCTTGCCGAGCAGCACCGGATCCATCGACCCGGAGGTGTCCAACACCACGCCGAACGTACACAGCCGGTCCACGTCCAAGGGCCGGATCCGCCCGGGCCGAGGGATGTCGGGCGTCGACGCCTGACGGCGGCTCGCCCGGGTGTAGCTGCGCACCGACTCCGGCCGACGCACGTGCTCGTCGAACCAGCGGGCCAGTCGTACGTCCCAGGCCGGCGGCGGTTGTTCCAGCGTGCGGATCTCCTCGATCAGTCCGGCGGGCAACAGCCCTCGGTCGAGATCGTGGTAGGCCAACCCGGCGGAGAGCGCGCGTCGATAGAACGCGTCCAGGTCGACGAACGAACCACCGGACCGACCCGCGCCCGGGAGCGGCCCCGACCCCGTCCGCCGGCTCGAACGCCGGGCCGCGGCGGCCGGTTCGGAGAGCCAGTCGCCCAGGATGTCGCCGTGCTCGCGCGAGCCGGGGGTGCGCAGCTTGCGGGCCCGGCGCAGGTCGGTGGTCAACGTGTCGTACACCGACTCGGCCGACAACCCGGCCAACCGCGCGTCGTACAGCAGCCCGTCCGGCAGCACCCCGACACCCATCTCCACCAGCCACCCGTTGATCACGTAGTCGCAGGCCACGTTGAACAGGTGGGCGTCCCGGTGCTCGCGCCGGCGGTCGTGGCGCAGCGCGGCGTGCAACATCTCGTGGGCGAGCACGAAGCGCCACTCCTCGATGCTCAGGCCGGCGTGCGGGTTGACGTAGATCTCGCCGTGCTCGGCGTCGACGGCGGCGATGGTGATGTCCCAGGAGCGGGCCAGTTCGGCGTCGGCGACCAGGGTGAGGCCGGCGGCGAGGGCGCCCAGGAGGGGATAGGAGGAGACGAACCAGGACAGTGCCCGGTCCCAGGGGCCGTCGGGGCGCGCGGTCCGGCGGCCGTGCTCGCCGGCGGCGGAGTCGAGCGAGGCGGCGACCATCCGAACCAGGCCGCGGGCCAGCACTGCGGGCCAGTCCGGGCGTGTCGCGGTGGTCGGGTCGACGGACGGTGAGCGGCGGATGCACGGGGAGGTGCCGTTGGTGCCGATCCGGCGCAGCGCCTCGGGGACGCCTTCGCGGCGCCAACGCTCGGTGAGTTCGCGCTCGTTGCCGACGGGCAGGTCGGGCAGTTCGGCCAGGGGCGTGCCGATGCCCAGGCCCAGGCCCTCGGCGAAGCGGTGCACCGCGACACAACACGCGGTGTTGTAGGCGGCGTCGATCTCGGCGTCCGGATCGCCCAGGCCGACCTCGGCGAGGGCGTCCTGGTCCAGGTGGCCCATCGCCAGGTGCATCAGCAGGTGGGTGTAGACGCGGGACCAGGTCAGGGGCGGCACGTAGCGGTGTCGGTCGACCACGAGGGTGCCATATTCGGTGACGTGTCCCAGCGCGCCCGCGTCGTGTGCGGCGTAGGTGTGGCGGACCTGTCGCGCGACGATGTCCAGGGGTGCGACGCAGGCCGCCCGCCAACCGGCTTCGCGTGCTTTTCGGGCCCGTTCCTCGTGGTCTGCGGCGGGGTTGCGGGCCCGGCGGGCGGACATCGGCGCGGCCGATTCAGCGCCGCGCGCCGACCAGGCGCGGCAGGTCGCGGGCGGTCTCGACGAGGAACCACGCGGGCAGCGGGGCGCCGCCGGCGGTGTCCTCGGCGATCACGAGTTGGGCCATCTCCAGCGATATCTCGGCGAGTTCGACCAGGAGGGCCTTGGCCCGGAAGGCGAATTCGCGCAGTGCGGGCGAGACGTGCCGACGGTCCGCGGGCAGATCCTTGGCCAGTCGGGCGCGGAAGCTCTCCACGAGGAAGAACAGCAGGTCGCGGTCGGCGGGCGCGGCCGGCCAGCGGGCGTCGCCCTTGACGATGGCGTCCAGCCCGTACGCGTTGCGCACGGTCTTGAGAAAGCCCAGGAACGCGGCGGCATGGGTGGGGGTGAGCGTGCCGTGCGCGAGCAGCCGCACGTGCTCGTCGGTGACGTCCGGACCGAAGGAGTACAACCCGTCGGAGAGCATGTGCCACGCGCGCGGTGTGGAGAACGCCTCCTCGGTCTTGGGCGGCAGGCTCCACAGGTGGTCCGGTCGGGCCCGCACGTGGTCCAGGATCCACGGGTGGATGCCGTTCCCGAGGGCCCACGTCAACCAGTCGTCGACCGAGGCGCGCAGGTGGATGTGCACCAGGCGGTTGATCAGCGCCGAGGACATCGGCCGGGCCAGCGCGTTGTCGCTCGCCCGGTTGCCCGCGCCGATCACCACGGAGCCGGCCGGGAGCGTGTAGGAGCCGATCCGGCGGTCCAGGATCAGTGAATAGAACGCCTTCTGCACGTCGGGTGAGGCAGCGTTGAGTTCGTCGAGGAACAGGCAGTACGGCTCGTCCCGGGCGATCTGCTCGGGCGGACAGAACCGGCTGCGCCCGTCGACGATCTGCGGTACGCCGATCAGGTCCTCGGGAGCCAGTTGGGTGCCCAGCAACGACACACACTCCAGCCCGAGGGACTGCGCGAAGTCCCGTACCAACGAGGACTTCCCGATCCCGGGCGCTCCCCACACGAACACGGGCCGCACCAGCGCGGTATGCAACAGGACTTCGGGCAGGGCAGCGGGGGTGATCGTATGGGCGGCCTGCACGGCAACCTTTCGGCCATGACACGGAAACGGAGGTCGGACCGGCAAACACCACCGAAGGGAACAGCGGCGGCCGGCTCCCGAATGATGCCGTTGAACGCGGAACCTGTCGCCCAGTTTTCGGCTCCGGCCGAGGCGCGGACGGGCGGGAGCGGGGCCTGCGGGTGGGGCCTGCGGGTGGGGGCGGATCCGCCCGTGACCCGCCCACGATTCGAAGCGCGGGGTCCGCATCGCGGTCCCGGGAACGCGCCCCCTCCGTCGGAGAGTCGGCGAAACGTCTCCGGTCGACGAAACGCCTCGGCGGCGACCACCCCGGTCCGGACGCATGCTCGGGCATCGGCATGATGAGGGGCAGCCGACCTACCCGGCGGCACGCACACAACGTCCGGCATCGCGTGCACCGCGCACACACCGCGCACACCGCGCACGCATCGTGCACGCACCGGGCATCACAGCACGGAGACACGGTGGACCACGACCGCGCCGAAACCTACCTCGCCCTCATCGACGCCGCTCGCCCCGCGCGTCCCGACGCGGCGGCCCTGGCCGACCTCCAGTGGCGGCACCTGCTCGCGGTGCCGTTCGAGAACCTCGACATCCACCTCGGCCGGCCCGTCGAACTCGCCGAAGAGGCGCTCCTGGCCAAGCTCCTGGACCGCCGACGCGGCGGCTTCTGCTACGAACTCGGCGGCGCGTTCGCCGCGTTGCTGCGGTCCCTCGGCTACCGGGTCACCCTGCTCGCGGCGCGCACCTACGACGACAAGGGTCGCCTGGGCATCCCGTTCGACCATCTCGCGCTGCGCGTGGACCTGGACGAACCATGGCTCGTCGACGTCGGCTTCGGCCGGTTCACCCACCACCCGATCCGCCTGGACCTGCACACCGACCAGCACGACCCCGGCGGGGTGTTCCGCATCGTCGAGGGCGAGTACGGCGAACTCGACGTCCTACAGGACGGCCGACCCCAATACCGCCTGGAGCCACGACCACGCGACCTGCGCGACTTCGCGGCCGGCTGCTGGTGGCATCAGACCTCGCCCACATCACACTTCACCCGCGCCCCCCTGTGCTCCCGCCCGACCCCCGACGGCCGCATCACCATCACCAACCGCACCCTCATCCACACCACCGGCACCAACCGCCACGAGGAACCCCTCCCCGACGACAAGGCCCTCCTGTCCGCCTACCAAACCCACTTCGCCATCACCCTCCCCCACCCCCCAACCCGCCCCACCCAAATCCCAACCACCGCCCCCTGACCGGGGCCGGGGCGGGGGCCGGGCCGACAACGACACTGCCGCCAAACGCCCAGGTCCCGGAATGCCCAGAGGCCCGGGTCGGCCTGGCGGGGGTCAAAGCGCAGCCGACGCAGAGGCGGGCCGGCCCGGAGCGCTGCACGACATGGCATGGGGCGAAAAGCGGCACAGGCGGGGTATGGCCCCCGTGCGGGGCGCCGGGGGCCGGCAATGGCGAGGTGGGTGGGTGGCCCGGTGAGGTTCGCCGGGGCCTTGTCGAGTGGGTCGGGTGATTTGTGGCAGGCGGTCACGTTTTGGTGGGCAGCGGATGGCTCAGTGCTAAACGGTCGGCGTGGGCTGGTGGAGATCGGCCCGGTCCCACGGTCACCGGCGGCCGGGAAGCCCGGACTCCCCGGCGAGATGAGCGCGTTGCTCGCCGGAAAGGCGCTGGCAACGGCGCAGCGGGAGGGTGCTTTCGTCGGGTTCGCCGGGGAGCCTTTCCGAGTGGGCCGGGCGCTTTCGGCCGACGGTCGCACCTTGGTCGGCAGCGGGTGGCTTTGTGCTAAACGGTCGGCGTGGACCGGCGGAGATCGACCCGGTCCCACGGTCACCGGCGGTCAGGAGCCCTGGGCACCCCGGCGAGACACGGGCGTTGCTCGCCGGAAAGGCGCTGGCAACGGCGCAGCGGGAGGGTGCTTTCGTCGGGTTCGCCGGGGAGCCTTCCCGAGTGGGTCGGGTGGTTTGTGGCCGGCGGTCGCGTCTTGGTCGGCAGCGGGTGGCTCAGTGCTAAACGGTCGGCGTGGACCGGCGGAGATCGACCCGGCCCCACGGTCACCGGCGGCCGGGAGCCCCGGACTCCCCGGCGAGACACGGGCGTTGCTCGCCGGAAAGGCGCTGGCAACGGCGCAGCGGGAGTGCGCTTTCGTCGGGTTCGCCGGGGAGCCTTCCCGAGTGGGTCGGGTGGTTTGCGGCCGGCGGTCGCGTCTTGGTCGGCAGCGGGTGGCTCAGTGCTAAACGGTCGGCGTGGACCGGCGGAGATCGACCCGGCCCCACGGTCACCGGCGGCCGGGAGCCCCGGACTCCCCGGCGAGACAAGGGCGTTGCTCGCCGGAAAGGCGCTGGCAACGGCGCAGCGGGAGGGTGCTTTCGTCGGGTTCGCCGGGGAGCCTTCCCGAGGGGGCCGGGCGTTCGCGGCGGGCGGATGCGTCTTGGTCGGGTTGGGCGCGGGTGGCCTTGTGCTAAACGGTCGGCGTGGGCCGGTGGAGATCAGCCCGGTCCCACCGTCACCGGTGGCCGGGAGCCCTGGACTCCCCGGCGAGACGCGCGCGTTGCCTGCGGGGAAAGGCGCTGGCAACGGCGGAGCGGGAGGGCGCTTTTGTCGGGTTCGCCGGGGAGCTGAGGTTTCCCCCTGATGATGGACACCCCGACACTTGGATCGTGGGGTCCAGGAAGGGAATGTTCAGGTGGGACGTCCGAGGAAGTTCACGGATGAGTTCAAGCGGGATGCGATCGCGACGTGTCGTGCGGAGGGGGAGGGCCGCTCGTTCGACGTGATCGGTGTCGAGTTGGGGGTCAACGGGGAGACCCTGCGCGGCTGGGTGCGTCAGGCGGAGGCCGACGAGGGCGAGCGCGCCGACCGGCTGACCACGGTCGAGCGCGCGGAGCTCGCCCGGCTGCGCAGGGCCGAGCGCGAGTGGCAGCTCGAGCGGGACATCCTGCGCAGGGCCGCCGCGTATTTCGCACGGGAGATGAAGTGAGACGCCTCCGCTGGGCCTTCATCTCCGCCCACCGCGCCGAGTTCGGCGTCCAGCGGTTGTGCCGGGTGCTGGGCGTGTCCCGCAGCTCCTACTACGCGTGGTCGGCCGGGGACACCGCCCGCCGGGCACGGGTCGCGGCCGACGTCGAGGCCGTCGAACGGATCCGCGTCGTCCACACCGCCTCCCGCCACACCTACGGCGTCCCCCGGATCACCGCCGAGTTGCGCGCGAGCGGACACACGATCAACCGCAAGCGTGTCGCCCGTCTGATGCGCGAGGCCGGGATCGTGGGCCGTCACCTGCGCAGACGCGTGCGCACCACCGTGGTCGACCGGTCCGCGAGAGCGGCCCCGGACCTGGTCCGCCGCGACTTCACCGCGAAGGCTCCCGACACGAAATGGGTCGGCGACATCACCCACCTGCCGGTCGGCGACGGGTGGCTCTACCTCGCCACCGTGATCGATCTGCACTCCCGGCGGTTGATCGGTTGGTCGATCGCCGACCACACGCGGGCGGGACTGGTCGTGGACGCGTTGGAGGCGGCCGTCGGCACCCGGGGCGGGAACGTGGCCGGGGTGGTCTTCCACTCCGACCGCGGATCGCAATACACCTCCGCCGACTTCGCGGCCGCCTGCGAACGCCACGGCGTCCGCAGATCGATGGGACGGGTCGGATCCAGCTACGACAACGCAGCCGCCGAGAGCTTCTTCGCGACGTGCAAACGCGAAGTTCTCCACGGCAGGAAATGGGCGGACGAACAGCAGGCCCGGATCGACGTGTTCCGCTGGATCGCCTTCTACAACCACCACCGACGCCACAGCACACTCGGCCACCTCAGCCCCATCGCCTTCGAGCAACGACCTCGAACCGACGAGACCGCCACGGTGACACTCGCGGCATGAAAACCGGTGTCCATAATTCAGGGGAAACCTCAGAGCCTTCCCGAGTGGGTCGGGTGGTTTGTGGCCGGCGGTCGCGTCTTGGTGGGCAGCGGGTGGCTCAGTGCTAAACGGTCGGCGTGGACCGGCGGAGATCGACCCGGTCCCACGGTCACCGGCGGTCAGGAGCCTTGGGTTTCCCGGCGAGACACGGGCGTTGCTCGCCGGAAAGGCGCTGGCAACGGCGGAGCGGGAGGGGAGCCCGGTCAGGTCCGCCGGGGAGCCTTCCCGAGTGGGCCGGGCCGTTTCGGCGGGCGTTTCGGGGTGAGTGGAAGGGCCTGCGGTGGGTGGGGCAGGTCTCGATCCGGATCGCGGGACGCCTTCGGGCCCGCTGTTTCGCACTGACCTGCGGTTTTGTGGGACCGGCCGGTGAGAGTGCGTGCCGAGGGCCGGGTTGCGCACCCCAGTGGCGGATTTCACGCGGGTCATGGCTCTCGGTGGGCGTTTCGGGTCGGCACCGCCGGGCGGAAAGCCGTCCGCGAGCCCGGCAGGGTCACGACCCGGTCTCCGAAACGCCTTCCCGCACCCATGGCCACCCCTGACCTGCGATTTTGCCCGACAGACCGGCAACAGCAGGTGCCGAAGGCCGGGTTGCGCACCCCGGCGGCGGATTCCACGCGGGCCGTGACCCTCGGTGGGCATTTCCGGTCGGCACCGCCGGGCGGAAAGCCGTCCGCAAGCCCGGCAGGGTCACGACCCGGACCCCGAGACGGCTTCCCGGACCCGGGCGTCCACTGACCTGGGGTTTTACGTGACCGGGCCGCGAGAGCACGTGTCGGGGGGCCGGATTCCGCACTCCGGCAACCGGAACCGCCCACTCACGACCCGCTCTTCTCCTCCTCTCCCCGCCACCACACACCCCCACCGCCCGCCGAAACGGCCCGACCCACCCGGAAAGGTTCCCCGGCGGACCTCACCGGGCTCCCCTCCCGCTGCGCCGTTGCCAGCGCCTTTCCCGCCGAGCAACACCCGCGTCTCGCCGGGGAGTCCGGGGCTCCTGACCGCCGGCGACCGTGGGACCGGGCCGATCTCCGCCGATCCACGCCGACCGTTTAGCACTGAGCCACCCGCTGCCCACCAAGACGCGACCGCCGGCCACAAACGCCCGACCCACCCGGGAAGGCACCCCGGCGAACCCGACGCAAGCACCCACCCGCTCCGCCGTTGCCGGCGCCTTTCCCGGCAAGCAACACCCACCTCTCGCCGGGAAACCCAAGGCTCCCGGCCACCGGCGACCACGGGACCGGGCCGACCTCCACCAGCCCACGCCGACCATTCAGCACAAAGCCACCCGCTGCCCACCAAGACGCGACCGCCGGCCGCAAATCACCCGACCCACCCGGGAAGGCTCCCCGGCGGACCCAACCGGGCTCCCCTCCCGCTCCGCCGTTGCCGGTGCCTTTCCGGCGAGCAACACCCCACTCTCGCCGGGAAACCCAAGGCTCCCGACCGCCGGCGACCACGGGACCGGGCCCGGCCCACCGGGTGCGCATCGCCGCCGCTGCGAACCGAACGCACGCCGCGTTGGCGTTGTGAGCCGTCGGCACTCCCCACCGCCTGAAGTTTGTGCTGCAAACCTGTTTGCAGACCGCCCGCACGCCCGTAGAGTTTGTCTCACAAACCAGTTTGGGGGAGGATCATGATGGATCGTAAGAGCCTCGAAGCGGCGGCGGCGGATTACTCGTATCTCAAAGGGCTGCTCTCGATTCCGACCGGCGTTCTGTTCATCATCGCCGGGGTGACCAACATGCGGTGGGGGCCGTTGGACCACGCCTGGGTCACCTGGGCTGCCGGGGGGTTGATGATCGTCGCCGGGGCGGTCTACCTGTGGGTGACCCGCTACTACGCCGAGAACTACGGGCGCATCACCCCGTCGAGCCGCGCTCGCACCAGGGCCGGGACCGGCGCCGCCGTGGGGGCGGCGCTGGTGGCCGGGGCGGTGAATCTGGATTGGCGGGTCGTGCTGCCGCTCAGCGCCACCACCGTCGTGTTCGCGCTGGTGATGTACGTGTCCTACGCCATCGGTATGCGGCCGAGGCCGCATCACGTGGCCGTCTGGGGCACCCTCGCGGTGGCCGGCGTGTTGCCGATCTGGGGCGATGTGGGGGCGACGGGAAGGATCAACGTAGGTCTTATGCTCGTCGGCGTGGCAACGATAGTGACCGGGCTCCTCGATCATGCGGCACTCCAGCGCGCCTTCGGCCCGACCCAGGGTCCGGACCTCGGCGGCGGCGATGTCGGCGCCTAGCGACGGGCCGATCCTCGATCGGCTGATCCACGAGCCGGGCCGGCTGGCTCTCATGACGGTGCTCTCCACCGTGGAGTCCGCCGACTTCGTGTTCCTCCAGCGCGCGACGGGGCTGACCAAGGGCAACCTCTCCAGCCACCTGACCAAGCTCGCCGAAGCCGAACTGGTCACGATCGAGAAGCGGTTCGTGCACCGGAAGCCCAACACGAACGTCGCGCTGACCACGACCGGCCGAGAGCGCATCGCCCAGCACTGGGAACAGTTGGACAGCCTGCGCAACTTCTCGGCGCGGCCCCGCTCGGAATAGCCACGACACAGCGCGCCGCAGCGCCGTGCTCACGCCCCCGGAGTGTCCGCCAGGTACGGCGGGGCCGGCTCGTACTGGATGTAGCGGCGTACCGCGCGGGCGTGTTCGACTCCGTGCAGTCGACCGACCAGCCACAGGGCCATGTCGATGCCGGCGGACACCCCCTGACTGGTGACCAGGTTGCCGTCCACGACGTAGCGGGCATCGCGGACCACGGTGATGTCACCACGGGCCGCGAGGGCGTCCTCGAACGTGTAGTGGGTGGCCACTCGGCGCCCCCGCGCGGGGCCCGCCTCGTGCAGCAACAGCGCTCCGGTACACACGCTCGTCACCCACGCGGCGTCCCGCGCCGTACGCGTGATCCACCCGATCAACGCCTCGTTGTCCACCTCGGTCCGAACCCCCGCGCCGCCCGGCACCAACAACACGTCCAGGCGCGGGTGTTCGGCGAAGGTGTGCTCCGGGATCAAGCGCAATCCCTTGGCGCAGCGCACCGGTTCGACATCGGCCGCGATCGTGGTGACGGTGTCCGCGCCCTCGCGCAACATCGCGGATGTGGTGAACACCTCCCAGGGGCCGACCAGGTCGAGTTCTTCGAGTCCGTCGAACATCAGCAGTCCGTAGCCGGTCACAACGTCACAGCCTCCTTCGTCGTCCCGGACACCGGGCCCGTGGACCGAAATCGTTCCGGATAGTCATTGGGTGTGACGCCCAGATGCCGATGGAACGTGCGCCGCAAAGTCTCGCCGGTGCCGAATCCGCACCGGCGCGCGATCGCCTCGACCGGATCCACGCCCTCGGCCAACGCCGGCCAGCCGCCTCGCCCCGTACCCGTTCCACATGTCCGGCGGGGCCGACGCCCATCTCGGCGGTGGATCGCCGCTGGAAGTGCCGCTCGCTCATCCCGGCGCAACAGGCCAGGTCCGCCACCGAGTGCCGTGCGCCGGGGTCGGCCGTCACCGCGTCCACCACGCCGCGCAGCGGATCACCGACCGAGCGGGTCCCCCACAGCGGCACGCCGAGCTGGGACCGGCCGCCGGGCCGGCGCAGGAACAACACCAGTTCGCGGGCCACCCCCAGCGCCACCTCGCGGCCCGCGTCGTCCTCGACCAGGGCCCGCGCCAGGTCCATCCCCGCGCTCACCCCGGCCGATGTCCACAGTCGCCCGTCCCGAACGAAGATCGGATCCACGTCCACGAGGGCACCCGGGTACTCGCGCTCCAACCGGGCGGCGCCCCGCCAATGCGTGGTCACCCGACGCCCGTCGAGCACCCCGGCAGCACCCAGCAGGAACACCCCGCTGCACACCGGCGTGACCCGCCGCACCGAGGCCGCCGTCGCCGCCACCCAGGCCACCAGCTCGCGGTCGGCACAGGCCACCGCCACGCCGGCCCCGCCGACCACGACGAGCGTGTCCACCGTCTGTGAGGCCGCGTCCGCGATTCCGAAGCCGGCGGACACCGGCAACGCGCTGTGCGAGTCGACCATCCCGGCACGCCGCGCCAACACGGAACACCGATATCCGCCGGCATTGGCGAACACCTCGTAAGGGCCGACCAGGTCCAACGACTGGAACCCGTCGAAGACGACGAAAACAAGCTCGCGCTCGGTCACCCCTCCAGCGTCGCGCCCGTCGCCCGTGGCGTCCACGACACGTACCCCACGAACTACGCCATCGCGTCGTCAGTGCCCGCGCGCTCGCAGGACCCGTGCAATCGCCTCGGCCACCGTGTCGCCATCGGGCGTCGCCGGCAGTTCCAGCGGCTCGGCCCAGCGCACCGCAGCAGCTTCCACCGTGCCGTACACGTGCGGAAACAGGTCCCCACCCCGCGACGGCTCCCAGCGCAACGTCGGCCCCAGCGCACCCGGATCCACCGCGACCAGCGTCAACGCATCACGCCCGGCGAAGTGCCGACGCGCCGTCTCGGCCACCTGCGCCCCCGTGGACAGATGCACGTATCCGTCCACCAGATCGATCCCGGCCCCTTCGAACGCCCCGCGCCGCATCGCGGCCGCCCACTCGTCGGTGCCCACCAGCTTGTAAACGGTCTCGTCGCTCATCCCTCGACCCTAAAACCCACCCACGCCCCCACCGACCAACCGACCCTCAGGAGCGCTCGACCCACGTCTCGTGCAGATGCCGCCACCGCAACCCGTGCACCGCCGAGGCATCCCGAACGAACACCACCGTCGCGGCCCGCACATCCCCACTGCCGTCCGCCCGCACCTGCACCTCGCGATACGAAGCCACCACAAACCCACCCGCCGAGGCCACCACCCGCACATCCTCGATGCCGATCCGCAACCCCGGCACCACCCCGCGCGCCCCGTCGACCATCGCCAACACGTCCGACCGCGACAACACACCGCCGCCAGGCTCGACCATGCCGAACTCCGCCACATGCGCAAGGGCAAACCCAGCCAAATCATCACCGGTACCGGTAAGCAACCCCTCGATCACCTCATGCAGCCGCACAATCTCCGCCCGACAAGCACCCGCATCGTCCCCCGCCACAACAGACATCGCACTCCCCCTTCGAACCGCCGACCAGTTCACCCATCTCCCACACAACGTATCCGCCACCCCCGAATCACCCACCCCAACACCCCCACCCGCCCACCCCCCGGCGCGTCAGCGCCCCCGACCCAGCCCCACCCCGGTGATCGACGCGCGCAGCGCGGAGAGCGGCGGAGCCGCAAAACAAAGACTTCGTGGCCCGG